>JAHBTD010000003.1:0-300000 GCA_019638775.1 Fimbriimonadaceae bacterium | reverse complement strand
GTGCTCACAAAAGCCGCCGTTACGGACGCCAACACAAGTTATGCGCAAGGCGGCATCGCCGCTGCCATAGGCGAGGCGGACTCTTGGGAGCTTCACGAGCGTGACACGCTCATCGCGGGCGCGGGTCTTTGCAACGCCGATGCGGTTCGGTTTCTGGTGCAACAAGCTCCGGATGCGATTCAATGGCTACAAGACATTGGGGCAAAGTTTGACGTTCAGGACAACGGCGAACTGCGGCTTGGGCTAGAGGGCGGACACAGCCGCCACCGTATTATCCACTTCGAGGACCGAACAGGCTATGAGATTGAGCGCGCCGTTGTCGCTGCAGTGAAAGCCAGCCCAAACATCACGGTTATCGAACATGCCTTTGTCACAAATCTGCTGATGCACGAGGGTCGGTGTGTAGGTGTGCGAGCGATGATCGAGGGGCTTGGCGAGGTCTCCTTCCTTTCGAAGTCGACGCTTATTGCAACAGGCGGCTGCGGAACAATGTATCGGCACACAACCAACCCACGTGTCGCCACGGCGGACGGTGTAGCATTGGCAAGTGAAGTCGGGGCAGAGATTGCGGGGATGGAGTTTATGCAATTCCACCCGACAACGCTCTATCATGAGCAGTTGAGGGGCTACCTTCTCACGGAAGCGTGCAGAGGCGCTGGCGGCACCCTGCGCAACCACCTTGGGAGGCGCTTCATGTACGACTACGACGAACGGCTGGAGCTTGCACCCCGCGACATCGTGGCCAGAGCAATAGACAGTGAGATCAAACGACTTGGGACGTGGTGCGTCTACCTGGACCTCACTCACTTTAAGCCTGGAACAGTGAAAGAAGAGTTTCCGACGATCCACGCCACGCTTAGCACAGTCGGAGTGGAGTTCGACAAGGACTGGGCGCCTGTAGTGCCTGCCCAGCACTACTCCTGCGGAGGCGTTATTACTGACCTGAGCGGAAAGACCTCCGTGCCAGGCCTTTACGCGGCTGGGGAGGTTGCTTCGACGGGGGTACACGGCGCGAATCGATTAGCCAGTAATAGCCTTCTCGAAGCGATGGTCTTTGGTAGGGCTGCCGCACAGGCTTCATTCGAGGAACCCTCTTTTACACTTGAGAATCCCCCCGTTGTCCACGAGCCACTTTCAACGCCAGACACAGAAGCCGTTCAGATCCGACGGGCCCTACAGCGTTTAATGACCGATAACGTGGGAATCGTACGTACAAACGCAGGCTTGGACGCGGCTGAAACGCGCCTTGCCGAACTTATGGCTGAGTACGATGCCAAGGCTGACGCGCCGTATGGCATGTACGCACTAGAGACAAGAAACCTTCTCCTTGCGGCTGGGCATGTCATTCGTGGCGCGATCTCAAGGCGAGAGAATGTCGGGCTACACTACAACACCGATCTCATCCCTACTGCATGACTTCGGTATACCGAGGGGGCGCCACATTAGCGGGGAGTGATTTTGCCCACGACGGGGTCGTAATGATGAGCTCACATGGGCCTGCCTTCACCGGAGCGCAGCGCACAACGGTAAACCCAAGCGCCTCCTCGGACCTACTGATGGAGGTATTCGTGCCGTCGTTGATTTCGATTGGATAAGCAGAGGCAAAGACGAGCGTCGTTGGCTGACCATCGGGAGAATCCCATTTTGCCACCAACTCTCTGTTTTTGAGTTCGGTGACCAAACCGATGTCCCCGTAAATTCTAATCTCGCTTTGGAGGACCTTGAGGAATCCATCCTCACGCGGTTCACGCGCAGTTCCCGAGAAGATGCTGTTGCGCAGTCCAAGCGCGACTTCAAGAAGCTGTGCAGGGTCGCCGTCGTCTAAGCTCTGCCGACGACGCCAAACTTGGAGGCCTCGTTGGCTGGCGAGTCCGGCTTGGAGAAGTCCGGCCTGGAGCCTCCTTTCAGGCTCAGGACAGATCGCCGCAGCAAGAGCGGCAAGGGCGGTGGCTCGACGTGAAATCTGGGGGTTGGGTGTCCAGATAGTCCATGTCGCCCAGTCTCGGCGAAAGAGAACAGACGTGAGGAGCGAATTCGGTTCGGACGTCGCTTGAACCGGGGTCATTGTCGATTGCATCAGGAGCGCTTGGGCTGCCGCAAGATCGATCCCCGTTCCATCAGGGCTGTAAGGCAATCGCTGGTTGGTAAACGGCTCGATCTCGTAGCGCGCTCCACCAAGATAGGCATTCAGCGATTCGCCTGCACCTTGCCGGATGACCTTCTCCCTTTGTCCAACCAGATTTGCCAAGGCTAATTCAAAAACGGAAGGAATATCTATGGGTGAGGCTGTCGCAATCAGCTCTTCACCCGACTTACCGATGCTGAGCCCTCTCCCTGTGGGGATTCGCCTTACAGGGAAGGTCATTCGGATTCGAGGGTCGTCTGAGATGGTTATTGGACCGTTCTCGTCCATTCCTGGCAGTCTTGTCGTTCGGCTATGAATCGTGACGGGATAGCCTCCTAACGGAGCCAAGATCGCTGGGCTTGGAACGACTGCGCCCGGACCATCAAACTCCCAGTTCACCGTTACACTTGTGAGTGAATCGTCTGTCGTGACCCCGGTCACTTTGGGGATGGGGCCTGTCATAACAGCTTCGTGCTTCTTGACCGTTGCCACAAGCTCCCCCAGGGACGCTGCCGAGCTTGCAGAGCGGCTTTCGAAGCCGAACGGGGCAACAACCCGCACCCAACCATCATAAGGTTCCTCTGAGCGAAGCACCCAATCTCCTGCTCGGCCCGAGAGCTTGACCGACAAAGCTTTGCCATAGAACGACAACAGAACTGGCGGTTGCCCCTCTCTAAACGAGATCAGCACCCACTTTGCAGGTGGTGTGGGAATGTCGGGTCCTGCGCTGCCCTCTGCCCAACTGACATATGGCTTTGAGATCGTGGAGAGATGCAGCCCGAAACCGTACTGGAAGTACAGCGAAAAACCCATCCCCCAAAGGTCGGTACGGAGCTTTGCCGGCATCCTTCCTACACCAGAGAGCAAGACTGTTTGGGATGTGTCCGACGTGAGTACGGGACGCCACATCTTTGAGGGCGCTTCGAACTTAAACACGTCGGCTTTGGGGTTGTCTACGTTGAACCCTTCTGTGGTGACAATAAAGCCGGGCACTCGGACATTCGGTGTGTAGCCGAACCTCCCAAACGCCTGTGAGGACGTGATCGCGGCGAGCAGAACTGCCGTGACCGCACTAATAAATCGAAGCACCAAAGACCTGGAACCCCAGTCGATTCGTTCGAGAAGACCACGTGAGGCCAATTTCGCGGAAGCCGAGACGATAGTTGAGCCCAACGATGTTATCAAGATAAGAATCACCGATGTAACGATTGAAGGTGTGGCTATATGTCATTCGCCACAGCCCAGAGACGCGGTAGGATGCGTCCGCAAAGATGCTTAAGCGATCAACATCAAGTCCGCGCGAACCGAAAAGGCTGATGTATGTGCGACCTTTCTCCATATAGCCTTGGAAGCTGAGATTCTGCTTGCCGACGATGGAGCTTGTAAACCCATCATCGATGAATGAATAGCCTAGGAGAGCGCTAGAGTTCGGGCCCAGCCTTCTGCTCAGGGAAAGGTCCGCCGAGTATCCCAAGCCGCTGAGTGTGTTTCGGCCCTGCTGCTTCGTCGCCGCGAACGAAGCGTTCAGCATGGTGTGCGAGTCCAGAATCTGCGGCAACATTTGCATTCGGAGCCGCATACCCACCGCACTCTGATTGAGGTTTCCTGATGGCGAGTCCGTCGAGAATGAAGTTGCCGTGACACCATAGAACATTCGGAATGGCAGCTTGCCAACCTTCGTAGCGTCCTTCTCAAGAACGAGCGAGTAGCTCTGATTTTCAAACTTTGTGCCCTGCAGTGAACGGCTGTGAGAACCGCTCATGCTCATTTGGAAGCCGTTGAAATGCCTGGAGTAGCTAGCCGAACCGTACATGGCGCGGTGTGCCGGGAATTCCAGCATGGCGTTAATACTACTCCGGTCGTCCAAACGCAGGTATTGACGCATTCCCACGCTCCAGTCGTCGCGAGCAAGACCGGAGACGACCAAGCCGCCCTCCATATCGTCACCCTTATTCCAACTCAGTTCGTAATCAAGGAATGCACCGTGACTTACCCCTGCCGTACGCCCATACTTTTCTCCCGTTCGAAATCGGAGAAGACTGGTGACGCCTGGCTTTAGGGTCAGATAGTGCGGGTAGTTGACCGAAACCTCACTGTCGTTGATATTGACGATTTGGTCGGTGACTAGAGGCGATTGTGCATAAACGGGCAGCTGATAGAGCGGAACGCTGGCGATCTTGGTTGTGCCGATGTAGATATCGGCCTTTTGGAATTGGATATTCCTTCGCGGAAAAATAGTTGCTTTCTTTGCCGCAACGCCGCTCGTGGCTTCAATGAGGTCATCGAACACAAATAGCTCGGTTGAATATTGGCTTGTTGGTTCGTGAACTTTTGTGCCGGTGATCTCGAGAATGCCGTAGCGCAGTCTCTTGGTGGCAACGGGGACCATGAAAGGATGACCGCCAACAAAGTCTACGACCTCACCCTCGTAAGTTGTCGTTCCGAACCCTCGCCGTTGATTAAGAACGAAGTAGAGCTCGTCGAACTCTTTCTCGAACTTGCCCATTCGAAGAACAGCTTTTCGGGCACGAACTTCGTATGACGTGACATTAACTTGAAGGTCGTCAGATTCGATCTCAATGTCTCGGTAGCGAAGATTGACTCCCTTGTTTGGGCCTGCAGCGCCGATAACGCGCTGATCCATGCTGTACATCAGATAATCAGGTGCGGTCACTTCGATGTACTCTTTGGCTGTCGAGAGCATGGACCTATCGCCAACGAACTCAAACGTGTAGGTTGAAACCGTATTAAAAGCGAGAGCGGTTGCGGTGATCTTGGCGTGTCCAGGAATGGAGCCCGCGACGAGGATCGCTTGGGCAAGACCGTTCGTTGTAGTCACAACGGCATTCCGGAACGTTCCAAGTGTCGTCGTGAAGACGACTTGGCTTCCGTCTGGCACGGCTCTTCCGCTGTTGTCTCGGACTTCTGCGGTGACAGTGACGGTGCTTCGACCGTCTGCAACACTTACCGTCGGGAAACAAGTGATTCGCAACGAGGCGTTGTCGGCGTGTGCCAGACAGACGGCCAAGGTTAGCGTCATGGCCGTGAGCAACTGTTTCCAGATATTCACTCGCATAATCAAGCTCTCGTCTTCCCGATAGTACCGGAACCGTGCACTCTGATAGGAAGACGGTAGAACGGTACCGATTGGTTTGATTCCTGAATCGTGTCTGGTTTAAAGACAAAGAGCCCTTGGAGAATCATCCAAGGGCTCCGTTTTGTTGTTCTAACTTAGCGAATGATATTGATCGGAACGACCTTTCTCACTCGCTCGCCACCTTCAGTCTCTGCGAGGATCTCGACCCGGTAGGCGCCTGGGGCGACCAATCGGTTCGCGTTGTCCCGAAGTGTCCAGACGGCGGTGTTCTCGCCAGCCCGGTCAGAACGTCCGCGCGTCACGGTGAAGATCTCACGTCCGCTGCCCGAAAGGATTCGGACGGTCGTGTTCGCATCGCTGGATAGCGTGTACGTAATGTTGAGAG
Source organism: Fimbriimonadaceae bacterium (assembly GCA_019638775.1). Taxonomy (NCBI): domain Bacteria; kingdom Bacillati; phylum Armatimonadota; class Fimbriimonadia; order Fimbriimonadales; family Fimbriimonadaceae; species Fimbriimonadaceae bacterium. Next base: position 294,393 of record JAHBTD010000003.1, on the reverse strand, counting down.
GATCGCCAGGGCCTCGTCCAGGTCGTGTTGCAACCACGTTTCCGATGACTGCATTCACGGCTCCGGCCGCAAGCGCCTCCAACTTGAACTCGCGGCTGCCCGCTGCTGCCATGTTGAAGGTATAGCCTGAGGAACCCTTCAGGTCGCGTGTCGAACCTGTTGCGACATCGGTAAGGCGGAACCTTACGTTCTTCGGCAGGGTCGAAACGTTCGGCCAAGTCAAGACGACTTCGCCAGCTTCCTGAGCGGTCACAAAGACCTTCCACTCTCGCTTAGCCTTGTTATCAATCAACGCTTGCGCCATCCGAGTCGGCTGACCATTGACCATCTGCTCAGTGGAGAGAGCGACCTTTTGTGTCGGCGACATCGGAGCTTCAAACACTGTAAGGTTTCGTGCTTCAGCCTGAGACTTCGCAACTCCGATGTAGTTCTCTGCGTCGATCGAATTGTTCGTTCGAGCGGAGAGCTTCAGTCGCCATTGCTTGTCTGTCTGCTGCCACGGAATCGCATTGTTTGAGCTTCGGTTCGAGCCCGGCAGACCGGGGAGCGTGACCGATGAGAAGTCAAGGTCGAACTCTTCAAAAACGTAGACCCAGTAGCCTTTGTTAGGCTCGATGAACGCATCAAGTCCTTGCAGATACTGGTAGTCGCCGATTGAAGAGTCGTACCAAACCAAGGAGCCGCTGACTACATTTTGCGTCAGCATTTGCGCCCAGGTCAGGGTCGTTGAAGTTGTTCGGCCAACGAGCTGGGAAACGGGAATCGCATAGTTGTATGGATTACCGATCATATTCCAACCCGGTGTGAGGTTGATCAGCGGGAAGCCCGTTGACGTATCCGTCGGGGTTGTAGCTCCTGTGTAGGGAACCGAACCTTCATCCGTGTTCGAAACGATCCAGAATGACTTTCCACGCTGTGCGCTAGTTGCAGGGATGTAACCGTTCTGCACAGGGTCCCAGGTGTAGGCCTGGAAATCAACCGGCATCTGCAACGGAGCAAAGATTGTGTTGAAAGCCGTGTCCGGGAAGTTCCACGGAATCGAGATCATGTTCGAGTCTTGACGAATTGTAACTCTCGGTGTCGCTGCCACACGGACAATGCCATGCAACGTCTTATCCTTCGGCACACCGGCGGGGTCTACAACGATAGTATAGGGAAGGTCGCCAAACTCAACACCGTTGGCTTCTACTTGGAAATCGACAGAACCCATCTGCCGTGGACCAAGCACTTGAATGGTCTTGGTTCCGAGTTCGCCAGGGGCGAGGGAAAGACCGTTCGGCAAGTTGAGTGTGATCTTCACGTCGTTCAACGGCGTACCGATCTCAACGTCTGAGTAAGCAAAGATATTGTCTACATAGACACGAATCGTCATCGGATTCGGGCTTAAGCCGTCTTGTCCGTTCGGATTTTCTGCTACCAGGACAGGTGCATCTGCGACCGCTGCGTACGGCAATGAGTAACTGCCAACGCCCCAAGGCGTTCGCACGTAGCTAATAATCTGCTTTCTTGTCCCGACAGGGTTTGCACCCGGATCAGCGCTCGCAATCGGGTTAGGATTTGCAGCAAGCGGGGTTTCCGGATACTTGACGAGGTAGGAAGCATTGCCTAACCACAGCACATCGCCGATGATAGAGTCGGTAAACGTGTTGTCGCCACCAGCGGGACCGGTAATGAAACCCTTGTTTCCAAGGACGACCTCTTCCGATTGGGTTGCATCGCTGTTTCCGCTTTCATCGGTCGTACCAGGAGTTGGACCCGTATCAATTCTCAAGCCAGCTGCAGCCGTTTGACCGAAGTAAAAGTCAAGGTGATCTGGGTATGTGCCCGGATCAATCGTACGGTTAAGCCTTTTCTCAGTAACGGGCGGTCGACGACCGGGCAGAACCGCATATGCGGGCTTGGGATTCGACGTAAGTCCCGCAAGTCCGGTACCGGATTGATTCGCACCGTTGAGGTCCGACCCGTTCGTGATCATACCGATGTCCGCTCCAATCCACAGGCCGACGGTGTTAATCTGATTCTCAAGATTGACAAGCGTCCACTGTAGTCGTGCGGTATCTGCGATAAGGTCGACACGAAGCTGAACATAGATTCCATCATTCGTGGAATCGTGAATCATGTACCGGTGTGAAGCCCCAACAAACGACGTACCAAGACCGTTTGCGCCAAACAGTGTTCTGACGCCGTTCTTTGTGGTCGTCGCGTAGCTGTAAGTGCCGCTCGGATCGAATGGCATACCAACAGTGAGCACCATCAGGTCGTCTGTAAAGTTGGCATTTGCAGGGTCTGCGGGGTTTTGGTCTTGTACCGAGCCCTGCGTACCCATCATAAAACCGATTCGTCCTGCTAGGTTTCCGGTTGTTGCTGCGGGATAACACGGAGCGGGGGCATTGCCATCCACGTCACCGTATGTGATTGTTCCGGACTGCCCAACGTGACATCTAAAAACGTTGTTCCCGATCATAGCGACCGCGTGGTCTGGTGAGCGGGCTGTCGTGTTACCGGGGTCGATACACTGGAACCCCCAGTCAGCTTGTGCTGCCGCTGTGGAAACTCCTACTGCAGCAAGCGCCGCTATTGATAATGCCTTCTTATATGACGTATTCATAATTCATCCCTTTTCGCAAACCAGGATGTAAGCGTAATGCTATGTCGTCTGGTGGGACTCCCAAGTTCACTTGGGAGTCCCTGATTTTCCAAGTTTCAGCTATTGTACAGGCGGGGGCGGAGGCGGCGACGGAATTGTAAACCGTCGTGCTGCGCTAAAGATATAGCGCTCTCCACTCGCGTCTGCAATGGGACCTGGCTTGTCGGCTACATTCCTTGCGCCAACTCTCCACCAGAACTCCTGTTGCGCACTGCCGAAGTCGCTTCGCAGCCGGTTGACCAGGTTAGTGATCGCGCCAGTGCTAAGCACACCCAGATCAGAGCGTGTCAGGGTTGCGTAGATTCTCGACTTGTTCTTCGGGAAGTTGGGGTCCGTCGAAACTTGCAGTGCGTACTGACAAGTGATCGGGAACGCCGTAACTGCCGAGTTGTATGTGAACGGGATATCGCTTGCAACAACCGTATTCGGCGCAGGCGAGACGAGCGTCAGCCGTGCCAGAGGTGTTGCGATACCGCGAGCCGAGGATCGCTGTGAAATGAAGAAGCAGTAGGTGTCTGCGCCACCGGTACCACCACCACCTGTGGTGCCGCCGGTTGCGGTTGTCGTAGCGCCCGTTGTTGTGGTTGCGCCTGTAGTACCACCAGTGGTCAAACCACCCGTCGTAGCTCCAGTCGTACCGCCGGTGCCTCCTGTACCGCCCGTGGAAAGCCCACCGGTGCCGCCAGTCGTGAGACCGCCAGTGCCACCGCCAGAGCCGCTGCTACCACCACCGGGGAGGTCGATCAACGCGAGTCGATAAACCAATGCCACGGAGTAGTTGTACGGCCGCCCGGCAACGACGCCATCAACGGTCGCGCTGGTTGTCGGATTGCTCTGGTTGTTACAGGTGCTGCCACCGATAACTCCGCCGTAATCGCCGTAAGTAACGTTACGACCAGCGAGGTTGTCGTCAACAACAGACGTGTCGAGGCCGTTCGCGACCATCACAGGCGAACCTGGGACGTCGTTTCGATAAACCTGCCATTCCACACGCTGCGAGTTACCGCGAGCGAATAGATCGAGACGCCACTTGACGCGTACGCCAAAGACATCGCTACCTTCGGGGAACATACCGGCTTCAGCGACGACATCGTCAGCAGCCTTTTGGTTGCCCGAACGTCCACCGCTAAGGAGGAGGCCAACGAGACCGAGTACCAGAACAACCGTGGTGAAGCCGCTGCTGCTGCCTCCACGCTTGGATTTCTCGTAGCTCACGCCGTTGTCTGCTCGCCAATCGAGCTTCGGACGAGGCGGATCGAAGACCACGCGAACTTTGTCGCCTGGCTGGATACCCTTGATGGGGCGGGTCACCTTAACGACCGCGCTATCGGGCTCAACTTCCTCAACGATTGCCGAAGCAACCTGCTCACGGCCGCGAAGAATGATGACTTCTTGACCCTTGGCAAAACCAGTTCGTGTGCCCTGGTTGATGAGAGCCGTATTCTCTGATGTATTTAAAATTGTGCCTGTGGGCAGAGTCTTTGCTTGAATCTCAGCCACTGCGGCTGCGGCACCTTGTTGGAACGCTTCATTAAGAAGCGTTTGATCGTCGACATTGCCTGCACGAACGCTTGAATGCGCTCGCAAGCCGGCTCCGTTGACGCCCAGGCCCGATGCAACGTCGATAACTACGACGCGCATGATGACTTCAGCTCTGCGTCCACCGCCTTCGGAAACGGTGCGCCAACCGATAATCTCGCCTGTGACGAGTGTTGTCGCACGCAGCTCATTGGCGAGCCGCATCAAGCTGATTTTGTCTGTGACGGGGGCTTGAAGGTTGAGTGACTCGACCGCTCTATTCACGGTCTCGCTGGGAATAACATCGTAACGGTTTAGCTTTGCCAGTTCGCCTGAAACGGCTTCTGACGCTGCAGCGCCTACTTCCCTTCCACCTGCGCCGGGGTTGATGAACTCAAGAACAGCCCAGCTTTGAGCTTGCTGTACTTGGGCAACGGCTTTACTGCTTGACAGTAAAACTGTGAAAGGCAGGATGAGCGCCATCACGATGATTTGGCTCACAGCCCTACCTAGGAACGAATTGATGAACCGCCTCACTATGACGTGTCCTCCTTGTCAGTCCTCTGAAACTTGGTTTTGCTTAGAAGCATAACATCCACCTTAAGACCACACATATCCTCCCTCACGGCAAACGCAAAAAACGACAAGCTCGCGGCTTGTCTTCCGCTTGTTCGCACGTTGGAACCGATTATTGCCGATTCCCAATATGTGCAACTTCGTACGCTTTCGATGATTCAGCCTCGAAGCCGGGTGAAGTATAGCATGTCGAAATCAAGATCGCAACAAGCTAAACGAATTCTTCTTTTACCCACCTGGCTACAAAGGCAAGGACGGACGCTTCCGAGCGATTGGTTCGGACAATCACATCGGCAAAGGCGCATTTCACCCGTGAAGGCAACTGGCGTTCAAGCATTTGCTCCGCGACCGACTCGTTTTCATAGCGGGATAAAAGCCTTCTTCGCTGCTCTTCAACACCGCATGTCACCACCCAAACTCGGTCAAATTGAGCCTGAATACACGTTTCGAAGAGCAATGGCACCTCAACAACCTGGGCCGAAGATTTGAGGATGCGATCAAGAGTTCTTTGGTGAAAGATGCGATTCAGTGTTTGGAAAATCTCAGGCCGTTTTTGTAACAAATTACGGACTATTTCACGTGTGACGGGGCCCTCAATGGCCAATTCCGCTCTCAATTCCGACAATACAGAATCGTTTTCATAGAGTTGCGAAACGATATGATCACTCGACTCTACGGCGATGCCGAGGTCGCGAAGATAGCCGAGAACGGTCGATTTCCCTTCGGCGATTCCTCCAGTGAGGGCGATCCGCTTCAAGATTTCAAGCCGCCTCGCCCTTCTTCTTGCGATGGCTCAGCTTCCAGTCAAGAGAAATCTTTCCCCCTCCTGTGGTGATGAGGAGGACGCTCATTCCAAAAAGCACGAGAGGAAGCCCAAACTGCTGAACTGTCGTCTCATCGTAAAGGTCAAGCTGGGCAAAGTTGACATATGTTGCCACTGCCATCGTCGCGGCAATCCCAAACGCTGCTAACCGTGTCAGTAGACCGACGAGAACACCCAGCCCGCCAAAAAATTCAGCAAAAATCGCCAGTGCGGCAAATGCTGGAGGGATGTGATAGCGCCTTTCCATCCAATCGAGCGTTGAGTTGAACCCTTGCCCACCAAACAGCATCAACAGATGCCTTGATCCGTAATAGAAGAAGACAGCCCCCAGAATTACGCGCATCACGAATAGACCATAGTGGCTCAGTTTGTTCTCGGGCATGGAGCACTCTCGATAAACCAGACGTTGAAATCGGGTCTGGGTTGCCGCCGCCCTTTAGGATTTGGGTCCGAAACTCTTAGGGATTGTCTTATAGCGAGATTGTTCGGAAAAGTAGCGTTTCCCTGCTCTGCGCGGTAAGGTTAATCCGATGAATTCGAGAAACTTCTTGCGTGGGTGGACCGCAAGTCTGCTCGTTGGTATCGCCGTTGGCTCGTATGCCCAGGTTATCGACAAGGAAGCCTATATCGCCCCGCCTAAGCCCGTGGCCGATCTATTGAACGCTCCAAGACACCTGAACGTCAACTTGACCAATCTCAGCCCAGATGGGTCACGGTTCTTGATCGCCAATTCCGGTGGGATGAGCGATCTTCAATCTGTAGGCAAGGTTTACTTCACTTTGGGTGGACTTCAGGTCGATGCGAACGCCAACCGTGCACGGAGCATGACCACGCGAGGAGCCGTAGGCTATGACCTTTTTGAGTGGAATACCAGCAAGAGATACTCGATTCAGATACCACCCGGCTCAAAAGTTACGGGTGCAGCTTGGTCGAACGACGGGAAACAAGTTGCCTTCTTTGCTCACTTTGAATTGAGATCGGAGATCTGGATCGCGGAGGCGGCTTCGGGCAAAACTCGGCGATTGAGCGGAATATCCGTTCTTCCGGTGCATGTGACCAACCTACAGTGGGTCAATGGCGATAAGGAGATCGTGTCGGTCGTCGTGCCAGACAACCGCACACCCACGCCAAAGCGCCCGCGAATCGCATCACAGCCTCGTGTCATGGTCACAAACTCTGGTCGAGACAGTCTGCGAACCTATCGAGGGCTGCTGGAGACGCAATACGACCAAGATTTGCTGGAGTATTACTCGGTCGGGCAATTGGTGAGAATCGACGCCAAGTCTGGGCAAGTCAAGCGTATTGGCGAACCGAAGATGATTCTCTCGGTCAATCCGTCGCCAGATGGAAAGCACTTTATCGTTCGCACGATGCTCAAACCGTTTTCCTATCTCGTACCGATGAGTTCATTTGGAACCGTTGAAGAGATTTGGGATGAGTCTGGAAAAGCCGTTGTCGAAATCCGCAAAACTCCGTTAAGAACAGGGGGTGGCGCGCCCGATCCTGACTTTTTTGACGAAGACGACGAACAAGGTCGCGGAGGACGTGGAGGGGGAGGTCAGGCCGGAGCAACCAATAATGGCCGACGTAATCTCTCATGGCGACCCGATGGCGAGGGCCTGAGCTATCTCCAGCTTGAGCCCCAGCAACAAGGACAAGCCACGCGCCAAGACCAGGTCATTCAGTGGGTTGCCCCATTCGGTAAAGACGACGCAAAACCGATCTACAAAACGAACGAACGCATCGGCTCGGTCTCCTATGCCGCGGACATGAAGACACTCTTCCTTACCGGCACAGCCGGATCGAACAGCGTGCTCTACACCGTAAACATTGATCAGCCCGAAAAGAAGACCACGCTTTATTCTTATGCCACCGACGACTTTTATGCCAATCCCGGCAGGCTAATGACCGCTCCAGGGGCAAAAGGGGTCGATGTCGTTCGTGTTTCAAGCACGGGCCGCGTCTTCTTGAGTGGGACGCAGTACTCCAAGGACCCCGAAAAAGAGGCGCCAAGGCCGTTCCTGGATGCTGTATCGATCAGCGATGGCAAAAAGGAGCGTGTGTGGCATAGCTCCGACACTATGTATGAGACCTTGAACGAGATCTTGGACAGTGAAGGTTCGACACTTGTTTTGAACCGACAGTCTCGCGACGTCTTGCCAGACAACTGGTTGTATTCAACGCAAACCAAAGATGCCAAGAAACTCACTCAGAATGTGGATTACCAGGCAGAAGTGTCCCGCTGTCCAACCCAAAGGATTCAGGTCACACGTGTCGATGGCTTCAAATTCTGGGTCACTGTCACAACTCCAAAATTCTTCGTTGCGGGTCAGAAGGCTCCCGCGATGTTCTGGTTCTACCCAAGTGAGTTTGCAACACAGCAAGCATACAACGACCGTCAGCGAACCTACAATAAGAACCAATTCCCGACATTTGGCAACCTGTCAGTTGAGTATCTCACAACGCTTGGCTATGTGATTGTCGAACCGGATTGCCCGATTGTCGGCCCTCAGAATCGGATCAACGACTTCTATCTTTCTGACCTGAGAAACAACCTTTCAGCAACGATAGACGAACTGGACAAGAGAGGCCTGATCGACCGTGATCGCCTTGGAATCGGTGGGCATAGCTACGGGGCATTCAGCACCGCGCATGCGATGATTCAAACACCTTACTTTAAGGCTGGCATCGCCGGAGATGGCAACTACAACCGAACGCTCACACCGTTCGCCTTCCAAAGCGAGCAGCGCTTAATCTGGGAAAGCCGAGAGCTCTACATCAACATGTCACCCATGCTGTATGCAGAGAACCTCAACGGCGCACTGTTGATGTATCACGGCATGGACGACATGAACGTTGGCACCCACCCTATTAACTCCGAGCGGATGTTCAACGCCTTAGAAGTCCTTGGCAAGACAGCCTCGCTGTACATGTATCCCTATGAAGATCACGGTCCAATCGCAAGCGAGACGCTTAACGACATTTGGGCACGGTGGGTTGAGTGGCTTGATCGGTATGTCAAGAATGCGGGCAAGGAGAAGCCGAAAGAAGCAGGTGACGGCGGTACTAACTGATCTGCCTTTAGTGGAGCATGGAAGGGCCGGGGTTTTTATCCCGGCCCTTTTGTCTTGCCCGTGCTGCAGATATCGGCTCTAACTTTGGTTAAGAACTGCTCGCAATTTTGCCGATAATCAATCGGAGGGGTGGCAGGTGCATCCATGCAACCTATGAAGTGGGCAAAAATTGGGCTGTATTTGGCGAAAGGGGACTCCTACGCCGCATATTATCGTGAAGCGCTTGAGCATGTGGGCATTCCGTTCACACCGTTGGACACTCTCACGACCGACGAGGTCGGCGAGTTTGACGTCATCCTGCTTTGCGGCTATGGCTCTGTCTCGAACATTCAGCGAAACGCTATCGGACAGTGGCTACAAACCGGCGGCTCGCTCGTAGCAAGCGGATCAAGCTGGGGTTTAGACCCCCTGTTTGGTTTAGACGGAACCCCCCAACGAATCTCGAACGGTACGCTTACCCGTCCTAAAACTGACCGGCTGTGGCCTGAACATGCAGACAGCATTCGGTTCTTTGGCGGCGAATTGATGGCGTCGGTGAGGGGACAAAATGTCGTCCCATTCAGGAAGCTCTCCGCCGTAAACCGCATTCAGACCGAGAAGGGCATCATGCTCTTCATAGGCCCTCATATTGGCCAAACGATGTGCCAGATGCAGATGGGCGTTAGCGTCGAAACGGATGGAATCGGTCCTGACGACGACTCTGCTCACCTTGATGATCAGATTTTGCGCGCCGAAGACGGCATCGCACTGAGTTTTGAGTCCGACCGAATCACTGCGGAGGGCGCATCACACCCCCACTTTGCCAAGCCGCATGCTGATTTGGTCCGCGAAATCTGGGTACGTGCCGTTATTGAGGCCATCGAGGCAAGCGGCGCATGTAGCGTGATGACCTGGTACTGGCCTAAGAATGCCGATTCTGTCGCTGCGCTCACGATCGATAGCGAAGAGTACGACTACGATCACGTTCACCGAGCGCACACCCTGCTTACAATGTTCGGTTGCCAGCCTGCCTGGGTGGTTGCCACTCCCGGCTATACGCTCGATGTCTACCGAACCATGCGCTCTTGGGGACATGAAATCGGTCTTCTATTTACTGGCGAAGAGGGGGGCTACTGGCACGAAGAGCGCCTAAAGATTCAGCACTTGGCGTTGGGCCGTGCGGCGGGAACTTCAAGCTTTAGCTCATCCCGTCCTGCAGATGGACAGTGGAGAAACTGGCGACATTTTTATGAGATGTGCGACACCGCTGGCGTAAAGATGTCGCTGAGCAAAGGTGGTCGCCAACCAGGGACTTCTGGATTTGCCTTTGGAACTTGCCATCCTTTCTCACCGATTCGAAAAGACGGGACTCCCAACGTCTGCGCTGAGTTGCCCTATCATGCCTATCTTCCTGGAGAAGTCACCTGCGATCAAAGCATCGACGCAATCATTGAGGAAGCAAGCGCGGTTCATGGCTGTTTCCATGCCGTGATTCGCTCAGATTCGGTGGACAATGAGACTGTCAACGCATCTTTGAGGCGTATGCTGGCTATCGCTAAACAGGCAAAAATGGTCTTCTACAGACCAGACGAGCTTTATGCTTTCGAAAGAACGCGCCGAAACTTGCGGCTGTGGCCCCACTTCCATGAGGAGCACGCAAGCATCCAGATCATTCCAGATGCGGATATCGATGGGCTCGTGTTGATGTTTATCGGTCAAAGACCTGAGATCAGCATGCATCGGAAGGAGGCTTTTCTCATTCCGATGGAGCGATTTGGAACGCGATTGTGGACCATCGATTTGCGATTAGACGGCAAGACTTCGACCGATTTGAGCCTGAAATGGCCTATTGAAGTCGCAGCCTAGGATGGAGTCTGGGGTTGTTGGTGTCAAAATGACCGCATGGTCACGGTGCGCGTCTACGTCACACTCAAGCCCTCACTTCTCGATTCTGCTGGTCGGACAGTTGCCGGATCCCTTCAAAAGCTCGGGTTTGATGAGATCGATAACGCCCGAATAGGCAAACTCATCGAGCTTCAAGTCAATGACTACTCGGAACAAAGGGTCAAGGAGATGTGCGACAAGTTGCTCGCGAACCCCGTGATCGAGGACTACCGCTTCGAGGTCGTTCAGTGAGAGTCGCTGTTCTCCGGTTCCCGGGGGCAAACTGCGATCAAGATGCCTTGTGGGCGCTTCGAGAAGATATCGGCGTGCAAGCCGAGTACGTCTGGCACGAAGACCACTCACTCAATGGGTTCGATGCTGTTTTTGTCCCGGGCGGATTTACCTACGGCGACTACTTGCGCTGCGGCGCCATTGCCAGCCGTGCGGCGATCATGGAAGAGACCGTCCGGTTTGCAAATGATGGAGGGCCAGTCATTGGGGTTTGCAATGGCTTTCAAGTTCTTTGCGAGGCTGGGCTTTTGCCTGGAGCGCTTCTGTTGAATGACAGTCAGAAATTTGTGTGCGAAGACGTCTATCTGAAGGCGATCAACACAACCTCGATGTGGACTGCTGGGGTTGACCGTGTTTTACGGATTCCGGTAGCTCACGGCGAAGGTCGTTATGTCTGCGATAACGAGACGTGGAAGATGCTCCGAGACGAGAACAGAATCGCTTTTCAGTATTGCTCGGCAGCGGGTGATATCGCACCCGAGTCGAACCCCAATGGATCGGCGTGGAATATCGCGGGTATCTTAAACAGATCGGGAAATGTGCTGGGCATGATGCCCCACCCCGAGAGAGCGACGAAAGGAATTCTTGGCTCTGAAGACGGAAAACTGATCTTAAACGCACTTTCCGTCGTCAAGGCTGGGGTGTAGGAATCTGGGAATTCGCCGAAGATTTGTATAGGGACTGAACGGATCATTATGGAATTCCGTTCTTGTACGATGAGGAAAGTTCCTTTCTTACACACACCCAAAGAGCGATGACGATTTTAAGACGACTGATATTGGCCGCAATCCTCGCGATCTCAGCAACCCTGGTGATCGCTCAGGCCAAGCCTCAAGAGACCGAGAAGATTGAACTCGGCAAGCTTGGACAAGCGCTCAAAGCGGCGACGATTTTCTCGAAGCCGAGCACCAAGTCGAAGACTTACTACAAGACCAAAGAGTATCAGTATCTCGTCATCCAAAACAGCTCGAAAGACGGCTGGCTGCAAGTTCTTATGGAGAACGGCGCCTACGGCTATATCAAATCGGAAGCCGTTGCAACGTTCGCGTACGTCGTCACCCTCGACGTACCTAAGGGGAATCGAGACTATCAAAACCTCTCTTCCCGATCACGAGCAAGCGCTGCGCGCAACGGATTGAACTATCAAGGCACCCCTTACAAATGGGGCGGAAACGACCCCACTAGAGGCATTGACTGCTCGGGGTTCGTAAAATATCTTTTCGGACAGATCGGCGTCGATCTTCCCCGAACCGCCGCAGAGCAAGTGAAGGTGGGAACGCCGATCACTAAACTTGAGGACCTGAAGGAAGGCGACAGGCTCTACTTCTGGGATCATAAACGAAACAAGGTCGGGCATACCGGTATCTATCTTGGAAACGGCTATTTCGTGCATTCGTCGAGCTCGAACAAGGGAGTCGCGACGGATTACCTTGGCGATGCAAAGTGGCTGAAGATTTTGGTCGCGGCGCGGCGATAAATCGCCTCACTTAAAGCGCGAATAAATTCGCGCACTCGCAAATCGGAACCGACTATTGCGGAGCGATCGGTTCTGCCTGGCGAAGTGAGGTCAGCTTCTTTGCCTTTCCGCCAATCATCTTGTGGTTCGTCGCTTCGGCGTACAGATCGTAGGGTTCGGCTCCAGTCGCCTTTACGCGCGCGAACTCGCCGAGCACCAATTCGCCGGGGACGAAGACAAGGCCGTCGATGTCCGGGGCGTCGCGGTGCGACCGGCAGATCGTCCAACCCTGCTGGTGCTCTTCAGGCAGCACCGTCAGCTCTTTACCGATCCAATCCTCGTTGACCGCCAATGAGATCCCCTGCTGGAGCGTCATGATCTCGTCGTAGCGCTTGCGCTTGACCTTGAACGGAACCTGACCGTCATAGTCGTGGCTGGGAGTTCCCGGCTCGCGGCTGTAGACGAAAGCGCCCACTCGGTCGAGGCGGGCGGCGTCGACAAAGTCCAGCAGGTACTCAAACTCCTCGTCGGTTTCTCCGGGAAAGCCGACGATGAATGTGGTGCGGATCGCCACGTCGGGCATGGCCTTCCGAACTTTCTCAAAAAGCTTTAGGTAGCGGTCGCCATCCCACGGTCGCTTCATGCGCTTGAGCGTTTCGGGGTGGGCGTGCTGGAGTGGAATGTCGATGTAGTGGGCGACTTTGGGCAGCGTCGCCATCGCCTCGATGACTTCGTCGGTGAGGCGGTTAGGATAGAAATACAGGATACGTATCCACTCGATGCCTTCGACGGCGTTCAACTCGCGCAGAAGGGTGGGGAGCATCTGCTTCTTGTAAAGGTCGTTGCCGTACTGGGTCACGTCTTGGGCGATCAGATTGATCTCTTTTGTGCCTGTGCGAGCAAGGTGATTGGCCTCGGCGACGATGCGCTCCAGCGGCTTGCTGACGTGCCCTCCTCGGAAGCTGGGGATGGTGCAGAAGGTGCATTTGTGGTCGCAGCCTTCACTGACCTTCAAATAGGCCGACCACGGTTTTCCGGTGCGGGCGCGGGTCGGGACGTCGGCCCAGCGGTGGTGCGGCGGCGACACGTCCATCAACTTCTCCCGCGCGACCATGGTCTCCTTGACGATCTCTTGGAAGCGTCCCATCTGCCCGACGCCGACGTAGGTGTCGGCTCCGGGGGCGAGCCGGGCAAGCTCGGCGCCCATGCGCTGGCTGAGGCATCCGGCGACGATCACCTTCGAAATCTTGCCCGCCTTCTTGTCGGCGACGGCCTGTTTGATGGCCTCAATTGACTCCTTCTTGCTGGCTTCCAAGAACCCGCAGGTGTTGATTATGACGACATCCGATTTCTTCGCCATGCCGTCGATCTTGTGACCGGCCTCGTGCAGGACGCCCGCGATCTCTTCGCTATCCACGTCGTTCTTGGCGCAGCCGAGGGTCACGATCTTGACGCTCAATGGACCGTCGCTTGGAGGCTGTTTGGGCGTCTTGGGCATAGATGGATTATGGCAGAGCCGGGATACCGGGTCCCAGAACGGTGAACCCGCCTTGCTTCGCCTCGTCTGGGCCAGCATGACTCCGCTCGTGCTTTTCGCTGCCGCCATTCTCGCCACACCGGCGGGGGAGTTTTCTCCAGCCCCCAAGCCGGTTGCCAAGACGATCAAGGCGGCGGGGTATGAGTGGACCTACCATCTCAACGTCCCTGCAAGCTACACGGGAAAGACGGTGGTGCCGCTGGTGTTCGTGTTTCATGGGGCGGGCGGAAACGGCGAGCTCTATCTGGACCGAAACGGCTGGTCGGCGATGTCGGCCAAGGGCGGGTTTATCGCCTGCGCGCCGACGGGGCTTGCCGCACGGCCGCTGCAGAAATCCGATTTTCTGACGAATCCCAACCTTTGGAACAGCGGTCAGCTTCAACCCAGGTCTCCACGAGGGCGCATCGACGATCTGGAATTTTTCGACGCGCTGCTTGCCCAGATCAAGAAGGATTACAAGATCAACTCGGCGAGGGTGTACTGCACGGGGCACTCCAACGGGGCGGGCATGACGTTTCGGCTGGGCGCGGAGCGCCCGGATGTGTTCGCAGCTATCGCTCCGGTGATGGGGCAGTATGCGGTGAGCGCGACGCCGAAGAGGGGGATTCCAACCCTGGCGATCTTTGGTGAGAAGGACCCGCTTTGTCTGTGGGATGGTGGCGAAAGGACGCTGCCTTGGGGGAAGAGTACGGTTCCTCCCGTAATGGACAGCGTGGAGCGATGGGCGAAGGGGATGGGATGTCCGACGAAGCCCGCCTCGCACACGAACAAGGGCGGCCTGGAGACGTGGGAGTACGGCCCGGGCAAGGATAAGGCGGGCTTTACCGTCGTCAAGATTCTGGGGCAGGGGCATGGATGGCCGGGCGGGCAGTACGCTGGACTCCGCGAAGATACGATCGGGCCGAACGTGAAAACTTACGATGCAACGTCCCGAATTTGGGATTTCTTCAAGTCTCACACTCACTGAGCGGCCCGCCTAATTCGGCGTCGTCAAGGGTAACCTCTCGCCATGCCGAAGAGACCCATCCGCATTGACGACCTTCTCAAGATAACCTTCGTCGGCGACCCCCAGATCAGCCCTGACGGAGGCCGCATTCTTTTCACAAGAAAGCATATCAACGACAAGAACAAATACATCACACAGCTCTGCACGGTCGATATGGATGGCAAAGTCCAGCAATGGACGCAGGCAGAGGGCGGCAATAGCCACGGCAGATGGTCTTCGGACGGAGAATCGTTCGCCTTTATCAGCGGGCGAGAAAAGCCCTCCCCTCAGATATACGTCATGCCAGTGCACGGCGGAGAGGCGCGCAAGCTGACCTCGCTGCCGGAAGGGATGATCGGGGGCTTCAAATGGTCGACCGATGGCAAGAAGATCGCCTTCACCTTCCGAGAGACGCATCCGAACTGGACCGAGAAGGCGAAGAAGGAGCGCGAAGAGAAGGGGCTGAGCACTCCACCGTGGGAGTTGGATGACGTTTGGTACCGGCTTGATGGTGACGGATACTTCGGCGGTCAGCGCTTTCGCCTCTATATTGTCGATGTTGAGTCGGGCGAGCACAATCTGCTCTACGAAGCGTGTCCACTTGGAATGTATGACTACGATTGGTCGCCAAATTCGGATGAACTTGCCGTCATTCACACGGTCAACAAGCGACCGATGGCCCAAGAGGACAACGATCAGATTTTCCGCGTGAACCTTGAAGGGCAAGCCTGGAAGTTAGAAGGGTTGCCTGACGGGCCCAAAAGCTCAGTCCGATGGTCTCCTGACGGAAAGCGCTTAGCCTACACAGGAAGGCACACGCCCGAAGATCCTTGGGGCGCGAGAAACACGCGGCTGTGGGTTTGCCCGGCAGATGGCGGCGACGCCAAGTGCCTGACAGAAAACGACGATTACTGCTTGACGACTTCCACTATCAGCGACACCAAGGACTCTGCACACGGCTCGACGATCCTTTGGGCGCCAGACAGTAAGGCGATCTACCTCGCTCTCGGACATCATGGGTCAGAGCAACTGGCCATGTGCGATCCAGACAAGGGTGGGATCGAGTTCCTGACTCAGGGGAACCACAGCCTCGGACTTGGCAATGTGAGCAAAGATGGCTCCAAGATAGCTTGCGCTTATGGCACGGCTATCAAATTGCCTGAGATCGGGGTCATCGACCTGGACAAATCTGGCGATGAGCCAAGCCTGCTCACACATCTCAACAAGACCTTTCACGAGGAGATCAAACTTAGCGAGCCGGAAGAGTTATGGTTGGAATCAGAGGATGGTCATAAGGTTCATGGATGGGTGATGAAACCAATCGACTACCTCGCACCCAAAAGGTACCCAGCGGTGCTTGAGGTTCACGGCGGGCCTCATACACAGTACGGATGGGCTTTCTTTCATGAATTCCAAGTTTTGGCGGCAGCAGGGTACGTCGTTGTCTACTGCAACCCGCGAGGGTCGAAAGGGTACGGAGAGGACCACTGTGCCGTCATAAGCGGAGACTGGGGCAATCGCGATTGGGCGGACGTCGAAACTTTTACGCACTGGATCGAGCATCAATCGTTTGTTCACCCTGGAAAGATGGGAATTATGGGGGGTAGCTATGGTGGCTACATGACCAATTGGGCGGTTGGGCATAGCGACAAGTTCAAGGCTGCCATCACTGACCGCTGTGTATCGAATATGGTTTCAATGGCAGGCAACAGCGATTTTCCTTTCAACAAGAACGGTTACTTCAAAGGCATTGCCTGGGGTGACCATGAAGATATTAAGGAGCTTTGGAATCAATCACCTATCGCTTTCTTCAAAAATGTAAAAACGCCGATGCTTATCATCCACTCCGAAGGGGATTTGCGTTGCAACATTGAGCAAAGTGAACAGGTTTTCACTGCCCTTCAGCAGGAAGGTGTCGATAGCCGATTCATTCGGTACCCATCGACCACCTCACACGGCATGAGCCGAAGTGGACCACCCGACCTTCGAGCGCATCGCTTAAACGAGATTACTCAGTGGTGGGATAGACACCTAAAGTAATCCGTTTTCTGTGGCCTGTCCCAAGTATTGAGGGATCGTTGTGTCTGCTTTTTTCGATCAAGGCGGTCACTTTCTTCTTGATTTGTCCAGCTTCGCAAGAATCGTTCTACTTATCTGACGGAAATGGTTTAAGAGGGCTGACAAGGGTTCACATACAGCTCTTCAATGCCGTATCTTATTGGTAGGGACGTTCAACTGAACTTCACCCCAGCAATTATTCACTCGATTGGGGAGACCCCTCCTGAAAAGGAGGGGTTATTTTTTTGTCGACGGCTTGCGGCAAACGTACATCGCTTCGATCTCATCGAGCTTCAAAGGACGGTCACCCCACTCCCCAGCGGTTCCGCCCCATACATGCTCAACCTCGAAGCCAACAAATCGCAGCATCGAGACCAGTTCGGGAGGGATGAACATCCGTTCGCGCACGTTAACCAGGTGCTTGTCATCGTCCGGCCCAAACTCGTCCTGGTAGGCAAAGTGCATGGTTGCGGGGTTGAACGCCCCCATCTGAACCATCTCATCCGTCACTCGACGAATCGTAGCGTAGCCGTTGAGCGCATTCAGAACGAAGGGAGCGCCCGGCTTGAGCGCGGCAAAAACGTTCTTCAGGATGGCAAAGTCATGACCGACCGGTTCTTTGTCGGGATCGGTTAATCCAAATGCCCCTTCACACAGGCAGATCGCCGCATCGAAGACTGCATCGAATTGAATCTGAGTCGCATCCGCTTCGATGAACTCGACTTCGACCCCAGCCCCTCTTGCCTTGGCCTGAGCTTGTGCGAGCATCCCATTCGAGATATCGATACCCGTGACGACGTAGCCTCGTTTGGCGAGTTCAATACTATGCCGTCCGGTTCCGCAACCTATATCAAGGATTCTCGCCCCCTTCGCAAGCATGAAGAGATCCTCAAGGAAGCTCACCTCCGTGCTTGTCCACGCCGTGAACGAATTCTTGTCGTAATGAGGGGCGTGTAGGTTAAAGAAGTCTCGCCAGGAAGTGATCGGTTGCCGTGTGTCAGACATAAGCACCCTAGATTCTGGACTGATTTACATGAGGGATTCTGGGAGGCCTACTCATTCGGCTCGCCATGCTGTTTGCCTCATCGTCAGACGCCAGTCGTTATCGAAGTAACCACTGCCGAGCACCCCAGCCAGCCCTTTCGACCAGACATCTTTGGTAAAAACGCACCAATCTGGGTAGCCCGTACCGGAAACGAAGTAGGGCAATCTGTCCGTGCTGCGCATTCCCTCAACTCCAGTTCCACCAACCGCGCCGATCATTGCCACTGTTGAACCTGAACGAGGACGCGCAAAGAGCGTGGCATATCCTGACCCTTTAAGCTGCTTCTTGCCGACCGTCAGTCGATTGCGCCGAACCTGGATCGGGCTGTCGCTCAAGAACCGATTCCACACGCTGTTTGTATCGGCGTTGCCGAAGACAATCACGCTTCGATTCTCGAAATGCCGTATATCAGATCGGTTGAACTCATCGTCCGACATGAGAGGTACATAGCCATTGCCCCGGTACCACCACTGTTCAGCGTCGAATCGTGCCTTGGCAAAGGACCATGCGTTCTCGGCATCGTCGCCCTTCGTGCCGTAGACAAAGATCATTCCGTGGTTGAACGCCTCTTTGAACGGGCCAGACCTCATCGATGACTTGCTCAGCTCAGTAGACGTGCGGGCGAGTCTCCACTGCTTATCTACTCGCTCCAGCGCGATAGGGTCATTGCCCAGCCCCGGGGTTGGGAGGGAGACTGTACTGCCGTCGATTTCGATGATGTAGGGATTCAACGACTTGTCGATGGCGACGGGGTCTATTGTAAGCATGGCGACGTTTGCCGTCGTTCCGACCATCTTTGAAGCCTGTCGTTCGAGCTTCACGGAACTTAGATTCATCGATGACTCTTGCCGCTCGATCGTGACCCAGTAATACTTACTCGAAATGGACGGGTTGAAGGTAGAGAAATCAACCTTCATAAGTTCAGAGGGTTTGGGCCTTCGAGTTTTCTGGAACATCTCAAAGATGGGAGGCCAATCCACGCACTCATTCCCCCACCAGTGCCCCGCCCCCGGCTGCTCGTGATACTCGAACGTCTTGTTCATCTTTTCAAGCTCGGCCTTCATGTTCCGGGCTTCGCGAACAGGCACGTTGTCGTCAGCGTCGCCGTGGAGGATGAAGAGATCGAGATTGCGGAAGTTCTCTTTGAGAGCCACCGTGTCGCTCGGGTTCTGGGCTCGCGCAAACATCTCATCGACTGGATCGTCGGGGCTTTGGCGCGGTGCACCCGTATAGCTGAAGAAGCTACTCCAACCCGCACTGGGGGCAATCGCCGCGAATTCGCCAGGATACGTGACTCCGTTTTGCCAAGTTCCGTGCCCACCCATCGAGTGTCCGGTGAGATAGATCTGCTGAGGGTCCGCAGACAACATAGTTGTTGCCAGCCCCAGCACCTCGGCCATGTCCTTCCGACCCCAATCTTCCCAATCAAAACCGAAGGGTCGGCGGTTGGTCGGAGCTACAATGTTTGCCCAATCCTTGCCTTTGTAAGCATCGGCCTGCCCGATCGCCTCAACGCCTGCGCCGTGAAGAGTCAATACAAGGGCCTTGTCCTTGCCTGGGGTCTGAGCTGGGTTAAGTGCGAAGTACTGCACTGAAACATCGATGAGACTCAGAAAAGTAACCTTGCGCGTCTGATTAGGCTCCCGAACACGAAAAGTGAGCTTTTGGAAGTCGAGCATCCCAGCCGGACCGATCAACGTCAGCGTGGCTTCAACGCTCCCCGCTGTTTCTATCCTTGGATTCTCAAACTCAACCGGAATCTTATTCGTTGAGCATGGAGGAAGGTTCGGCAATTCGGTCTCAATAAATGCTTTACCAGGGAATGCAAGACGGACTTTGAGGCCGGCAAGCGGTTCGTTGGAGGCATTAACGACGATGACACCAACTTTCCTATTGGGTAGAGCCGCTCCGCCGTTTGAAAATATGGGACCATCCGATTTGGGTGGAAGGGGTGCTGTGACCAAGTCCGGCACCGTTGCATCGGCAAGATTGAAGACGGCGGCAGAGGAGGGCTTCGTCAGTTTTGCTCGTAATTCGCCCCGCCCAGACGAGAACATAAAGCTGTTCTCACCCTTGTGCAGCGCCACCGGGAGTTTTACGTATCCCGTTCCGTATACATCGCCCATGCGCGGCTCGCCATTGACATAGACCATTCCATGCCCTGCCGCCTCAAGAATCTCTACCGAGTCGACGTCTCTGTGAACAGAGAAATACGCGTAGCCCCCACTAAACGGTCGCTGATCAAAAGCCCCGTTCTCTTTAGCCTTCAACTCTGTCCATTTTCGGGGACTCCCCGCTGGCATTGCAACCTCTGCATCAAGCTTGGGTTCGGTCCACGTGCCCGAGGCGATAATCGGCTGAACAGCATCTGTTTGGAAGGCAAACCGCGCTGAACGCGCAACTCCTGAAACAGCAAGACCTTGAGCAAAATCAGCGGCGGGCGCTTGGGCAAGCGTGAGCGTGGCAATAAGAACGGAAATCATGGCGATAGAGGGGTTTTACCTCTAGCTGGACAGTGGCGGCAGACAAGAAGCAGGCATCCACAACGGTGTCGGACGTAGAATATCGGTTATGAGCGCACTTGCATCGATCCTCATTGCCTCGACCCACGTTCTCTTTCAGGGGCAACCGGCTACTGCCTCCGACCCGAACAGACTTTCAATCGGCAGGCCAGGAACATTACGTGTCGAGTTGGGGAAGATTCGCTCTACACAGAGTGGAAAGCTTGCTTCTCCGGACGACGTTGCAGCTGCTGCCGATGGACACCGTTTTGTTTTTCTGGGCGAGCTTCACGACAATCCCGACCACCACAAGATGCAAGCGACGGTCATTGAAGCGTTAGCTAAGCGCGGACGAAACGTGATCGTTGGTTTTGAGATGTTCACACGACCCGTTCAAGACAATCTCAACGGCTGGACGCTGGGGTGGTGGAGTGAAGAAGAGTTCATCGAGAAGAGTGATTGGAAGAAGCAGTGGGGGTTTGACTTTGCGCTTTATCGGCCGATCTTTGAAGCGACGAAGAAGTATCGACTCCCGATGGTTGCCATGAATGTGCCAAGAGAATGGGTCCGGCAAACGGGCCGTGAGGGCTTCAAGTCTCTTTCATCCGAAATACGTGCTCAAGTGCCTGAGCCCGATCTCACAAATCAAAACCACCGCGCCGTTTTTACAGCTCTGATGGGGGGTCACCCTATGACAGGCGAGCGGGCAGAGTTTGTTTACTCGGCTCAAGTGTTGTGGGATGCCGGAATGGCGGACACAGCTCTGAAATACCTTGCCAAGTCTCCCACCATTTCAAATACGGTGTTCGTGGTGGTTGCGGGCGCAGGGCATGTGATGTACGGACAGGGGATCAACTATCAGATTCAGAAGCGAACCGGGGAGACTGGGATCACGATGACAATGATCGAGGGGACCGATTCAGAAGAAGTCAGCAGGGGGATCGGTGACTATGTTTATGTAGCCGCCGCTCCTAAGCGCGGTTAGCCCTCACCGCGTAAGCTGGTCAAGAAGTTGCTGGATTCGTCGACCCAATTCAGAGTTTGGGTCTTCGTATTCCCGTGCGCTGTACAGATTCTCCTTTGCCAAGTCCGAGATATTCATTTGGAGCTGCTCACGGGCTAAATCGTAGAGAGCCACGGCTGCGCCAGTGCCGTACTTTGCCTTAACTTTCGGGTCGGTCTCGTTGACGAATGCTTGACGCCAAAACTCGGCTGCTTGGGCAAGAAGCTTCGCTCGTTCGTTCGAGGTGGCTGCATTCCTCGAAAAGCGATAGATGAGGTCACCCAAATCGCTGGCATACGCCGGGTTTTTGGAATCTAACGACAGCGCTTGTCGAAAGGCGAGCTCGGCGGCAATGAAATCCTGCATTGCAAGTTTTTGCTTGCCGAGTTGTTCATAGAGAACCGCCAGGTTCTTATTCTCGGTGTTGATCGTAACTGTGTCACGCAGTTGACGAATCATCGCTTGGCGCTCTTCAATCCGATCTTCGATGGGCTTGCTAGAGTCCTGCGCATTGAGCTGAGCCACAATTCTCTGGTCTTGCTCTTGTCGGTTTGCTTGTTGGATCGCTGAGTTAAGCGAGGTGAGCGCCACAAACACGAGCGCAAACAGGGTCCCCAGAATCAAGATCGTTAGGAATAGTTTCCCGAGAAACTGCTTCGTCTCCGGCTTGAAAAGAGGTTGTCGAGGCGGAGGCGGATAGTACACCGGAACTGGCGGATAAACGTTGCCCGGTTGCTGCGGCACGTACGAGCCTGGCACCATCTGCTGAGGAAGTTGGTTCTGGCTGTATGGATTGTAGGGATAGGTCGGCGGAGGCGCGGGTTGACCGGGTGGCTGCGGATATGCGTAAGGGTTGTTAATCGGCGGTGCAGCAATTGGCTGTTGCTGTCCGTAAGGATTAGGCTGAGCATAGGGGTTCGGCTGGCCGTAGTTGTTTGAGGCGAGCGGCGGGCCGCCCATAGTCGGTCCGGGGTCGGCAACTACCGACTTTGTCGATGCCTCGGCTTGGTTGAGTGCGGCGATCATCGCCGTTGCCGAAGGGAAACGCAGCTGTGGACTCTTGTCCATCGCCCGCATCAAGAATTGCCACACGACGTGGTTTGCTTGCCTCGGTTGGTCAGGCTCGCGGTTCATGATCGCGTGGGTGATGGCGACCACGCTGTCGCCAGGGAACGGTTTCTGCCCGCCGATCATCTCGTAGAGAATGACGCCGACGCTGAAAAGGTCACTGCGGACGTCAATCTCTTTTCCTACAACTTGCTCGGGGGACATGTAGCTCGGAGTTCCGAACACCTGCCCGTCCATCGTGATGTTCGGTTCAAAAGTAAGTCGCGCAATTCCGAAGTCAGTGATTTTGACGCGGTCGTCGGGGAGGAGTTGGATGTTGTCCGGTTTGATGTCGCGATGAATGACGCCTTTGTTGTGAGCATATTCGAGCGCTTTGAGAACTTCGCGTGCGATTCTGAAGCTCTCACCCAACTCAAGAAAACCCTGAGTGTCGATTTCATTGCGCAGAGTGTGCCCGTCCAGGTACTCCATCGCAATGTAATGGCGTCCGTTCTCTTCACCGTACTCGTAGATCGTGACGATGTTGGGGTCCGCCATGCTCCCAGCAGCTTTTGCCTCGCGCAGGAAGCGCTTTGTGCGTTCTTCCCGTGCTTGTTGGGATGCGCCACCCGGCATGGCGAGCTCCTTTAGAGCAACCCTGCGGTTCATCACGGGATCATAGGCCTCGTAGACGATATCATTCGACCGCGCAATTTCGCGGATGATCTGATACTTGCCGAGGGTGCCGACGGAATGGTCGCTCATGAGGGCCTACTGTATAGAACGGTACGAACGTCGAGCTTGTTCAGGTTCACACAGGCTCAATCTACACGATTGGACGATTTACTCATACGCAGAGTGTGGATGATCCGTTCTAATTCGACGCTTTTGTAAGCATTAGATCGTCTTGTACAAAGATAACTCTACAACCTTCTGGCTCAATGCTTTTCGATACCAGGCCTGTTGCCATTATCCCCTATGTTTTCCACTTTTCCTGTGGAAAACAAAATGAAATTCTTGTTGCATTCGGCTTCTGGACGTGATACATTATTCATGCAGCCGGCGATCAAGGCCGAGCACGGAAAACGAGAGGTGCGCCGATCGGATTCCGCGGCCAGAGAGAAGCGGCAGCAAAGTCTTCACTGAGGAGATCGGTGAACGCTCTTCGGAGCGGAGTGGACTCGACTAAGACCGTTCCACTGGCGAACCGTAGAATGCTTGCGGACCAGTTGCGTAACTTCGGTTACAAAGCTTTGCAAGAAGTCTACAGCGCTAAAAGGATGAAGCTTCTTCGGAAGCATTTGACAGTTAGCGCATAGAGCGCGCTCGAGCAACGGACTTCGGTCCAGCGATTCGAGCGCGTTTCTTTTTATTTCTCCCCTTTCGTATCTAAATGAATAGTTGGCGCACGAAGCAGCTCACGCCAAAACGCCAACGATTTACTGGTGGGCTGACGCTCCTGGGCCCATAGGCTGAAAAAAGGAGTTTGGTGCCGGGAGCGGGACTCGAACCCGCACGACCTTTTGAGCCAGCGGTTTTTGAGACCGCCGCGTCTACCATTCCGCCACCCCGGCACGGGGCGAGAGGGATGAAATCTTACCTGACGGGCCAGTCGCCGATTCGGTCCATTTAGGACGCTCCTTATCGGTAAACTTCATTCTATGAAGGTGCTCGTTGCGGATAAGTTCGAAAAGATCGGCCTTGAAGGCCTGGAGTCCTTGGGCGTCATCGTTGATTTTCAACCCGATTTAAAGGATGCTGCGCTGGAAGCAGCGATCAAGGAGACGGGCTGTGAAGTCTTGGTCGTGCGCTCGACGAAGGTGACTGCCCCTATGGTCACAGGCTCCAAGCTCGCCGTGATTATCCGAGCTGGAGCAGGCTACAACACAATCGACGTGGCCGCCGCAAGTGAAAACGGCATTTACGTGACGAACTGCCCGGGCAAAAACAGCCAGGCGGTCGCCGAACTCGCCTTTGGATTGATGCTGGCTATCGATAGGCACATTCCCGACAATGTGATCGATCTGCGCGACGGCAAATGGAACAAGAAGCAGTACAGCAAGGCAAAGGGACTTTACGGACGCACTCTTGGCCTTGTAGGCATGGGCAGGATCGGGCAAGAGATGATCGTGCGCGCAAGAGCGTTCGGCATGCACGTCATCGCTTACAGCCGCTGGATGACCGCTGATGTTGCGGCTGCTCTTGGAATTGGACGCGCCGAATCCCTGGAAGAGCTTGCCCGTCAAGCCGACGTTGTGAGCATCCACGTCAGCCTGACCAACGATACGCGGGGAATGCTTAGCAAAAAATTCTTTGATGCCATGCGCGATGGCGCTTACATCATCAACACGAGCCGAGCCGAGGTTATTGACCAAGATGCATTGCTCGAAGCGCTGGAGGCGAAGAAGCTCTTTGCCGGACTTGATGTCTTCAACGGCGAGCCGGATACAGCAGAAGCCGCGTACGAAGGTCCTTTGAAGGACAACCCAAGAGTCTATTGCACTCACCACATCGGCGCAAGCACCGATCAAGCTCAGGAAGCGGTCGCCATGGAGACTGTGCGGATCGTGCGAGAGTACAAGGCAACGGGCAGTGTCCCGAATGTGGTCAATGTGAAGAAAGCGGAGATCGCCTCTCATGTAATGGTCGCCAGGCATGTTGACCGAGTGGGTGTGCTCTCCCATATTCTAGGCGTACTGAAAGATGAAGGCATCAGTGTTCAAGAAATGGAGAACATCGTTCTCGGAGGAGCAAAGTCGGCAATCGCTCAGATCTCGATGGACAAAGGCCCGTCTGAATCGGCGCTGCGAAAAATCAAAGAGTACGAATACGTCTTCGACGCAAATGTGTTCTCGATGAACCAGCCGTAGCGATTAAATGCCATGGCCCATTCGCCCACGATCATGAATATTGGGGAGAAAGTGCGGGACGACTTCCCGGCGCTTAGCCGGACGATTCACGGCAAGCCGCTCATCTATTTGGACAGCGCGGCAACGGCCCTGAAACCCAAACCAGTCATTGAAGCCACGCGGGCCTATTACGCCGAAAACAGCGCAAACGTCCACCGAGGAGTGCACACGCTCAGTCAGTTGGCGACCGACGCATTTGAATCAACGAGAGAGAAAGTTCGCGCCTTCGTCAACGCTCGTGAAGAGGCCGAGATCATCTTCACCAAGGGTTGTACAGAAGCGATCAATCTCGTCGCGCAAAGCTACGCGCGCACATTTCTGAAGGCAGGGGACGAGATCGTCATCACCACGATGGAGCACCACTCAAACATCGTGCCTTGGCAAATCTTGTGCGAGCAGATAGGAACCGTGCTCAGAGTCGCTCCCATCAACGACGACGGAGAGGTCATTCTTGAGGAGTACGAGCAACTCCTGTCTGAAAAAACAAAGATCGTTGCTCTCGTTCACATCAGCAACTCCATCGGCACCATCAATCCTGCGAAGCAGATGATCGCCATGGCCAAGAAGCACGGCGCGATCTGTCTTGTTGACGGTGCCCAGGGCGGGCCTCACCTCCAAATCAATGTTCAAGACATCGACGCCGACTTCTACACACTGAGCTGCCATAAGATTTACGGACCAACAGGAACCGGAATTCTCTATGGCAAGCGAACTTTGCTCGAAAAGATGCCCCCTTATCAAAGCGGCGGGAGCATGATCCGCACCGTCAGCTTTGAGAAGACCACTTACGCCGAGATCCCTGCCAAATTCGAGCCAGGGACGCCCAATATTGCAGGCTTTATTGGACTTGGCGCGGCGATCGATTACGTGCAGTCGATTGGAAAAGAAGCCATTGCAAGCTACGAGCACGAGCTACTCGCCTATGGAACCCAGCTCCTCAGCGATATTCCTGGGCTCACGATCCGAGGCCAGGCACGTGAAAAGGCGGGGATTCTGGCCTTCACGCTTGAAGGCGTTCACCCGCACGATCTCGGCACCGTTCTGGACGCCGAAGGGATCGCCATACGCGCCGGACATCATTGCACAATGCCACTCATGAAGCGAATGGGAGTTCCGGCAACGGCACGGGCGAGCCTTGGTATGTATACGATGAAGTCGGACTTGGATGCTTTGCAGAGAGCTGTGCGAAAAGCGAAAGAGATTCTGGGCTGATTCGTAAGTCTGCTCGTTGTCGGTGCTTAGCCCGAAATCAAACAGACCCGTGGCTGCAGACTATTTAAAGGAGCATCCCAAGAGGCCAATCAAGGAATGCTTCACAATAGAAGTAGAAATGTCCAGCATCGACCTTCGTGAACTCTACCAAGAGGTCATTTTGGACCACAGCAAGCGGCCCCGAAACTTTGGCGTGCCCGCTGAATATAGCTGCTGCGCCGAAGGCTTTAACCCCCTATGTGGCGATCAGGTTTCGATCTATCTCACCGTTGACCACAGCACGGTCATATCCGCCCATTTCGATGGCGCGGGGTGTGCAATCTCGACTGCATCGGCTTCGATGTTGACCGAAGAAGTCACCGGAAAGACCGTTGAGGAGGCTCAAGACCTCTTTCGCAGGTTCCGGGAGATGGCAACAGGCGTGGGGGAGGCCGACGTAGAAGAGATGGGCCAGCTCGCTGCCTTGGCCGGTGTGCGCGAGTTTCCCGTAAGGATCAAATGCGCCACGCTTGCCTGGCATGCGATGGAAGCAGCTTTGAAAGATTCCGGCCAGGCGGTGACGACAGAGTGAAGAGATTAGTCGGGTTCTACTACGTAATGGCAGCTATTGTCGGCTACTTCGCGACAGTAGTGCTCGCGTCGATCATCAGCCTTTTTGTGGCGGGGGTCGAATATATAGGCAAGCTTGGACCCTTGATTTGGCTGTGGCTCGGCCCGCTTGGTGCCGTCACAGGCCTTACGGTTGCCTTTCTCTTCCGAAAGAAAATCGTCTCCATAACAGGGCCTGGAGCAGGCGGATATGCGTATCTCATCAGCCTGACAAACATCGCCCTTTTTTGCCTTGTTCTGGCCGCCGCCCGTGCCATCTCAGCTGCTGAGGCACTCGCCGCGTACGGGATAATCGCAACAGTATGCGTTCCCATTCTCCTGCCCCTTAGCCTCACGGCGTGGTATGTCATGCGATGGGCAGATCGCAATGACGTAAATTCTCTATGGGAGCGCTTAGAAAAGAGCCATGCCTAAACCGATCGATATGTCTACACCAAACTCGCAATCAAAGACCCTCAACACCATCGAACGTTCAATGCTGGAAAGTGAGGTCATTGAAGCATTGCGCTCAATCTACGACCCCGAAATCCCAGTCAATATTCACGATCTCGGGCTGATCTATAACGTCTCAGCCGATGAGAATGGCTTTGTAAACGTGCTGATGACGCTCACTTCTCCGGCCTGCCCAGTCGCTGAATCGCTCCCGCTCGAAGTTGAGGAAAAAGTGAAATTTGTGCCGGGTGTGACGGACGCAAAGGTTGAACTGACGTGGGACCCTCCGTTCACTTTGGATATGGTTTCGGACGAAGTGAAGTTGATGCTGGGTTTGCTGTGATCTGGTGAGTTTGAGGACGGTCGCCTATAATGGAGACGGGCCTTTGTCGATTTTTGAGGAGTTATGAAGTTAAGCGCACAAGAAGAATATGGGTTGAGGTGCTTGCTTCGCGTGGCGAAAGAGTATCCGGAAGGCAGCGTCACCATCCCCACGATCAGTAAGGCTGAGGAGCTGAGCGAGCCTCATGTCGCCAAGCTGCTCATGATCCTACGCAAAGGTGGCTATATCAACAGCACTCGAGGACACTCGGGCGGTTATGCCCTGGCGCAGCCCCCCGAAGAGATTGTGATTGGAGAGGTCCTTGCACAGCTTGGAGGCAAACTCTACGACAAAGGGTTCTGTGGGCGCCACAGCGGCTCCATCGGCACCTGCGTCCACGAAGGTGAGTGCGCAATCATGTGCCTGTGGGCCGATATACAGACTGCGATTGACAGCGTCGTGAGCAAGATCACCTTGAAAGAGATCTTGGATAAGGTTCAGGCAGAACAAAACCAACTCATCCAGATTCAGACCTCTATACCCAAAGATCGTATTGCCGCAAACCGCTAAGCGTAGGAAGAGATATGTCGGAAACGTCCCTCACCGAAGCGACTGTTGAGTTCCCCGTGACGCTTACTCCAAGCGCCATTGTCCGCCTAAAGCAGATTTTGGAAAAGGACGGACGTTCGGAAGCTTTCCTGCGCGTCGGAGTAAAAGGTGGCGGCTGTTCTGGATTTGAGTACCTGACGAAGATCGATACGGCGCTAACAGAGCGGGATATGTCCCTCGAAGTCGATGGGGTGACCGTGGTTTGTGATCGCAAATCAGCCCGATTTCTTGCAGGTTCGACGCTTGATTACACGGGCAATCTCATAGGCGGTGGGTTTCAGTTTGAGAACCCCAATGCAGCACGCAGCTGTGGCTGTGGTACGAGTTTCACTCCCAAAGGGATCTGAGTCGATTCGAGTATCATGTTCCCGGGCAGCGAGGCTGCCCAAGCGGGAGTTCATTCCTGTTGGGGTCATTTTGATCTCCGTCCGCGCAGGATAAGGATAAAGGTGAGTCAGACCATCACGCTGGCCAAGAAATTTCAAGCGGAAGTCCAAAAAGCATCCTCCGTCCTCATCGGCACTCATCTGAATCCCGACGGCGACGCGTTGGGTTCGGCTTTGGCAGTTTCTCACTATCTCGACGCTCTAGGCGTTCAGAATGAGATCGTCTGCCACCATGCACCACCGCAAAACCTTTTGTTCTTGCCCGGCGTGGGCCGGGTTCGACAGGAACCGGAGAACGAAAAGCACGACCTCGGAATAATTTTGGACCTCGATTCCACCGAGCGTTTGGGCTCTACTGCGCCGTTCTTCGATCATTGCTTCAAGCTTATTGTCGTGGATCATCACGTTCCCCACGAGGCGCCTGGAGACTTCCGAATCATCGACGTTGAGGCCGCTGCGACGGCGCTGATCTTGACTCGCCTATTCAAAGAGTTGGACGCGGACGTCACACCAGAAATGGCAACCTGCTTGTTGACGGGAATCGTCACCGATACCGGTAGTTTCCGGTTCCGAAACACAAGCCCCGAGGCCTTGCATCTTTCGGGGTTCTTGCTCGAATGCGGGGCAGATATTAACCTCGTGAGCGAAGAGATTTTCCATCGGAAGCGATTCTCAGCGGCACGTCTCCAAGGCTACATGCTGGAAAAGATGGTCCTTGAGTGCGACGAGCAGCTAGCTTGGGCCCCGCTGACTCTGCGAGACTTTGAGTCCGCCGGGTCCAGCGATGAAGACACGGAAGGGTTTGTCAACGAACTGCTTTCGATACGCACTGTGCAGATTGCGGCGCTCTTCCGAGAGCACAAGCCGAACCGTGTTCGCGTAAGTCTCCGCTCACGTGCGGAGTACGATGTCGCCGAGGTTGGCCGTGAGTTTGGGGGCGGAGGGCACAAGAACGCTGCCGGGTGCTCCTTTGAGAGCTCGATCGATGAAGTGATCGACGCCGTGATTCCGAGGTTGCGCGCGTGCTTGGGATACTCTTAGTCGACAAGCCAAAAGGGATAACGTCCCACGACGTCATCAACATTCTCCGACGCCGATTTGAAACGAAGCGGATCGGACACGCTGGCACACTCGATCCACTCGGCACTGGCCTTCTTGTCGTCGCGGTTGGACCGGCTACACGATTCCTTCAGTATCTGCCGCTCGAACCCAAAGTTTACGTCTGTGAGTTCACTTTTGGACAGACCTCAGATACCTACGACGGTGAAGGCACCCTGTCGGATCGCGTTGATGTCCCGCTTGACCTATGTGAACGTATCGAACTCTGCAAGCCTACGTTTATGGGGCTGATTGAGCAGCTGCCGCCGATCTACAGCGCCGTCAAAGTACAGGGCAAGCCAATGTACAAATATGCCAGGGCAGGGCAAGACGTTCATCGCGAGCCTCGGAGCGTCCACATCGGCCGATACGAACTGCTCTCAATCGAGGAAAACAAGGCGACTTTCGAGATCGAATGCTCAGGCGGCACTTACATGCGCTCGTTAGCGCACGATCTTGGCGAAGCGGTGGGGTGTGGGGCTTATATGAGCAGCCTTTTGCGTACGCGGGCAGGCAAGTTCCGAGTCGAAGATGCCGTTGCCCTCGAAACGGTGACACCTTCCGATCTGATTCCTCTTTCCGAAGCATTGCCGCCGATGCCCTTGCTGCGGCTCAGCCCATCGGACGAGATCACTTTTAGACAGGGGCAACGCTTAGCTGCTCCAGAAACCCTTGGAGAGCCATTGGTGGCCCTACAGGACCTTGGCGGCTATGTCATTGGGGTTGGACGGATCGAAGAAGGAAAAATCCAGCCCGAGTGCGTCTTGCCATTAGAAGCTGTCACCGGCAATTAGTCGCGGTATCGCATCCTATCCCCGCTCGCATAGCGTAGCATAGTAGTGTCGAGATGATTCAACGAACGCTTGGCCTGACACGAAGACAACTCGGAAGCCACCTGGTGTGGTTTTTGATCTGGGTATGTGTAACCGGCGTAGCTCTGTTCTTGACTCCCAACCCCAATGGCCACGGTACGCATCAGCAGCTTGGCCTGCCCCCGTGCCCAAGCGTTCTTGTCTTTGGGCGACCCTGCCCAGGATGTGGGTTGACCACGAGTTTTACGTCTATGGTGCACGGGCAGTTCACGCATGCTGTCCAAGCGAACCCCTTTGGGCCAATCCTATATCTCGCATTTACGATATCTGCCCTTGTTTGCCTTTATGGATACGTTCGCGGCATCAAGTTCGATATAGGCACACGTAGCGGCACTTGGGCGCTCGGTTGCTTGCTCACCGCCTACATGGTTTTTGGCATTGTCCGCTTCTATGTGACCGATCCCAATCAGTATGTTGGAAAGTATTGGGGCATTCCTGGATTGAGCACGAACACCCCGCAAACCACAAAGAAGGCGGCCACAACGGAAGACCCCCCTCAACCTAAGAAGACGCCATAACGAGGTCAAAGCCAAACAGGCCCGTAACACCAAGTGTTACGGGCCTGTTTCATCGTTCAGTCCTGGCGCTCTTAGAAACCCTTTTTCGACAGGAAGCTGCACAGGTCGGCGATGCGGCAGCTATAGCCCCACTCGTTGTCGTACCAGGCCACGACCTTCACGAAGTTTCCAAGGCCAACCGTGTCAACAGCGGAAAAGATCGAGCTGTAGGGGTTGCCAATCAAATCGCTGCTCACGAGTGGTTCGTCCGAGTATTGCAGAATCCCTTTGAGCGAACCGTCGGCATACTCTTTCATGGCGGCGTTGA
The DNA here is from genome assembly GCA_019638775.1 of Fimbriimonadaceae bacterium. NCBI lineage: Bacteria > Bacillati > Armatimonadota > Fimbriimonadia > Fimbriimonadales > Fimbriimonadaceae > Fimbriimonadaceae bacterium. The sequence goes on along the minus strand of JAHBTD010000003.1, from coordinate 262,695 downwards.
TCTCTTCCACCGAGGCGTCTCTGCTGAGCAGAGCGGTAAAGTCCACTACTGAAACTGTTCGGGTTGGAACACGGAACGCCATGCCTGTGAACTTTCCCTTCAGCTCAGGGATAACCAAGCCCACGGCCCTTGCTGCGCCGGTGCTGCTGGGAACGATGTTCTCGGCGGCGGCTCGAGAATCGCGCAGGTCCTTCTTGGCGGTATCGACGGTGCTCTGCGAGTTTGTGTAGGCATGGACCGTGGTCAGCAGACCCTTCTCAATCCCAAACTTCTCGTGCATGACCTTGGCAACGGGGGCGAGGCCGTTGGTCGTGCAGCTCGCGTTGGAGATGACGTGGTGGTTCGCCGGATCGTACATGTTGTCGTTCACGCCGAGAACGATAGTCACATCTTCGTTCTTTGCCGGTGCCGAGATGATGACCTTCTTTGCGCCCGCTTCGCGGTGGGCTGCTGCTTTGGTCGCATCAGTGAAGAAGCCTGTTGATTCGATAACGATGTCCGCGCCGACATCTCCCCAAGGAATCTGTGCCGGGTCCTTTTGGGCAAAGACCTTGATCTTGTCGCCATTAACGGTAAGGGAGGAATCGTCCTGCTCAACCGTTCCATCAAAAGGGCCGTACGTGGTGTCGTACTTAAAGAGGTAGGCATTCGTTGCGGTGTCCGTGAGATCGTTGACGGCAACGACATCGAATTCACCCGGATATCGAGCGAGCATGGTGCGAAGCGAAAGACGGCCGATGCGGCCAAAACCGTTGATTCCGATGCGGATTGCCATAGCGTGAGATTCCTTGAAAACTGGCCTGTGCGGCATCGCTCAGGCTAACCTGAGTGTACCTGTGGGGCATGTTTGGGTATGGGCGTCTCGTCCCCTCGGAGAGTAACGCGTCGTCGTTGCCGCGTTTCGTACAGCAACAACGGAGCGCTACATGGTCGGCGTTTGGATATCGGATTACGGATCACGGATATCGCACAACCTGCATCACTCATTTCTTTCTCACAGTCGCACGGCATCAACGGAGTGATGCCCTCCCAAATTCCGTATAATCATCCGCATGACTGTGACTGTTCTTGGGGCTGGGAGTTGGGGCACCGCTTTGGCGATCCTGCTCGCCCGCAATGGTCACGAAGTCACGCTTTTTGGACGCGAAAGCGAGGAGATGCTGGTCATGTCCAGCGTTCGCGAAAACCTGCGCTACCTCCCCGGATTTGCCATCCCAACCGACGTCCGCATCACCTCCGATCCAACCGACCTAAAGCCCAGCGACCTTTGGGTAATGGCGGTGCCAAGCCACGGGGTTCGCGCTGCAATGAGCTTGGTCCAGGGTGAGAACCCGGTCGTGACCATCGCCTCGAAGGGGATGGACACCCACGGACCGCAGCTTCTGCACGACGTCGTCACCGAGGTCCGGCCTGATGTGCAGGTTTCCGTCATCAGCGGGCCGAATCTAGCCATCGAGATTGTGCGCGGAATCCCCACGGGAGCCGTCGTCGCAGCGAAGGACCTTCAGATGGCGGAGAAGGTGGCCTGCGCATTCAACTGCCGCACCTACCGTGTGTACATCACCGACGACGTTGCCGGTGTCGAGTTGGCTGGCTCGCTCAAGAATGTACTTGCCATCGGAGCGGGAATCTCCGACGGCCTTGGGTTTGGCGACAATACCAAGGGCGCTCTGCTTGCCCGTGGGCTTGGGGAGATCGCCAAGATTGGCCTCGCCATGGGCGGGCGGATTGAAACTTTTATGGGGATTGCGGGTGTGGGTGACCTTTTTGCCACCGCCTCAAGCAACCTCAGCCGGAACTACCGCGTCGGGCACCTGATTGGTGAAGGGGACAACCTTCATGACGCTCTGGAAAAGGTCGGGCAAGTTGCGGAAGGGGTGACTACTGCTGAGGCCATTCTTGTCCTCGCCCGCCAAAGGATGGTTCGCTTGCCTGTGATTGAAGCGATTGACACCGTTCTGCGCGGCAGGATGAAGCCTTTGGAAGCGGTTGGGCTGCTGATGGAGCAGATGCCGAAAAGAGAGCTCCAACTTACGGAAGATTAACCTGATTGATTACCCATAGAAAAGCCCCCGACTAAGCGGGGGCAGATTCTTTTATACGAGGACCGTCACACGGTCCCTAATTTGGGTTAGAGCCGCGAAACTAATCGCCGTTCTTTTTCTCCGCGACGAAGAGGCTTCCGGTCCATCTGGGTAACACGAACTGCGAATTCTTTGTCATATGGAAATCCTCCCTTTCGCTGTAGCCGCCGGATCGCTCCAGCAACAAGATAGTTTTTGGCGCTTCGTCGGTCCGGCTCTACTCGTAAATACGTCAGATTGGGCTCTGGCGTTGGCCAAATCGGCAGATTCAAGCAAATTTTAGGGGAAATTGTAGGGATCGGTGACTGTCGCTTGTAGATTGTAGATTGCCGATTGCTGATTGCAGATTGCCGATTGCCGACTCACACCTCTCTACTTACGATTCACGATTCACGATTCACGATTCACGACTCACGACTCACCACTCACCACTCACGACCGAAGACCCCCTCGCTTGACTTGAAATGCGCGCCGCGCCCATAATGAAACCCTCCTTACGGGCGGTTAGCTCAGTGGTAGAGCACTACAATGACACTGTAGGGGTCACAGGTTCAAATCCTGTACCGCCCACCATCTTATTTGTTGTCCATTCCGGATTCCCGTCATGGTCTTTCAATACTTCGGTTATGACTCCGTGCAGTTATCCCAATTCTTCGAAGAATGATCGACCGCCATTCGACCGCGCATATGTCATTTCAAAGTGTTCATCTCGTCCCATATCCCGGCCTATACTAAGCGCAGCATGATCGCAACTGCTGTCCTTCCGCTGCTCCTTGCAACAGCCGCTCACCCCCAGACCGCGCCCAAGCACATCTCGGGCGGCGCGCTCAAGCTGGAACAGGCCGCCTACGACGTCCTGGCCTACGACATCTCCATCAAGGTCGATCCGGCGACCAAGACCCTTTCCGGCACCACCGTCATGGACGCCAAAGCGGTCATCCCCACCGGCAGCATCCTGATCGACCTGGACGATCCCTACACCGTCTCCAAGGTTACCGACGGCAAAAGCCCCCTTCGCTACGACCGCCTCAAGGGCATGATCCGGGTCTACTTCCCGCTCTCAAAGCAGCCGGGCGATCCCATTAGGGTGGAGTCCACCTATGCAGGAAAGCCCCACGCTGCCAAGAATGCGCCGTGGGACGGCGGCACGGTGTGGGCGAAGACGCCAAGCGGGGCCGACTGGGTTTCGGTAGCCCTGCAAGGAGCCGGGGCCGACCTGATCTTCCCCTGTAAAGACCACCCCTCCGACCGCCCAAACCGAGCCATCATGCGGCTCACGGTCCCCGATCCGCTCATCGCCGTGGGTCCGGGCACGCTGGAAAGGACCGTCAAAAACAGCGACAAAACCTCTACCTTTGTGTGGAACATGCCCCTGCCCATCAACAACTATTCGCTGGTCTTCAACGCCGCGCCGTATGATCTGGTCAAAGGTTCGGCAAAGTCGGTCGCCGGCGAGACAATACCGATCCACTACTACGTTCTGCCGGAGAACAAGGACAGGGCCCTGAAGCTGGTCGAGGAGCTGAAAAAGTACCTCGCGTTTTTGGAGAAGTATTGCGGCCCGTTCCCGTTCCGAACCGTAAAGCTTGGGCTCGTGGAGACCCCTCACCTTGGCATGGAGCATTCCACTGCGGTGGCCTACGGCAACCGCTACCGGTTCGCGCCCGACGGGCTCGACTGGCTCCTTCTGCACGAGTTTGGGCATGAGTGGTGGGCCAACCTCGTTTCAAACGCCGACTGGCGCGACATGTGGATTCATGAGGGCTTCCAAAGCTTTCTGGACACCTTCTATATCGAGCAGATTCGCGGAAAGGATGCCTACTTCGCCGCCATGAAGGGCCGACGACGCAACATTCGCAACCAAGCCCCGGTGGCCCCCCGCGAAGAAACCTCCAGCGAAGCCTACGGCGGCGACATCTATGACAAGGGCGCACTCGTGCTCCACACCCTGCGTTATCTCATCGGCGACGAGGCATTTCTGCGGTCGATTCGCCGCATGGCGTACCCCACGCCCGAGTCGGAAAAGTGGACCGACGGGCGAGCCTTGCGCCTGGTCACCACCGAGGACTATGTGAACATCGCCTCGAAGGAGTCGGGGCAAGACCTGCGCTGGTTCTTCGAGGTGTACGTCCGGCAGGCGAAACTTCCCGTGCTCAAAGCGGAAGCCGCAAACGGGGTGCTTCAGCTCGAATGGGTGACGCCGGAGAGCCTCCTCTTCCCCATGCCCGTCGACGTGCTTGTGGATGGCAAGACGGTCAGGGTTCCGATGACCGGCAGGAAGGGGTCGGTGAGCTATTCAGGGGCTGAGCCGACGGTCGATCCGAACGGGTGGGTGCTGAGGGGGTAAGGAAAGTAAGGATTGTAAGGGGTAAGGAGTAAGGGATAAAGGTCGCGATCATCATCATGCTCTTCCTTACAACCCTTACCCCTTACAATCCTTACAACTCTTACACTTCCTCCGCCACCGGACTGCTCAAACTCTTGTCATACATCCCCGACCGATCGAAGCAGCACGGTCGACGGTTCCCTTTCGACAGCTTGTCGCAAGCCACCTGAATACGCTTGATCCTTGTCTCAGCCTTCTTGCCAGAGACGATCCAGAAGATCCAGTCTCGCCGTGCGATCGGCGTGATCGACCGCCAAGTCTCCATCGCCACCGACCCTGCCGCCTCCAGGGCTGCCAGAACATCCTCCGGCACTTCGGGCTCCGGTTCCTTCGCAACCGGAGCGATCTTCAATTCAATGACGTCGCCTGGCTTTGCTCCAGCCGCTTCGCGCAATTTCTGATCCACCTTCATCCAGTGGCCCCCTTCACCGTCGGGTAAAAGCGTGGTCACGAACGACGAGCCGTTGAAGGTTCCTTCAACCGACATCATGCCTCGGGAAGAGAGCTTATCGCTGGCTTCTTTGGGCAGGTTCAAAAAGGTCCAAGAAACATCCGATTCGGTCGTAACCGGTCGGTGAAGTGTTGCTGAAAAGCGAATTTCGGTGGCGGCTTTGGACATCTTCGGCTAGTATTCTAGCTTACGCAGAGCCTGAAGAACTCTCAAGAAGTCTTCACTTTATGTCGTGAGCAACTGGTTTGTTTGAACAAAAAATCTTGGTTCAAAAACACAGTCAGTCCTCCCGTCAATCTTTGGGAGGACTGACTGTATAGGGATCATATTTCCGACTGTCGGTAAGCAATCAGCTTTGCGAGACTTCGCACACCCCAGTGGAGAAGGGCGTAGGCGCCCATTGCGATCAAGATCGGCAGAACGATCGTGTATCCGCCCGAAGCGGAAGGACTTTGAACGATGCCCTTGAAGAACGCATAGAACGGGTCAGTGACGGTTGTGATGAACTTCACAAACCCTGCGTCCGATCTTGCCGCGATCATTCCAAGAATGAGGCGGACGGCGAGCAATACGTACAGGGCATAGAAAAGGAAGTCGATGACCTGCACGGTCCGAGCAAGCCTTTGCCGGCGCTCCGACAGCCGCGCTGCTTTCTGCACATCCGCGACAGCTTTGTTCTTAACCTGCACCGCCATATCATCAAGAACGGCTTTGTCCTTGTGAACGACTTCCTCGGCTCGGTGTGAGATTTCAGCGTTCAAGTCGTGCTCAACGGTAGCTTTTGCTGACTCGTGTTGGTTAATGAGGCGATCATCGTCATAGTTTGAATAACTACTCATACTTTCCTCCGTGGCAGCCACAAAATTTGCAGCACCTTACACGTTCGACTTGGGGGAATTCGTGAGCGTTCCAAACGCACTAGGCCCTACCATGCATGATCTTGCCCTCCTTCGTCATTACGCAGGATGCTTCAAGCTTCTTGGCATGGGCTAGGATCAATATCGAATGCACTAATATAGCCCAGCGTTCTTGACAAAAAGTCGCATATATTAAGGTCTATTGTCGATAATGCTTCGATAGGCAGACCAGCAAGTAATTGTCAAGTGCTTTCGCCTGCATTCTGACCATCCTACATCAGAGTCCAAACATCTATCCTCATACTAGCAGATATACTTTGCTGTCTGGATGCAACTCATGACGCTGTAATTGCGGTGTTATGCACCTACCTCACAAAGGCATCTACGCTGAAAGACGAACGACTTGGCCTAACAGCACATGGCGAATTTTTGATCACTTAGACTAATATTTCTGAATCCTGACTTTGATTGCGGCCCATTCTATCTGTCAGCTTTCGCAGCGCGTTTCGAGGGTAAGTCAAGTTAAAAAAATCTAATTGAAATAACTACCGAACTCTGTTGAACTAAACTTCGTCCAACACCGATGTATACTGCGCAGAGTTCTGTTTTCGCATCAAGCCGCTGATAGAACAAGAGAGGGAGGCATGCGGATGTTTTATCGCAAAATGGAGTGGCGTCCCCGTGCCCGCTCAAATCAGAGAACTAAACCAAGGGTACGCCCATCCTATCCTGGCATCACTAGACAAGCTCTGGGCATCTTTGTAATCGCATTTGCGATCGCAAGTGCTCATGCAAACATCACGATGACCGGATACATACAGCACCCGGCTGGCACGATCTTGATCATTATCATGTGCGTGACTTACCTTTCGGGTTTGCGCGCTGGAATGATTGGCTCCGCAATCACGATCTGCTACCTCGCATGGTTTTATGCGACTCCCGGCCTGCTTCTTGAATACACGGCTCAAGGTATGCGACGTTTGCTCGGCGGCATAATCTATCTCCCGCTGTTCACCTTTATTGTTGGCTCTTTGCAGAATCGTTTGAGGAACGCTGCGATTCGCGAGTTTGACGCGCGCGAAGCCGCAGAGACCGAAGCAACTCAGCGATATCAAGCCGAAACATCGCTCAAGTCCAGCGAAGACATGTGGCGCTTGGTAGTAGATTCGGCGATGGACGCGATTATAGCAATTCGAGACGACGGAACAATCACCCTCTGGAGCCGGAATGCTGAAGCCATGTTTGCCTGGAGCAGCGATGAGGTCGTAGGGAAACTCCTTGTCGAAACAATCGTACCGCCACAATACCGCAATGCCCATACGGAAGGACTGCGCCGATTTGTCGAAACAGGGGAAGAGAGAATCCTTGGACGCAGGCTGGAACTGACAGCTCTTGCTAAAGACGGTCGTGAGTTTCCTGTTGAGCTTAGTATTGTGTGCCACAAACAGCTGGACGGGCACATCTTTATCGGATTCGTTAGAGACCTCACCGAACAGAAGAAGCTCAATGAAAGATTAAGACAAGCCCAGAAGATGGAAGCAATCGGGACTCTGGCAGGCGGTATCGCGCACGATTTCAACAATATCATCGCGGCCATCTCAGGAAATGTGATGCTTGTTCGCGGCGATATGGAGCCGCATCATCCTGCACAAGAGAGTCTTGCTGAAATTGAAAAGGCTGTCAACCGAGCCACCTATGTCGTCCGACAGATTCTCACATTCAGCAGTTCCAGAGAGAAAGGGGCTGAGGTAATCGACATGTCCTCTACGCTTTCGGAGGCGACAAAACTGCTTAGAGCAACACTGCCTGCAAGCATGGAGATCGAAACGCACTTCGAGCCTGACTTACCTCCGATCTTTGCCGACAGCACAGACATTCACCAGATAGTTCTGAACTTAGGCATTAATGCACATCACGCCATGCACGGCAAGAACGGAAAGCTTGATATTCAAGTGAATCAGGTGATTCTAGACGATGCCACTGCAAATTCGCTACTTAGTGTCAAGCCTGGCAAATACCTACGTGTGTCGTTTGGAGACACCGGAAGCGGCATGGACTCCCAAACACTTCAGCGCATTTTTGAGCCGTTTTTTACAACCAAAGCTCAGGGAGAAGGAACCGGGCTGGGATTGTCTGTCGTCTATGGCATTGTCGAACGGCACAACGGTGCCATCACAGTCTATAGTGAGCCGGGCAAGGGGACCGTATTTCATATTTACTTCCCGGCAGCCGAAGGCGAGGCAAAGCTGACCGATCCGAAACCAATCGAGGTTGCAGAGGGCAACGGAGAGCGTATTCTGTACGTGGACGACGATGAGGCGCTTGCTTACATGATGACCCGTATGCTTCGACGGCTGAATTATAAAGTGGCTAGCTTCCAGCATCCAGGAGAGGCCCTTGAAGCGTTCCGATCAGATCCGTACGGGTTCGACCTTGTCATAACCGACATGTCGATGCCCCATATGGATGGACCTGCACTTGTTCATGAAATGCAAGCAATTCGCCCTGAAGTGCCTATCATTATGGTCACCGGGTACATCCGGCCTAAAGACTTGGAGCAGGCCAAAAACCTGGGTATCAGCGAACTCATTTTGAAGCCGAACACAGTTACAGAAATGGGGCAAACACTTCACCGTATCCTAAGCGAGCTAAAAGTGGGAGATAGCCCGGCGCACGGCCCAGGAGCCTGATCACGCCATTGCAAGTTCCAATAGGAAATTCCTTCTGCTCCCTTCCATCCCATTGATGCGTTAGAGCCCGACTTGCATCAAAAATTGCGGCATATTTATTGGTCGGCATTGCCCTCCTTCACAAACTTGCAAGGTGCAATGATGACAATGCAAGCTAGTAAAAAATGGTTCTAGTTCGGGCGGTTGGGTTATAAAATGGAGTTGCGTGAAGTGGTTCGTTCTTATTGGAATTACTGCCGCTTTCCTGTGGCAGTCGTGGGAAGTCATTCGGCCGGAGTTTGCACGGCGCGGCATTCCTGACTGCGTTCGCACGATTGACACACTTAAAACCATCCCTCAATCTGGTTCATGCGGGACCGGAAGCGGCGTCCAGATCTATTACACGCTGACACGCCCAAACGAAACCGTCAAAAGTCTTCAGGCTGAACTCGAATCGGAAGGTTGGACGTGCGTTCAAGAAGAGGATGGGCTTCAGTACAGAAAGCAGTTCGACGGTTTTTGGCCCATGAACGGCAGCGTTCGGTTAAGGGAGCGATCTGTCAAGGAGAACCCAGCGCAAGACAACATCACCGTCAGCTTTTGGCGATAGTGACTCTTAGGCCACCTCAATCTGACGATTATCGCACGGCATAGCGTCATTACCTTGTGCGGAGCCAGACAGCTATTCTCACGCTACTCACCTTGATTGCGTTTGCCGCGAATTCAGTTTTATGTAGGCTCGCGCTTGCCAGCAGCTCTATCGACCCGGCGAGCTTTACTTCGCTTCGGCTGGCTTCTGGCGCTCTTACTCTTTGGCTAATCGTGATCGTCCCAAAGGGCGTCCGCCCGATGAAAATCGGAGGGGATTGGCTATCGGGAGCGATGCTCTTTCTCTACGCCGTGGCTTTCTCATTTGCTTACGTCAGCCTTACCGCAGGCACAGGAGCGCTCATTCTCTTTATCAGCGTCCAAATCACGATGATTGGCGTGGGGATAGTCCAAGGAAACAAGCCGAAACTGGTTGAGTGGGTCGGACTGATCATCGCCCTTTGTGGCATTGTCTATCTGGTAATGCCTGGCCTCAAGGCGCCATCTCCAGTTGGGGCTGCTTTAATGGCCATGGCTGGAATTGCTTGGGGCGCTTACTCTCTGCGCGGGCGAGGTGTGAAGGAGCCGGGCTTGGTGACGGCTGGCAACTTTATTCGGTCAACCCCAATCATAGCGGTTGTCTGGTGTATTGCTTTCTTTCAACTCCATCTTTCAACGAACGGGATTATCCTTGCGATCATTTCCGGAGCGTTGACTTCGGGAATCGGCTATATCCTTTGGTATTCGGTGCTGCCAAACCTAACGCCCACCCGGGCAGCCGTCGTTCAGCTTTGCGTACCGGTGCTCGCCGCGGTCGCGGGGGTTGTTGCGCTGCATGAGGAGGCAACGATGAGGCTTGCGATCTCGTCGGTGTTGACTCTTGGAGGAGTTGGGCTTGCTGTGTTAAGCCGAACACGATTTGTCGAGTCTAAATAAGGGCTAATGCCATCACGCTGCCGTTCGCTCTTCCGACTCGACTCCACCAACCACCGCACGGGGAATCTTGGTGATGCCGTGGAACAGAGCCTCATACCGATCAACGAGCGCATCCTGCCCAAACTCGCGCAAGTAGCTCTCGCGGGCTTTATTGGCAAACCGATCACGGACCTCGTCACTTGCTTCAATCATCATCGCAATCGCGTTCGCCATTGCATCGACGTCTTCCGGCTCAAAGGTCAAACCACAAGCTGCTTTCGACACGACATCGGCACCGTCTCCGGCTACACCGCATAGGATAGGGCGACCGCAAGCCACATAAACCTGAGTCTTAGAGGGCACAGTGATCGCAAAGAGCGGATCGTCCTTTAGGTGAATCAAGAGAGCATCCGCCCACGCAAAAAACTGTGGCATCGACTCGGCGGGGTGCTGTCCCAGAAACCGAACATTAGTGATCTTCTCGTCCTGAACACGTTGCTTCAGACGCTCAGCCTCCACTCCGTTCCCGACCAGGACAATCTGTAGATTCTCAAATCTTTCCAGCCTTCGCGCTGCACAAAGAACCGTGTCCAGCCCTTGGGCTAAGCCCAGATTTCCGGCGAAGAGAACATTGAATTTGCCATTCAAACCGTGCTCATCGCCAAACTTCAGGTCGCGAGGAACAGGATGATAAATGGCTTCATCGGCCCACTGAGGAATGACATGAATCTTTTCCGGCTCGACGTTTTGCCGCTCTAGGTGGCTCTTCATACCGGCAGAGGTTACGACGATCGCTGCGGATCGCTTATAGAGAAAGCCGCAAACCTTTCGGATGGCTCGCGTAATGCGACCTTCCTTGATGACTCCCGTACTGACAAGGGTTTCGGGCCAGAGATCGTGAATCTCGTAAACATACGGAACGCCCTTGATTTTGGCCAAGAAGTACCCCGCAAGGCCGGTTGTAAGTGGAGGATGATGAATCCAGATTAGGTTGGGTCGCTTGGTAAAGATTTCACCCAGGATTGCAGCCGACAACCCGAAACTCAGATAGCTCAATGCCCGGCGTTTGGGTGACTTGGTGTGGCTGGGATACATCGGCACACGAATGACGTTTACGCCGTCGACTTGCTGTTTCTTGACGATTTGTTGACGCCAACCCTCATACGTCTTGCCAAGCGGGTAGTTCGGGAAGGAGGTGATCACAGAGGTTTTGTGACCACGCGCCGCAAGGTGCTGCGCGAGTTGTGAGGTGCGTGTGTCGCACGGTTCTGGCTTATAGTGCTGAGAAAGAAACAGGATCTTCATGGACTCTTCCCTAAGCAGCAGCCGCGTAGCGATAACCCAAAACAATACTTGAAACAACAGATGAAACATTTGGCTGGAGGTACTCGGCAGGAGGCGTCCAACCGTGCGGATTGCTGATTGCAAAGTTTACAGCGGTTAGGATCTCTTCGGGTCTCGCGCCCGATAGGATCCCCGAGCCCGCCTCAATCGTCTCAGCGCGTTCGGTCACGTCGCGAATGACGACGTTCGGTACGCCTAGAATTGCGGCCTCTTCCTGAACCGTGCCGCTGTCGGTCAGGACGCACCGCGCCTCCTTCTCCAACTTCACGAAGTCAAAAAAGCCCATGGGAGTCACAAATCGCACGAGCGACGACTTGGGAGCAAGATCGTTCTTCTTTACCTTGTCGGCAGTTCGAGGGTGCAGACTGACGATCACAGGCATGTTGTGCTCGGTGGCTACTCGATCCAGCCCTTCCAGCAAGCTCTTCAATCGCTCGGGCGCGTCAACATTCTCGGCCCTGTGCATCGTTACGGCACAGTAACGTTTCGATTCTATGCCTAGGGTTTTAAGAATGTTGCTGGAGTCGATCTGAGATTTGTAGGCTTCAAGCACCTCAAAGATTGGGTTGCCCGTGACGTAAATGCGATTGAGCGGGAATCCCTCAGCGAGGAGGTTCTCCTTGCTTCGATGAGTGTAGGGCATCAGCAGGGTGCTGCACTGATCGATAACACGGCGGTTGATCTCTTCCGGCACACGGTTATCGAAGCAGCGGTTGCCTGCCTCCATGTGATACACGGGAATGCCCAGCCGCGCCGCGACAAGGGCTGCCAGTCCACTGTTCGTATCGCCCAAGATCAGGACCCTGTCTGGTCGATGAATCGTGAAGAATTCGGCTGCATTGTTGATTACTTCGGCAATCTGCTGCCCGTATCCAGCACCTTGAACGCCCCACCAAACATCCGGCTTTCGAACGCCGAGCTCTTCAAAAAAGACCTCGCTCAGGTTCGGATCGTAGTTCTGACCGGTGTGAACAAGCGTATGCTTGCAATGCTTATCGAGAAGCTCGATGACCTTGCTCAGCCGAATAATTTCGGGCCGGGTGCCAAGGATCGTCGCGATTTTCATGCGGCCACCGGAACGCTGAACAGCTTTTGCTCGATGATCGGCGCGATCAACCTTCGAATTCCATCGTCATCCAGATTCACCAACTCTGACGAATACTCCGTCTCAAGAACCGGCTTATCGAGGGTGATATGAGGGATGCCTTCGATCATCGGCTGGATAACGTAGTAGTTACCGCGCTCGACCGTGCGATATCGCTCCTCATCAGAGACCATAATCTCGTGGATCTTTTCGCCTGGGCGAATGCCGGTATTCAGGGTTTTGATTTTTTTCCCAGAATCCTCAATCATCACCCTAGCAAGGTCAACGATTCGTGCAGCAGCAACCTTGGGAATGAACGTCTCACCCGCATTTCCATGGACTAGCGCGGCGAATACCGTGTCCACTGCTTGCTCAAGGCTGAGCAAAAAGCGGGTCATATCTGGCGTCGTGATCGTGATCGGACCGCCGTTTCGAATCTGCTCCTCAAACAAAGGCACGACCGATCCTCGGGACGCGATAACGTTGCCGTATCGCACGAGCGAAAAACGTGTGCCAGGGCACTGAATGTTAGCTTCGATGAACATTCTCTCCATCAAGGCCTTCGTCATGCCCATTACGTTGATCGGCTTGCAGGCCTTATCCGTGCTGATGCCGATCACGCTCTCAATCTGCGGAGCGGTGTCACGGATAGCGCTGATCAAATGCTGTGCGCCGATGATGTTTGTCTGAACCGCTTGATACGGGAAAAGCTCACAGCTTGGCACCTGCTTCAAGGCAGCCGCGTTGATGACGATATCGACACCCTTCAGAACTCGGCAAACGCTGTCGTAATCGCGAACGTTTCCGATCGAGAACTTGAGCACGTTGCGACTCCGCTCAACCGCGAGCTCACTTAACCCAGGCTTAGGCTTTGCGTATTCGAGGCGCAAATAGTGTTGCTTGGCTTCGTCACGCGAAAAAACCGTGACCCTCGCTGGCGCACCGGTTTCCATTGACAGCATGCGGCGTACGATAGTTTGCCCAAGTGATCCCGTGCCACCCGTAACAAGGACGTGCTTATCCTGCAAGTACATAGTGTTCTCTCTCTTTCAACTTCATGTGCGCGGTGATCTCTTGGATCATCTCACGCCAAGACGGAGCTGAATAACCAGCTCCGGCAACAAACTTCTCCCCGTTCAGTGTGCGGTCGATTTGCACCTGAGAATCGGGAGTAATAATGGTCTTAAGACCAAAAGCTTCTTTGATCAAATGTAAAAGGTCGTACTTGCTAATCGCGGGTCCAGCGACTTGGTACAAGCCTTTCAGGTCTGGGCGCTCAGTGATTAATCTGGCTATCACTCGGGCCAACTCAACTGTCGTAAGGCCGCTGAAGAGAGCGTTGGTGTACCCTTTCACCTCTTTATGTTCAGAAAGAAACCACTCTAGCAGGCCGGAGCATCCATCCAACTCCGGGCCAATGATCGATGTGCGTAGAGTTAGAGCCGTTCCCTCAGTGACCTCACCCATCCACTTACTGCGTCCGTATAGGTCCTCAGCGGTTGGTACATCCGATTCGGAGTAATTGCCGCCTTTGCCGTCAAAAACGCAGTCGGTACTGATGTGAATAAACTTGCCGCCGACTCTTTCGCAGGCCTTTGCAGCGCGATGTGGCAAGAGCGAGTTTACGGTCAGGCAGGCTACTGCGTCATTGGCAAGCTGGTGTTGCTTCACGATGCCGATGCAATTGATGACAAACTGCGGCTGAACGTCTTCTATGACCCGGTCAACGTCGTCGAGAGACGCCGCATCAAGGCCAGTGATCAATCTCTCTTGGTCGAAGATATCGTAGCTGACAAGAGCTGAATATGGCTTACGGCAGGTCGCCCAAGCCTCGAAGCAGGGGCTTAATGTTTGTACAACCTTATGACCCAACATTCCTGTCGCGCCTAAGACAAGTACCCGGGAATCCAGCCGCGCTTGCTCCATACTTTAGTTATTGGATTTTCCAGGTACTTTTTACAGGTAAATCATACTCCAAAAATTGCGATTTAAGGAGCTAAAGCCTGTATGAACAGGCCCGCGCTTTTGGACGGATCACTTTCCTTCAATCGCTGAGCCAGATAAACTGCGCAGCGATCTTGATGACACGCAAATGTATCTGCGTCCATGTCGATACATTCCTGTACCACCGCCTGCCAGCCACTGCTCGGTGCAAGCGGCAAAACCCAACCGGCGCCATGATGATTCAAGTCTTGCCAAGGCGTCTGATCGCTTACTAAGACTGGGCAGCCTGCCGCCAATGCTTCCGGGATTACATGACCAAAGTTTTCTCCGAGGGTGGGAAACAAGAAGAAGTGGTGCTTCGACAACTCCTCGACCACACGAGAGGAGGGGATTCCCCCTTTATGCTCAAAGCGGACGCCATCCGGAAGCTTAGAGGCTCGCTCACAACACGATTGCCAGTACGCTTCGTCTTCAATCGGTCCATAAACGGTCAAGCTCGCCTCGCCAGAACAACTCATCAAAGCCTCGATTGCACCGAGTAGATTCTTTTTGGGAGATATCCGCGAAATCCATGCAAAGCATGCGCTGCCCACTTGCTTTGGGGGTCTTGCAGCATGGTTCACATGATCGACCGTGACCTGCATCAGGTCAGGAGCGAGGATGTAAGCATCAAGCCTGTTCTCAAGAGCATCAATGGCCTCTTTCTTCTCAAGCTCGGAGGAGACGTGCCAGAGAAGATTGTCATGGAGTCTTGCGGTAGAGGCCGCTCGGATGTATGCCCGTTTCTTCCACGCCTTTTGCTGAAGAGCCCCAGGAGAAAACTCTCCTCTCGGCGCGATCACATAACGAATACCTTTCGCTTGCCCGAGCTTGCGCAATGCCAGCGCAAGCCTTGTGAGCTTGGAAAAGTAACTGTTGAGGTAGATGACATCTGGGTTTACCTCCGCAACAAGCTTACGAAGCGTGCGCAGATTGAGCTGATCGGGACGAGCATAAAAGACTTGGCAATCCTTTTCCGCATTCAGCTTTCCAGGTTCGATATCCGAATAGGGGGCCTCGTCGCCAAGATCTCGGTCTCGAGTAAATACAACGAAGTCGAACTCGCTTCGCAACTCGCTCACCATTCGGCTGACGGAGACGATCGGACCTCCACCCTTGTATCCAGGCAAGTAGTAATCGACCATCGCAAGGATCTTGATTTTCTTCATGCTGCCACCTGGTCGAGATAGTCTTTTAGCCTCTTGACATTGGACTCCCACGACCTGTTCGCCTTAACGTATGCTTGCGCGGCTTTCCCGAGTTTTGCCCGTTTGTCCGGCGACCAAGTTGCTATCTCTTCGATCTTGTCTGCGACGGCTTCGGGAGTCTCGTCCTCAAGCAAGATAACAAAACTGCCGAACTCCTCGCGGGCGTGGCCTGTATCTGTCGTGAGCAAGGGACAACCCGTCGCCAGGCACTCGACAACTTTCGACGGGAAGACATAGCGATGAGTTTGGTAATGAGTCCGTCGGAGGCTAAGAAGTAGATCTGCCTTGGCGTAAAGCGCTAACACTTCGTGATGAGGAATCAGACCGTGGTAGGTGATGCGTGGGTCAGCCTCTGCAGCTTTCTTGACGGCGTCCGCATATTCGCCGCCCCCTGCAATTGAGAGCCGGTACCGGTCGCCCTGAAGCCGTTTCATCGCTTCAATGATCAGCGGAATGCCGTTCAACTCACTCAATTGACCGGCAAAGACGATGTTGAAATGATCTTCGTCTTGCTTGTGACGAGAGGCAAATCTTTGAACGAAAGCGGACGGCACACCGCCTTCGATGAGCAGGGCATCCCGACCTTGGGCGAAGTCCTCGATGATCGCTTGGTTCGCGACGAGTAGACCGTCGACTTTCGGGATGATTCGCCTTTGCCCGGCAAACTCCCGACGACGAAGCCAAGTGTCTTTAACGACCTCACCCGGAACATAGATGTCGCCGATAAAAGGCACGAATTCACACCCTACGAGACGGCATGCCCAGAAGATGGGCCAAGCGGGTGGCGCGGTGAGATTGTAGGCAATGACAACTCGGCGCTTACTCGCTCTGTTACGCAATCCCCATCGGATCACCTGGAGGCAGGACGACAGTCCGAGCGTAATGATCTTCAGCGCTCCCAGGTTCAAGAACGCAAGAAATCGCACCTGAGTGCCGTCGCTAAGAATATCCTTCCCGCCAAGATAGAAGAGCTTTTTCGATCTCGGGAATGAGGGCATCGGTCTGTAGCTGCACACTTCGGGGGCTGGAAGTCCTGCGGGTTTGAACGCCGCCAAGAAGTTGAGCTGGAAGATATTGCCAGCGGTGCTTGTCGCAGAGTTCTTGTATTCAGGCCGGTCAGGAGTGAACGCTCCCAGATAGAGGATCGAAAGCTCTTTGTTTTTTGGCATCACTCTGCTGCCCTCCGTCGGTAGCTCATTCGATGGTAGAGATACAGCACCAGCCAAACGTAAAAAGCGATTACGCCTTCTCCATCCTGGAGCATCCGGTTTGTCGCGGGCAGATAGAACAGAAAGATCGCGAGCAGCCAGAAGAGAACGATTGCAAACGGGTTCTTCCCGCCCAATGTGTCTATCCATGTGAGGGCAAAAAGAACACCCACTCCAAACATCAATAGCACTGTGCCTATGGTCCCCAGATCATTGATCATGTAAGGATAGGCGGTGCACCAATACACAGGGTATTTAAAGCCGTCCTTATCCGAGATTTGGACTGGAAGAGACCTCTTCGCGAACGACTTGTCGCCCGTGAATCGCTCGTAGTTTCGGGTGAGAAACATGCTGTGCCCCATCCCGTACATTGGCTTCTGCTCGCGGTCGAGGCTTAAACTCAATCCGTAATAACCCGTCGTCAGATAGTTTGCAAATGCTAAAAAGCCGGGTCGGGCATCATCCGGGATAGTGCCCAGAATGGGATTGTCACGATCTGGGAGTTGCTGCGTTGCCGGGTTTGCTGCGTAAGTTGCTGTGTTAGCGCCCACTCGACTGATGTGAGAATAGGTGAAGTAGGTTAAGAATGCGCCAATTAGTGCGATCAACAACGTCACCATGATTGTTCGTGCAGCTCGGCTAATGCTGGTGATCCTTGCCCAATGACTTGCGATGCAGATAAACGGGATTGTGACGATCAAGTCGGCAATGTCGCGTCGTTGGCCAGTAGCAATCGATAACAGCACAACCCAGATCGCCAGAACAACGACGGCGATGCGCATCATCCCAGACAGCCGATTCCAATAGAATGCTGCCATCGGAAACAGCATGACTAGCAAGGGGCTAAGCAAGACCCGCACATAAGCGGCGGCGTTGCTACTGTTTGCCGTATAGAGGTGAGCCTGCAGATACGCCTCTCCGGGGTCGGCTATGGCGCTGGCAAGGTCGGGCATCCAGTGGCCCGTTCGCGCATAGCAGGTGATTGGCAAGACGAGAAGGGAGGCTACGATGCCCCAATATACGAGCGTTGTGCCACGCCATCGTATGGAAAGGGCACGCGGACGACAGTGCGCCACCGCGAAGTATCCTGCGGCAAGCGCGACATGACATGCAATGACGAATCCAAACAGTTTTTGTGGGTCCCGCATCGGCCAGTGCCACGGTCCGAAGGCGTAAAGCGCCAACGAAAGCCACAGATGCACTTGGAGTAAGAAAAGCGGGAAGAGTCGCTTGCCCCAACTGATGTCGGGAATCGCCCTCGGCTTTGGCCCTGCCAAAACACGGGTCTGCAAAACCAGACTCATGCTGGCCTCCGAATGAGCCGAGTCCTCAGTGTCTGCACATGCGAGCTAAGAGCGCTCTCGAAGAGAAGTGACAGCGCCACCGAGATGCCACCGGCTGCGACCACGGTGATCAAAAGATCGAGCCAACTCTCCGACGGAATCAGGAGAGCAATTGCGGCTGCCGCGACCAAAGGCGCAGTACGAGCCGCGAACGATCTGAGCCGAACCCACTTTGGTTCGTCAAGCTTCACCTGCTGCCGCTGACGCGCCCAAAAACCGCTCGCAACGCCCGTAATCAATCCGGCTAACGGGAGCCCGTACAGGCCCAGCCACAGCGTCAAGCCAAACATCAGCGCCAATCTAACGGCGCATTCCACCATGATGGCAACTGACGCCAGCTTTATCTCACCGGCAGCACGCAGAAAGCTAAGCTCAAAGTATGACCAGCATACGGCGATCGTTCTGGTTCCAATGAGAATCGTCAGCAACAGTCCGCCAAAGTACGCGTCACCGATCCAGACGTTCACAAACGACGAATTTCCTGCGATGTAGGCCGACATCACCGCGATAGCCGCCGCAAAATACGTCGCATTCAGCTCGCGATAAACCTTGCGAATCCGTGACTCATCGCCCGTGGCGGTGAGGTGAGCGACCCCGCCAACGGACGCGTATCCGATCATATCGAGGAAGGCTTTGCCGAACTCTGCCGCTCGACGAGTCACGCTAAAAACAACGGCTATCTCTGGCTTGAGCAGCAAAACCGCTATCGCAACTTGACTGTTCGTCATGAGTGCGTAGCTCACGCCGGAAGCAAAAAGAGCCGGGGAATGCTTTGCATAATCGCGCCAGACTTCTGGGCTCCAATGAAGCGATTTCCTTAGTACGACAGTAGACTTGGATCTGAGCAGAAACAGTACGCTTCCGGCAAGTCCGATTGAACTGCGTACCACAAGGCCGTAGGCGATGGCTTCCAGCCCTTTCCCTGTAAGGAGCATCGCCAAGGTCACGCCGAAACCGATGATTGACCCGACAACAGAAGCAACGTTCACCCAGACAGTTTGTTGTATCGCGCGTGAAAGCCCTTGAAATCCATAGTTCAAGATGGTAAGCACAGTTGCCACAACAGCCAGGCGAAGCGCGTAGATCAGCGCTTGTGAATTTGCTGCGTCTCCGTGAGTAAAAGTGTGGGAGATTGCAGGCGAAGCAACGTACAAACCAATGCCGAGGGCGGCAGCAATCCCTGAAAGCATGATCATGCCAGTTGCAAAGTACCGTCCTACGGTAGCATCGTCCTGCTTGGCATGCGCAGCTCCGCCTCTTTGAATGAGCAGATTCGGAAGTCCAAAATCGAAGGCACAAAGACAAAGAAGCAGTTCACCGGTGGCCAGCCAGCTTCCATACAGCCTATCGCCAACCGAGCTGATGCACAGTGGCAAGAGCAAGATGGCCTGGGCAGCAGCGATGAGCGTGCTGAGTGACGAGCCCGTAAACGTAGCAAGTGCGGCTCGCCGACGACTCATCGTTTAAGCAGCCTCTCTCAGCTCTTGTGGCTCAGTGGCAACCTTCTTTTTGCTTACCGCCGCGTCGCGGATTAGCCCGGTCAAAACCCCGAAGAACGTACCCAGGATAAGCGAGAGGGCGCCCATCTTTAGGTAACTCTTATTTACTGGCTTCTCATCGACTTCGGTGTCATCTAGGACTTGCCATCGGTTTGGCTCGCGAGCAGCCTGAACTTCGGCGAGTTTGGTTTGTGCTTGAAGCTGCTGCAAAATCGTGCTCTGCGTCGCCAGATCGCGCGTCAATCGCGCAAGGATCATGGATTCTGCAGGAGCCTGCTTGGCAAGTCGTTTAACTGCTGCAAGCTGTGCTTCGATTCCAACTTTCTGCGTAATCATCGCAGGCAAGGAGGCTTCTGGAGCTGTGGGATCGATAATGCCGCTTCTTACCGATTTGGCATACGCGGCTACCTCTTTCTCCATCTCTGCCCGTGTCGTGTTCACAGCCTCTTGAAGCTTCTTCACTTCCGGGGCTTCAGGGGCATAGTCGATCTCTTTAAGCTTGAGTTGATACTCCAAGTCCACAAGCCGCTCACGCCACTTTCGAACAGGAGGGATGTTAGACGGCAACTGATTGGCGTTCGACGAACGCATGATGCTTCGGTTCGCTGAAGAGATGCTGCTGGACACGCGTCCCAATTCAATCTCAAGCTGACGCTGCAGCTCTTGCCAGCGCGCTGGGTTGCCAACAACGGTTGCTTCTTTTCCGCTTCCGGTCACCGAAACACTCGGAGCCGTCATTGCATCGTTTTGGAATGCTAACAGCTTCTGCTCGATGTCTGAGACGACTTTTTGCTGCTCCTTTACTTTGTCCGCTAATACCTTCAGATCATCGTCAACCAAGGGATCGTTGATGGTGTGATTGATCTCGGCTAGCGAGTCAAGGTGAAGCTGAACAACGCGCTTGGCAAGATCAGGATTCTCATTGACTGCGGAGATAGTAAGGCTGTTCTCCATTACTTGGTCAGTGAGTCGCCGCATCTCACGAACGGCACGCTTTTTGAGCCCGACGCCTTCGGCTACGTTTCGGAGCGTTCTTTCGCTGTCGAGAAAGCCCTCATACACTTTGAGCGGTGTTGGCCCCGTTCCCAAGCTGACTGCGAGCGAATTCTGCTCCATCATGCCGGATGGGCCGAGGGTGCTCGGGTTGCGCACTGGAAAGACGATGGTTGCTTTGGCCTCCCATTTTGGGGGGACAAAGAACGTGTATGCACATCCCGCTGTGACAGCAAGGAGGATTGTGAGGCCAACGACTTTGCGCTGGTGCCAGATCGCCACCCAGATCGCCTTTGGCTCGTCGGAATAGAACTGTTCGCTCATGGATTAGCGCCCTCTCCCCAGACTGTCGATGAGGATGAAACTGGAAATGATCTGCCCGGCAGCCGCAAAGCTCAGGCCGTTGGGACGGCCGAAAAGAAGGCTGTCACCTGGCTGAAGGATAGGATTGCTTTCGAGTTTGCCGTCCTTCAGGTACTCGTCGAGGTTAAATTGAGTGATCTGAACCTTGCCGTTCTTATCAGGCCTTGCCAGATAGACCCTACGGTAAGTTCCACCACTTCTCAGACCACCGGCAAGAGCCAAGGCATCCGTGACGCGGTACTCGCGATTGTCCTCAAGATCGAGTCGCTTGGGCTCGTTGACTTCGCCCATCACAAAGACAACACGCTCGTTGCGCGGAATGACCACAAGGTCACCCGCTTTCAAACTGTAAATGGCATCCGGCTTGCTGACGTCGACCTGACTCATTTCTCCGTTCCGGACGACCATGACCCTGCTGAGCGTGCCTTTGGTCGTTGGTCCTCCAGCGATGGCAACCGCCTTAGAAAGGGTTGGACCGCCCGTTAGCAAATACTCTCCTGGAGAGGCAACTTCGCCCATTACCGACACACGCACCGCTTCAGGAAGCACGACCGAGATGTCGTCGCCCGCTTCGAGATTCACTCGGGAAAGGCTTGCGATTTCTCGTGCGGGATACTCTTTTGTCGTCGGACCTCGGCGCACCACGATCGTTGCTTCGTCGTCGATAGCTTCCTTCTGGATAAGCCCGCCCGCTGCCGTTAGCGCTCGGTAAAGGTCGCTCCCTTTGGGGATCCTCACTTCGCCAGGATTCCGCACTGCCCCACTCACCCACACCCGAACGTGCTCAATGGGTGTAATCGTGACCACGTCATCGGGTGAGAGCTTCGGGTCTTGTGAAGCCTGACCCTTGAGAACGCTGTCGAGGTTAGCCTGATAAATACTGCTGCCACTTCGGAAGACGGAAACCTCAACCTTGTCCAGATTTTCGCCAACATCCGAATTCGCGAGGAGTTGGCGCAGCGTTAAGTCTGGTCGCCAAGCTGCTGGCCCTTTGCCACCGGCAAGCCCAACGAGGTAGACAAGCTCGGCCCGTTGAGAAGAAATGTAAAGATGGACATCTTCGGGTTTGACGAATCTCTTGAGGGCCTGCTTAACGGCTTGCTCCGATTCTTCCCAAGTCTTGCCCGCCAAAACGACTTTTCCAAATCCTCGGCCGTAGATCGATCCATCGTTGAGGAGCGTAAAGCTTCCACCATAGCCCGACGGGGCTTCGATCGTGACCGTATCGCCAACTTTGAGCTTGATCGGGGCGGACCCGGTCTGCTGAAATGCTAAAAGAAGGCCGAATACCAGTTGAATGAGCGCGTTCATGGTCAATCGGGCACACAACTGCCCAATGTCCATTTCGGTATATTTACTGGGTTTTTTAGACCATGCTCAGGTCTTTGCAAAGATGTTGATAGGATTCTTAGCGGATCGAATAGAGCAAGGCTTTACGAGTTTTGCGAGCTTAACCACGTCTCGGGGTCCAATCGACAACCAAGAAGGATCTTGTTTAGCTCTTCCCGGCCCACCGGGAATTCAGAAAGCGTGGAGCTGTCCCTTTCCTTCTCCAGCCTCTCGATGAACTCGCCATATCGACGTCTGTGAAACTCCACATCGACCTCGACGGAGCCCCTTTCCGTGCCTTCAACTTTCATTTGAATGAGCTCAGGAATATCGTCCAAGCCATACAGAGGCGCTAGCGTTGCAAGGTTGGCTTCAACCTCCCCCGTCCGCAAGAGGTGAATGCCCGTAAGCAACACCCGATAGATGTAAAGCAGGGGCTTGATTCGAGGCTTCACCTCTTTCTCAAAAAGCCCCCATTCGGTCCTCGCAAAGCCCAAATAGTGGTGCGCGTGATGCTTCGTAAGCAGTCCAGGTACCAGGCGAATCAACTCCTGATGAGCCTTGGTGGTATGGATCACTAAGGGCGAAAGCACCTGCTCCAGCACGTACCCGTTCCTCTTGAGCAGCATCGCAAAGTACTTGCGGGCATCGTGCGAAACGATGTCCATCTCTACACCCTCTCGCACGAAAGAGGCCTCGACCGTCTCATCGCCGACCTCTAAGCCAAGCATCGTCTCCTTGGGCAGGACGTGGGCCCCGCGCAGGTCGATGTCGCTGTCTGCCGATGGGAATCCATAAAGATGCGCGCCGCTCACAGTCGCAAAAATGAGCGGATACGAGTGCTCGCGCACGATCTGTTCCAGCAGCGGGCGATGCTCCATCAGAAATCGAGCGCCTCCCTTCGTGCCTGTAACAGCAAGTTATTGACGAGCGCGTAGTCTGGTTGGGCGGGTAGCGAGGTCGTGTTGTAGGCTTCATCAAGCTTTCTGCTCAGTTCATCGGCCCGGGCAAGCACCAGTTCCCAGGACACCTGCCCTGCCCTAATCGCCAGCAGCTCGTCGCGGTGCTCGCTGACGTCGACCCGGACCCTTCCCGTCTCCATCAGATCGAGTCCGCTGATCAGCAACCGGATCATGTGCATCGCATGCCGCCATTTAATTTCGCCCGACGCTTTGAGCTTGTTGTCGAGCCGCCGCATCTGGTCTTCGACGTAGCCGCGATACCGACCGTGGGCGAGTTTGGATGGGAAAGCGTCACGCGCCTGCACGAGCCTTTTCCCAACCGGCCCAATTGGCTCGGAAAGTGGGGTGAAAAGGCACTCCAAGACGTTCGGGTTGTTCTGCAATGCCAGCTTGACGAACTTCCCAAACTCCCAGAAGCACTCTTGCCGCTCGTCGTTTTCAAGCTGCTCGGGGACTCCATCCAGCGACCAGTGCATGCTCGCCGGGGGAAGAAAGCAACCGCGGATGTCGGTATCGCTGGCGTCGGTATCCAGGCCATAAGCGTGCGACCCGATCACACATCGGTAGACGATCCGGCTATGAAGGGTTTCGATCGTATCCTGCGGCCACTGCTTTGGCATGGGTTAGGGATTTTAGACGATCCACAACTATGGCCCCCAGACTTCCAGTCTGGAGCTTGACAGCCCGGGAGGGCAACGCTCCGTCGTTGCCGCCTTTGCATGTCAAGCCGGGGGCTCGGTACCGAAAGAAACTATGCCTACAGACTCCAGATGGCGCGTCTATGGGCAACTAAAATATTGCGTCCGTCGGCGATGGTTTACGCCCGAAACGCACGGCCTCAGCTTCTCTGATTCAGCTCTCTCTCAACCGCCTTGACTTTCCGATCCATCCTCAGCAGATACAGAAATAGGCCGAACCACACCAGCAGCGGCGGAACCGCCGCGATCAGTTTCCAATTGTCCATAAGAATCCTCCAGATCAAGCTCCATCAAACCGGCCTTCACGCGCAGCCGATACATCCAAAAACACCCGACAAAGACAAGCAAGAACAGGCTGTAAAACGTGTACTTGTAGGTGGGATCAAACCCATTGTCCCGGACGACGTCCGGGTGCAGCGTCGTCACCGACTTCAACCGTGCATACACAAAAACGAAGAAGAGCATCGGCAGCGTCGCTGCTGCGACGTAACTGCAAGACGCCGCTGCCGCACGCTCGCGGTCGGAGAACGCCGCCCGAATCGCGAAGTACGCTCCAATTATCAGCATCACGAAGAGATAGGAGGTCTGTCGCGGGTCCCAATTCCACCATGCTCCCCATTGCACCTTGCTAAAAATGATCCCGGTAAACAGCGTCAGCAAGCCGAGCGTCAAACCCATCTCCAGTGCCGCTTCCGTGCGGACCGACCAATGGATATCTTTCTTCACCAAGTACCGAATGCCAAAGTACGCGCCCATCGTCATGAAGATGGAGCTGCCGATGGCACAGGGCAGGTGGAAGAAGACGATTCGGGCAAGTTCGGGCCGCTGAAAGCCTTCGGCGGGCGGGACGAAGAACGTCCACACCGTCATCGCCGAGACCGCTAAAAAGTAAAGCCACTTCAGCATCGCACTTGAACCACTTTCCTAACTCGTCCGAAGGTTCGGATTTGCCTCACCCCCACCCAGTTCGCTTCGCTCACAGCCTCCCCCCTCAAGGGGGAGGAGACTTTGCATTTACGCGAATTGAAATGCTCCTCAACAACTATAGTCATGGCTTCCAAATCGCTTGGAATATCCACGGCCCCAAAGTCAGCGCCGCAACCGTGTAACAGCCAAGCCCCGCCGTTGCCTGCCAACTGATCTCGGCCAAACCGTCCCCTAGGCTAAACTTCGTCGCTGCGATCAGAATCGCCACCAATGGAACCAAAAGCGGCAGAGCAATCGCCCCCGCCAAAGTCCCCCGATTGGATGCCTGCGCCACGATCGCGCCACACAAGGTTACCGCTCCCGCCAAGGCCCCGCATCCGAATGCCAACGCCAATAGGTACAAGGCCACTTGACGCACCTCAATGCCCATCAAGAAGAAGAACAAGATGCTCAGCAAGAGCGCAGTTCCAAACATCTGGACGAAGTTAAAAATCAGCTTGCCCCAATAGATAGCATGAGGCCGCGCCCAAAGCCGTAAAAGGTCGGCTGTTCCTTGCTCCTCCTCAACAATAAACGTTCTCGGCAGTGCGACCACCGCGCTGAAAAGGAGCGTAACCCAAAGCAGCCCGCTCGCCAATCGCCCGGTGACCTCGACATTCACCGTCGCATAAGCGATCGCGACGATGCTGACGAGGCTAAACAGCAGACTTGTGAGCAAGCCCGAGCGTCCGCGCAGCTCGGCCATGACCTCTTTGCGAAGCACCGCGACGATCTCACGCTTCCAACCGGAGTTCAAGGTTTCCGAGCCTCCTTTCTGTTGGATCGTTGGTCGCGATGACTAGCACACCCCGGATTCGTTGCTCTTCACAAATCGATTCGATCAAGGCGCGGCCCTCTTCGTCGAGGCTTGCGCCCGGTTCGTCGAGCATCAAGAGTTTGGGTTCGGTTTGGATCGCCAACGCGAGCTTGAGCCGATTGCGCATTCCTGTGCTGAGCTTGGCGCAAGGGCGGTCGGCGGCGCTTGTCAGGTTCACTCGCTTGAGTAGTTCCCCGGAGTTAGCTGAGCATCCTCGAAGGTCGGCAGAGAGTTCCAAATGCTCGGTGGGCGTGAGATGCGGATAGAGCGCCATGTCGAGCGCCGACACTCCAAGGGTCAGTCTTGGATCGCCGTCGGGCAAAATGACATTGCCCTCCGATGCGCTGAGCAGCCCACAAAGCGTCTTCAGAAGAGTCGATTTGCCGCTCCCGTTCTGCCCGAGAACAATAAGGGCATCACCGGTACCTAGCTCAAAGTTAAGCCCGCGAAAAATCCAGCGCGGACCAAACCTCTTGCCGAGCCCCTCGACCTTGAGCATGGGTATGAGTATGGCAGGGTGAGGTTCAAGTATTGGAGCACAGGCCAAGTGGCTTACGTAGAAATGGTGTCCCCAAGCAGAACCCGACGATGGTTTATTCGCTGCTCCACCAGCGACCAGAGAAAAGCTCCAGCGTAAAGCAAACCCGTGCACACCGCCATCATTCCCGCCACGCTCGTATTCCATCGTACGGCAAGGGCATAGCCTCCAACCGACGAAACGACCGCCAAGACCACAGAGATGACGAACATGGCTCGCAGCTTTCGCGTGAGAAGTTGAGCTGTCGCTGCAGGACCAATGAGCATTGCGACGACCAAGATCGCCCCGACTGCTTCAAAGCTTGCAACGGTGGCAATAGCGACGAGGGCCATCAATCCGAAGTAGATTGCGTTGGGTTTCTTGCCGAGTGATGCGGAAAGCGCCGGATCAAATGCCATCAAGGCAATCTCGCGCTTGAAGAGCCAGAGGCCAGCGGCAACAACCGCAAATGCGGGCAAGATCGTGATGAGCGCCCGAGGCACCTCGGTACCACCAAACGGGGCCGTGTCGATCGAAACAAACTCCACCAATCCGTACAAGACACAGCCGGGGTCGAGGTCGATCTGAGCGGCATAGCGAGTGATCACGAAGACACCAATGGCAAACAGAATTGTAAAAACGACCCCCAGTCCAGCATCTTCACGCACTTTTGTCAGCTTCCCAATGCCGCGTGTGAATACCACCGTAAGCACACCGGCAACAACGGCTCCCAACATCATTGGCACGGGATCACGAGTGCCAAACCAGACAAAGGTTAGCGCCAACCCCGGCAGTACCGAGTGGCTGATCGCATCGCCAGTCAAGCTCATCCTTTGAAGCACAAGCCAAACCCCAAGCAGGGCACACATGATCGAGCAGATGCTGGCCACGAGGATTGTCCAGAAGGCCATGCGTACTTCGGGGCTGAGGTTGTCAATCCACGACATTCGCAGCCTCCATCCCTTCCGGAGTGAGCTTGTAAGCATCACGGCTCAACTCGACCCATCCTCGGCGTGAGGCCTCAAGCAGCGACTGCCTGGGATCGCGAACCCCATAGCTCTGCAGCGTCTTTGTCGCGACCATTATGGGAACCCCGTCAGGGGATTCCATCAGCAAGCGGGCCGTAAGACGTGCGCCGTGGCTCAGCCTTCCTCGACGCTCACGAAGCGTGTAAGTGATCAATCCCCGATTTGGGGCGACGAGTGCGGAAACAACAAAACATCCCCCGGCAATGAGGATCATCACAGGCCCGGTTGGCATCTTGTCAAATGATGCGCTCAGAAGAGCGCCTGAAGCGGCGCTCGCCGCTCCCACACCAGCGGCGATCAGCATCAGTTTGCTCAGGCTCTCCGTCCAAAATCTAGCCGCGACTGCTGGCAAAATCGTCAACGCAGCAACGAGCACGATCCCGACCATCGGTAAACCCACGACCACCGCCGAAGCCACCATCGCCATCGCAGCAAAGTCGAGGACAACTGTATTCCAGCCGAGCGAACGAGCGTAGTCTGGGTCAAAGCTCAATAGACGAAGCTCTTTGAAGAGAACGACCAACACCGCAAGACAAACAATGCTGACGAGAGCGACCAGCATGACGTCTTGACGCACAATGCCCGCGGCCTTTCCGAGGAGATAGGTATCCAAGCCCGCTTGACTGCCGTCCGGCACGGCATTCTGGATGTGCCTCGAAAGCGCAATGCCAGCGCCAAAAAAAACCGACAGCACCAGCCCCAGAGCGGCATCCTCCTTGGTTCGGCTATGTCTGCGCACCATCGCGATCACCCAAACCCCAAGCAAGCCGGTAGCGAGCGCGCCGAGCAGCAACACAGGAAGAGATTTCGATTTGAAGATAAGAAAGCCAAGCCCTATTCCGGGCAACGCCGCATGCGCGATGGCATCGCCGAGCAAGGCCCGCCGACGTAAAACGGTGAGCGTGCCTACCCCACCGCAAAGCGCACCAAGCAGAGCAGCCCCAATCAAAACAATGAGTGTGTTGTATGTCAACCGGCGGCGGCTCCCCCGAGCCCAAGCGTCCCGAGCGAAAGCAATTTGCCACCGTAGGTGCGCTTGAGGTTGTCGTCGGTAAACGTTTGCTTGACCGCACCTTGGGCGATCACGCACTTATTCAACAGCACGACGGAATCAAAATACTCCGGCACTGTCTCCAAGTCGTGATGAACCATCACCACCGTTCCACCGCTTTGACGGATTCGACGGAGGATTTCGACGATTGCCTGTTCGGTCGCAGCATCGACACCGGCGAACGGCTCATCCATAAAATAGAAGGTTGCCTCTTGCGCAAGAGCTCGGGCAAGGAAAACTCGCTGCTGCTGGCCACCAGAGAGTTGGCTGATCTGCCTATGGCGATAGTCCAACATGCCGACCGCGTCCAGCGCAGATTCGGCAGACTCCTTTTCAGCTTTGCCCGGACGGCGGAACCAGCCCACGCGCCCATAGGTGCCCATCATCACGACGTCCATCACGCTGACGGGAAAATCCCAGTCAACGCTTTCACGCTGCGGCACATAGCCGATGCGTTTGTCGTGGCCTTCGAGTGGCTGCCCGAAGGCCTGAAAGGCCCCACTAAGACGAGGCACCAGCCCAAGAGCCGCCTTGATCAGCGTGCTTTTGCCAGCCCCGTTCGGACCGACGATTGCCACGAGTTCGTTTGCGGGAATGACGAGAGATACGTCTTGCAGGACCGGCTTGCGGTCATAGACAACGGTCAAGTTTCGGACTTCAAAAGCGATCATCGTAATGCCTGTACAATCTGTTTTGTATTGTGGCGTACCATTCCCTGATAGGTTCCTTCCGGAGTTCCGGGCGCGCCCATCGCGTCACTGAACAAGTTTCCGCCGATGCGCACCTTCAGCCCACGCTGCTGCGCGCCTTCGATCAAAGCCTGAACATTCTTGGCCGACACCGAAGTCTCGACAAAGACCGCTGTGACCTTGCGTGTTGCGATCAAATCGACAAGACGGTTGATCTCGCTCAGGCCAGCTTCCGATTCGGTGCTGATGCCTTGGATGCCCCGAACTTCGATGCCATACGCCCGCCCATAGTATCGAAAAGCGTCGTGAGCGGTGATTAGGAGACGCCGAGGTTTTGGGATGGTGGCAACCTGTGCCCGAATCTCTGCGTCGAGCTCAAGCAGCTCTTTGCGATAGCCCTCGGCATTCGCCCTATAGGCCTCTGCATTTGCGGGATCGACTTCACTCAGGATCTCGGCAACCGGGTCCAATCCCTTCGACCACAGCGCCACATCGAACCAAAGGTGGGGGTCCGGGAATTCTGTGTTTACAACATCGCTAAGTAGCTGGTCCTCCGGAATGCGCTCGGTTACGGCGAGAACGGGGCGCTTTCGCCCGACCTGGACAAGAACGTCCGCCATCTTCCCTTCGAGGTGGTGCCCGCTGTAGAGCACCAGGTCCGCACTCGTGAGCTTCGTGATGTCGCCTGGAGAGGCTTTATACAAATGTGGATCGACGCCTGCTCCCATGAGGACATCAACGGTGACGTGTTCACCGCCAACGCGCCGAGCAAGGTCTCCGACCATGCCTGTCGTCGCTACGATCCTCACTGGACCATCACGCCGTTCCCCGCTTTTCGAGCCTGATGTGGTGTCATCGGGCCCACAGCCAAGGGCGGTGACGAGCGCAGTTACCAGGATCGCCGCGAGTACGGCAAACCGTACACGAAGGTTAAAATCGGACCGCATACCCTACTCCTATGAACGGCATTCGGTCATTGCCCGAAAGCGAAGTGCCGAAGTGAAGATCAATTTGACGGTCGTTGCTTAGCTGATAAGCAAACCCGCCGTGGGCGACATGCTCCGATTTCATCGACTTGTGATAGGTGCCAGCATATTCGATGAAGAATCCGAGGCCGCCAGAGAGTTCGCGAGCGAGGGCAACTGTTTGTTGAAGGATGGTCCGGTTTCCGTCATCTTTCGTCCAAACGCCAACGCTCATCGCCGAAAGACTCCATCCAGAACTAAAATCGCGTGCGTAACAGAGCTTAACGGCAGGTTCTGAAGAGTCGGATGAGAATGCTCCCCGCGTGGGGATCGACGTCTCAACGATCACGGCCACGTCGAAGCCAAGCACCGGCTTTTCTGTTTCAAACTTAAATCCAAGACTGCCGTCGGCGAATCCAACTTCGGAGTTGCCTAAGAGCACGAGGCGACCGTAATCGGGGATGCCGATTCTCAGTTCTGATCGAGGGGCCATACCATAGCGGATGAGAGCTTCGGGACCGCTTATGGAGGAGCCTCCGCGAATCCCTTGGTAGGTAAAGCCGGACTCGAACTGCAGCCACCTCAATGGCACTACGTTTGCAGATTCGGTGAAGTCTGGGCGATCGGTCACAATCGGACCTTGCGGGGTGGCTTTGTCTTGAGCAAACGCAACAGTCGCGAGAGCGAAACAAGTCAGTAAAGGGACGATTTTCATGGCTTTCAAAAAATGTAGCCTTGGCTACATTTAGAAAGTGTAGCACAGCAAAACCACAAAAGTGTAACCATGGCTAAACTTTGATGCTTTCCCTAGGTCCTGTAGGTGAGGCATCACCTTGAATCGGGAAACTTGACCGTTGAAAACAGGCTTTGCGGGCGCGGTCAGAGGTTCTTGAGAAACTCTTCGACCATCGTCCAGTAGTACTCAAGGCTCTTGGTGTTCTTGTCCTTGCGAAGGGTTGAACTCCCGTGAAGACCGTCCTTGTGAACTGCCATCACATCGTACTTTCGGTTTGGAAAATTGCCCGCAGTGTCATAAAGGTCGATGCCGCCTTTGATCGCCTCGTCCTTGGTAAAAGCGAATAGAGCGCGTGCTTTCATCTTTGAATTCCAACCGCCTACAAGCCCCTTTTGTCCAAAGTATTCGCCGGGAGAAAAGGCAAGAACCGCGCTCACTTCGGAGTGCTCAGCGCCAAGTTTGAGGGCCAGTGAAGAGCTGTAGCTGCTGCCCCAGGCCACAATCTTTTTGTACTTGTTTGTCTTTGCCCAGTTAAAGGCAGCTTCAAGGTCGGCGTAGGCTTGGAGGAAGTTCTGAGAGGCGGGATATTGTGCTGCTGTTTTGTTCTTCACCCCCCACATTTCGCCGCCGGAGCGCTGGTCGATGGTCATACAATCGTAGCCCAGCTTTGCTACCCGGGGAGCAATGTTGGAATACTCCTCCATGTTCGACCGTGCCTGATGGAACATGAGGACAGCGCCCTTCACCTTGCCTGTGGCCTTGTAGTACTTGCCAAAGACCTTTTTGCCGTCAGCGGCTGTAAGGGTGACGTCTTTGGTTTGGGCAACCGAAAGCGTGCATACAAACAGAGTTAGAAGAAGCGCAGCAAATCTCATCGTGTTAGGATAGACATATTAGAGTTGGCGGAGGTTCGTTGTAAGCACTTTTTTGTGCCATTGAACCTCCGCCTGCAAATGTTAGAACCGAATTGAGTAGCCCGCTCCAACGAACGGCATGCGGTCACTGCCAGACACGAAGTATCCAAAGTGGAGATCCACTTGGCGGTTGTTATCAAGCTTCCAGGACAATCCGGCGTGCGCGATATGATCGGGCAATGCCGTCCGATTGAAGATGCCTGAGTACTCAACGAAAGCGCCGACACCTTGACGAAGCTGGCGTCCGATCGACACGGACTGCTGCACATAGAGCTTGCGATCGCCGCCTTCGTCGCTCCACGTCCCCGCGGTCATTGCTGAGAGCGTCCACATAGAGCCGAGGCTTCTCGAATACGCTACCTTGACTGTGGGATCGTACGTTCGCGTCGAAAACTCGTCGCGGGTTGGGATGGATGTCTCAATCGTTGCGGCAACATTGAAGCCGAGCACTCGTTCCGGCGCTTCAAATTTGAATCCGAGACTGCCATCGCCGTATCCGCTCAGCTTATTGCCGTAGATGACGAGGCGAGCGTAATCGGGCAGCCCGACACGAAGTTCGGTTCGTGGGGACTATCCGTAGCGCAGAAGCGCTTCCGGTCCGTTTACGACAGAGCCCCCTGGGATCCGCTGATAGGTCAGGCCGGATTCGATCTGAAGCCAGCGAAGTGGAACGACTGCTGCCGAGTCTGTAAAAGCCGGTCGGTCAGTGAGGATCGTGGGTTTGTCCTGCGCCAGATTCTGCCCGAAACTAACGGCAGGCAGAACGGCACAGATCATGAGCATTGTGTTTTTCATGGTTGATTCTCTGGGTCGAGCATTTTTGATGGTAATGAGTCGTGCCCGAATTCAAAGCTCAACATGGGTTTCCGTGCCGAGCGCCATGGGCCTAAACCTGGTCATATGGATGAACCGAGCCCAGCCGCAGAATGCGGCTGGGGCGTCCATCCAAAACGAAGATGCACTTGCGAAGCTTGCTCCTCAATGCGTCATCGACACGGAGGGTTTGGCTTTTGATGGGTTGCCTGCACTGTAACCAGTGCAGAGCAGCTCAAACAAAAAGCCATCGTGATCGCAATGTTCTTCAGCTCTCCTTCTTTGCGCTTTAGGCGCTGGGAAAAGTGTGGCCTGTGAAATTACGGGTAGCAATCGGACTTTTGGCCTTTCGCAAACAATTTCTGAAATTGAATCTGAAACGGGTCCCAAGAGTGGTCCCAGCTCTCGGGACAGTGGTCCCACACCAGGGTCGATAGGCCCGGTTTTTGGCTGTCGGGATAGATTTGCCTATCTATGCTACTTGCGCAGTAAGCTATCTTCAGCAGAGTCGAGATGAAAACGCTTGCTGAAAAGATTATTGAGCCGCTTGACCTTGCTATCTCACTGAGCGCCATCAACAGCATCGAGCACTTGAAGCCTTATTACGGACCTCCTCTTACCGACAGAATGATAGCGGTTGCTGAGCAAAAGCTAGGACTCCAACTACCCCACAGTTATCTTGAGTTCTGCCGCGTGGTCAACGGAGGATTCGTCAGAGGCGAATTCTTCGTGATCAATGCCTGTGAGGTTTCTTTCAGGTCAATATCGGGCATCGGCTATGAGAACGGGATTGATAGTGACACCGGTTCCGCCTACATGATTGAAGAATGGGACTATCCCTCGCCTGGGATCGTACTCGGAGGCGACGGACATACGGCTGTCATGCTGGACTACCGAAAATCCTTTGACAGCGGGGAGCCGCCAGTAATCTGGGTAGATACCGAGGAAGTCAGAGTTGTTACGATCGCAAACAATTTCACGGAATTTGCGCAGATACTGTCCTCGCTTATTGAAGGCAAATAGAAAACTCCATCCAGAATTGGCCTACGAGGTTCGACGACTAAGCTTGAAGCAACTCCAGTCGCGAGCATGAATCCAAAGAAGCAAACGGTGCGAACGGACATAATCTTCTTGTGCTCTCAATCCCTTATCCAGTCATCCTGGCAAGCGCGTCTCCACGCCGAAAGCAACTGCTCAATAAGCTTATCACCGAATTCGACATCTTACACGCCGACCTGGATGAGGGCGCTCTGACCACTTCTGATCCCTTCGCGACAGCGGAAGCGCTCGCTGCAGCAAAAGCCGGGATTATATTCTCTCAGCGGCCCGATTCCCTCGTTATCGGGGGGGATACCGTCGTGGCTCTGCCGATTGGGGAAGACAAGTTTGAGCAACTTGCCAAACCTGAGGACGAAGGAGATGCCCACCGTATCCTGAGACAACTCAGCGGGCGGACGCACTTAGTCATCACTGGTATCGCGCTCTTTTGGCCCGGCGGACAGCACATTTTTGCCGACACCTCCAAAGTCACCTTCAACGACCTCGTGGACGAGCAGATTTGGTCTTATATCTCCACAGGTGAGCCGATGGACAAAGCAGGAGCTTATGGGGCGCAAGACTCCTCAAATGGCTTCATTGCGAGCATTGAAGGCTCTTTCGACAACGTTGTTGGTCTCCCCACCGAAGCGCTTATGCAAGCCCTTCAGACTAGGTTTGGAGCTGGTGGCATGCCTTCCGCGAACAGCTCATCCAGCACATCGAATGCGTAGCGCAGATGTGGAATCACGATCGAGCCGCCGATGACCAAGGCGATGTTCATCGCCTCATGTATCTCTTCGCGTGAGCAGCCTTCCGTAACACAGCGATCAAGGTGATAGAAGATGCAGTCGTTGCAGCGCAAAACCATGGAGCCGACCAGACCCATCAACTCCTTATTCGGGACGCTGATCGCGCCTTCTTGGTAGGCATTGGTGTCCAGGGCGAAGAACTTGTTGAACTCTTTGTGGCCTGAGTTCAGGATCTTCTCATTCATGTCCAGCCGATACTTCCGAGTCTCGACAGCCTTCTTACGCATGAAGTTCAGACTACCTGTTGGCGTCTGAGAACGGGGACATCCAGCAGCTCGGCGATACGCCCAGCGACGTCACCGACATCCTCAACGGCAGTGAGTTCGCCAAGGAAAATCTCCTTCCCGTCGATCCGAAAGCCCAGCATGGAAGCGATATCTCCAAAGTCGTCGATCAGCACGGCCTGGACATTCTCCGCAGCAAAGGTTCGGCACCGGTCAAGCTTGACCCGTTTCTGGTTGATCTCGCCAAGCATCCGGTCTGGACCGTTGGCGAAGTAATAAACGGAAAGTGACCAATGATAGAGTCCGATTGCACCCAAGATGACGCTCGCGGCGTCGAATCCGAGCCAGCCCGCCGAATTGGAATCACGCCAGATCGCAACTGCGACGGCAAAGAGCGCGGTTCCGAACAAAAAACTCAGCCAGGTGAGGCATCGAAACAGGCGTGACGGACCAAAAAGGCGATAGCCATTTGGGATTGAGATTAATCGGAGTCTGCCTCGACGACGGTTCACTTCACTTATTAATGACGTCGAGAAAGGTTAAGGAGTTGTCCGTGCCTACCGCGGCAGGGCTGGGAACATGTCCCGAGCAACGGCAACGATGTCTACTTTCCACTGTCCATCCTCTTTCACACAGGGGATTTCGTATCGTTTTTCATACCCTTGATTTCCCAAGTCTTTTGTCCAAAGGATGTTGACGGAGGCGCTTGTGTCGCTTATCTCCCTCGACCCAACCATTGTCCACACGAACCGAACATGGGGGGCCGCCTCCTTCACACAAAACTCCCATTGTTTGCGTAATTCAGCTTTATCGCCGTCGTAGTGGCTCAACTCGACAAGCTGATCGACATCAGCCTTCGCAAGGGCGGTGAGAAAGTTGCCAACGGTGACTGAAGGGGAGCTTCGAGTCATGACTAGCAATACAGCTAGAACGATGACGCTGGCTAATCCAAGAGCCAAAACAATATTAAGACGACCAGCACGCAGCATCCGACACCTATTTAACCCGACTCGAGCGTTCCTTTACGGAATCATCCCGTCCCTCCAGAGTCTTTCGGTGGCATTTACGTTGACCTTCCAACCGGTTTGGTCCTTTTCGACCAACCAAAGTGTTGTCGCGACGAGCGATCTATCAGGAAAGCTGTACTCCACTTCGGCAGTGACTTGGTTGGTGTTTCTCTGGAGGGATCGAATTTGGAAACGCCCATCGGCACGGGCAAAGTTCCAGACTCCTCTTGCCAGAAAGTCCAGCGACTCCTGGTTTGTCTCCGGCCGAATCGACTCTTGGACCTTGGCAAAGTCGCGGCTGAGGACAGCACGATGGAATTTCCTAACCGCGCTCTCAGGACCGAAATCACGCAACAGATAAAAAACGCTTAGGGTCAGTAGCGTCAAAACGGCGGCTGCGGGAAGACTTGCTGCACTTTGTTTGCCATTCATGGCCAAATTCAATGTACCATTTCTACTGAACTTGGACTCAGCAGGCACGTCTGTCTAACCAGACGATATCTGTGAGGGGAAAGCGATGAGCGACCTATTAACGAGAAGAGACCTTTTCCGTGTCGGCGGCATGATTGCCATCGGCCTGACGGCCCCACGTTGGCTTAGCACCCTCGCCCATGCAGAGGTCATACGGCAGGCTAAGGGCAGCAAAGCCCTAAGTGATACTGTGCTGGTTGTTTGTCAGCTCTCGGGTGGCAACGACGGACTGAACACCGTCGTTCCATACGCCAACAAGAAATATTACGAACTACGCCCGACCATCGGCATCACCGAAGACAAGGTGCTGAAGATCTCCAACGAAGTCGGGTTTCACCCCAACTTGACCGGGCTGGAAGAGCTTTATAAAGCGGGCAAAGTCGCCATCGTCGACAACGTTGGATACCCAAATCCTAACCGCTCGCACTTTAAGAGCATGGATATCTGGCAATCGGCAAGCCCTGACCTATCGCTAAAATACGGTTGGGTTGGCCGACACTTTGACCAGCAAGCCCTTACCGGTCCTCTCAATCCCGTAGTCGCTCTTGGGTTATCTACCGAAAAGCCACGTTCGCTCTCGGCAAAGAATGCAAGCATCCCCTGCTTTGCAAGCCTCGCCGACATCCAGTCGATGGTAGGCGACCCCGATATGGAACGCATGCTTCGGCAGATCCAGGGTCCTGATGCGGCACAAGGCTCGAACGCTCGTATCGTTCAGCAAGCCAATAAAGCCGCCCTTGATGCGATCGCCGCGCTCAAAGTTCAACTCGCCACGTACAAGACAAAGCAGACTTACGCCAACGATCCGTTTGGGCGAGGGTTCCAGCAGATCGCCCAGATCGTGGCGACTTCCCCCGCCACCCGAGTGGTCTACTTCAGCGCTGGCGGCTTCGATACTCACGCGAAGCAAGCGGAAAGCCATGATCGGCTGTTGAAGGGCTTTGGCGACGCCGTAAACGCATTCCAAAAGGAGATGGAAGCAGCCGGGCGAGCCGATAAGGTCATCGTTCTGGTCTTCTCAGAGTTCGGACGACGCTGTTACGAGAACGCAAGCGCAGGTACCGATCACGGTGCAGGCGGTTTGATGTTCCTGGTGGGCAACAAGATCAAAGGTGGTCTTTATGGAGGAGCGCCGGATTTGGTGAACCTGCAGAACGGCGACCTTAAGCACAACGTCGACTTCCGTGAGGTCTACGCCACAGCCCTGGACAACTGGGTTGGCGGAGACTCCGAAATCGTGCTTGGGCAGAAATTCACTCCGTTGCCCGTGTTTAAGTAAAACGCTTTCCTACTGTCCTTTCGGGCCAGGGGAATATCCACACACAAGGCCCGGCCAAAAGTCGGGTCTTGTTTTCTGGAAGGATGAAGCGAAGGTGTTACGAGTAAGACACCGCACTTCATAGCCGACTTACGCCTTTGCGTACCGTTCCTCTAGCTCAGCCCATGCGTCGTTCTCGATCGCCTTTCGGATCTCCTCCATCAGTCTTGCGTAAAAAGCAAGGTTGTGGAGGCTTGCAATCCTTGCCCCAAGTGCCTCCTTAGCCTTAAAGAGATGCCTTAAGTAAGCCGCTGAATAACGTTCCGTTCCTGGAAAGATACTCATCGGATCAATCGGTCCGTCGTGCTCGGCCCATTTTAACGCCATGGCGTTCACCCGGCCCTGCATCGTGTACAACGAATGATGCCGTGCTTGGCGGGTTGGGAGGACACAGTCGAACATGTCGATCCCACATCGCACCGCGTGAATGATGTCTTGAGGATGGCCGACGCCCATCAGGTAGCGGGGCTTGTCCTTGGGCAGCAGAGGCGAGGCAAACTTGACGACGGGGCGCTGCATCTCAGTCGGCTCGCCAACACTCACACCGCCGATGGCAAAACCATCGAACGGGAGTTTGGTGATGAAATCGGCGGATTCTTGGCGCAGGTCTTCATGCACTCCTCCCTGGACGATCCCAAACAGCGCACCCTTTTTCCTGGATTCCAAACATCGTCCGGCCCAGCGGTGGGTTTGGTGCATGGCAGCGACGGCTTCGTCACGGGTGCAAGGATAGGGCGGGCAGACATCCAGAGCCATGGCGATATCCACGCCCAGCTCGTCCTGAATCTTCATCGACTGCTCAGGCGTGAGGAACATCTCCGTTCCGTCGAGGTGCGACTTGAATTTGACACCTTCGTCGGTGATCTTTCGCATATCGGAAAGGCTCATCACTTGGTAGCCGCCGGAATCGGTGAGGATCGCCCCCTTCCAACTCATGAACTTGTGCAGCCCCCCGAAGCGGTCGATGAGGTCGCTGCCGGGGCGCAGGCCAAGGTGATAAGTGTTGCTGAGGATGAGCTCGAAGCCAAGGGCCTCCAGGTCTTCGCTGCCGACGGTCTTGACAGTGCCCTGCGTACCCACCGGCATGAAACACGGGGTTTCGACCGTTCCGTGGTGCGTGTGGATGCGTCCCCGGCGCGCGCCTGTGCGCTGGCAGGTGGAGAGAAGTTCGTAGCGGAAATTCTGGCTCATACTAAAGATCGCGATAGAATTTGCTGGGAGGCTTAGCGTGCGTAATCCGACGAGTTTATCATCACTCATTCACGAGGGAATGCACCCAACTCTTTCGGGACTCAAGAATCCGGAGAACGAGGCGCACGGATGGTTGTGCAAAACAATACAAACTCTTGATCAGCGCGGTTTGGGAAAACTCGTGGATCGGCTCCTGGCACAAATGTCCTCTTTGACCAAAGTCCAGGGGGACTTGCTTGAGGTCAGTCTAGCCGAACGGCTATGCCGTAGTTTTCCTGAAGCAAAAATCGAGTATGAGCCTCCACCTTGTCCGCCTGCAACATCGCCTCCTGATTTGGTCGTCTGGCAAGGCACAGCAAGGATCAACTTTCAGTGCAAGGCTGTTCTAAATCTCTCAAACGAGCTTTGGCTTGAACGATTCCTATCATGGTGCGAGAAGAAATACTGTGAAAGAGAACCTGGCTTGGTACTTGATATAGCCGTAGAACGGGACTTGGATGAAGAGGCTTTTGAACGTCTTAAACGATGGTTTTCTCAGAATATAGATCAGTTACCAGTTGGCCTGCATGTAGATTGGCTGGATGCCAGTACTAACTGTTATGTCCAGATAACATTGACCAACCAAGAAAAAAAGGGTGTCAAGCGAGGAACCACCTGGGCTCCAGTGGACACTTTGGGATTCGCGCAAGAAGTGCGCGAAGACGACTTGCGCGATTCCTTGTCTACGCGCTTCAAAAAAGCAAAGCCGAGTTTTGCGCCCAAAGCAAGCTCTGATCAACTAAATATTATCGTCATTGAATTGCCCATGTTGTCGTTGTTTGAAGAGGATTGTTTATGGCAGGCACTGTATGGAAGCGCGGTGTTCAAAGCGGACCCATCGGGTGTAGGATGGACGACCGCTGGCAATGGCTATTTTGGGGTTCAGAATGCGTGGTGTTCAGCACTGATACTCGCCACACGCTCCCCAGAGAAGCCGTTCGTGGTTTTCCCACATCCTACGCACAGCGAAACTCTCAAGTTGTTTCTCGAAACTGGTCCCGACTTTCGTTTAGGGCAAAGATATGAGGATTGATCCACGGGGTTCAACAGTCTGATAAATGGAGGGTCCCCCATGCTAAAATAACGCTATGAGCGTCACCGCCGTCAAGACCGCGTACGACCGCGTTTTTAACTTCTCCGCCGGACCGTGCACCCTCCCTGTTGAGGTGCTCGAAGAGATCCGCGACGACCTGATGAACTACAAGGGCAAGGGCATGTCCGTCATGGAGATGAGCCACCGCAGCAAAGAGTTCATGGACATCCTTGACGAGACGCTGGAGACCTTCCGCCGCGTGTTCAACGTGCCCGAGAACTACAAAACGTTCTTCATGCAGGGCGGCGCGACTCTTCAAAACACCGCTCATGCGATGAACCTGCTCGGGGAAGGCGTGGGCGACTACGTCGTCACCGGATATTGGGGCAAGAAGACCAGCCAACAAGCGCCGCTCGTCGGCGAATGCAAGGTCATCTACGACGGCAAACCCCACAACTATTCGGAGGTGCCCGACCTCACAAAGCTCGACTATTCACCCAACGCATCTTACGTTCACTGGGTGAGCAACGAGACCATCCACGGAGTCGAGTTCAAGAGCGATCCCGACCTGCCTGTGACCTCGGTATGCGACATGAGCTCAAACATCATGAGCCGTCCGGTTGATGTCAGCAAGTACGCCATGATCTATGCGGGAGCACAGAAGAACATGGGCCCCGCAGGCGCTACGCTCGTGATCCTGCGGGAAGACCTGCTTGCTCGCACACCCGAGCCGTTCCACCCCATGCTCAGCTACAAAGCGATTTCGGACAACGGTTCCATGTTCAACACCCCACCGTGCTTTGCGATCTACGTGTGCGGATTGGTTTATAAGTGGGTGAAGAAAGAAGGCGGGCTAACGGCGATCCAAAAGCGCAACGAAGCCAAGGCCAAGGTGCTTTACGATGCCATCGATGCTTCCGCCGGTTTCTATGCTGGACACGCTAAAGCCGATTGCCGGTCGAACATGAACGTCACTTTCCAGCTTCCGACTGAAGAACTGCTCTCTACTTTTGTGAAGGAAGCCGATGCCGTCAAGCTCAATGGCCTGAAGGGACACCGGTCGCTCGGCGGGATCCGCGCCAGCATCTACAACGCCTTCCCACTGGAAGGTTGCCAAGTGATGGCAGAGTTCATGGCGGACTTTGCAAAGCGCAACGGCTGATACGATTTTGGATTTAAGATTCTGGATTTTGGATTGAAAGTGCAGAAACGTGCACGCTCAAAATATGACCTGTTGGACGGATTGGTCCAACAGGTCATTTCTTTATCTGCGCTCCACCTGGGTCCCGTGAACCACTTCGGAACACCAGACGTTAGCAAATCTGTATCCAAAAGAAAGAGGACAATGCTGTGAAGAAGAGTTGGATTTTAGGGTTTGTGGGTGTCCTGACGGCGGTGTTTGCCGGAGCATTCTTGGCTGTGCAACTGGACCGGGCCATGAATAACAAGCCGCCAACGCTCACGCTTGATGGCAAGCGGGACGCTTTCGATGGCGCCATCCCGGTCAGCACAGAAGGCGCCGTTGCCACCCCCGGCGACTTCCGGCTCGCTGCCAAGAAGCTTGCTCCGTCCGTGGTCTCAGTCGACAACTACATGTCGTCCTATTTCTCCTTCGACGACAGCCGCCTTGAGCGCGCCGCAACCGGCTCCGGTGTGATTATCAGCTCGAAGGGATATGTGGTCACGAACAACCACGTTGTGGAAGGGGCACAAGCCGTTCGGGTCCGTCTCGGTGACGGCAGATCGTTCCAGGCCAAGGTCGTCGGCACCGATCCTCGATCCGACGTTGCCGTCCTCAAAATAGAGGCGACAAATCTGACACCGGCACAACTCGGCGATAACAGCAGACTCGAAGTCGGGGAATGGGTGATTGCGATCGGCAATCCGCTCGGCTACGACAACACCGTGAGCGTTGGAGTTGTCAGCAACCTCAACCGTACCCTCAGCACCAACGGCTCAAGCCTCCTCGTGGATGCGATACAGACAGATGCAGCCATCAACCAAGGCAACTCCGGAGGGGCTTTAGCCAACGCCTCCGGTCAGATCGTCGGCATCAACACCGCCATCATCAGCAACACCGGAGGCAGTATCGGTCTCGGGTTCGCCATCCCCATCAACACAGTCAAACGGGTCGCCGACGAGATCGTCACCAACGGACGCGTCCGTTATGGCGAGGTGGGCGTACGGCTGTTCAATCAGGCCGGTTTGCTCGAAAGCGACGAGTTCCGCAGTTTCATTAACGAGCGCATTGGATCCATGCCACCAAAGCAGTCATACGGGCTCGCCATCCGATCTGTTTTCCGTAACAGCGCCGCCACCAAAGCGGGCATTCAACCCGGCGACATCCTTCTTGAGATGGACGGAAAGAAGCTCGTTGAGCCTCTCGACTATGTCAAAGGTCTCTTTGGCAAGCGAATTGGGGATCAGGTCTCGCTAAAATACTGGTCCCGCGGTTCTACAAAAACCGTTACCATCACGTTAAGTGAATGAGAATTCAAGGAGCATTTGTCTCGCCCTTATCGTCGGAATGATTGTAAGGCTCGCCGCGAGCCATGAACATTGATATGTCAGGTTTATACGACGGTCTCAAGGAGTTTCTCGAAGTTCTGCCCGCAGTGGTCAGGGAGAGGCTTGAAAGGACCGGAAAACTCGAAACGCTCATCGAGGTTGTGCTTGATTACGGACGCCCTGCCGAAGCAAGGTACCGCGATCATGTCGATCGATGGGAAGACGTTGTCGTGTCTGAACACGACATCGACTTTGTTACGCGTTCTATCGGTGAGTTTGGCGTAGACAACCGAGCTGGCATTGAGCGCACGCTCCACAGAATCTCATGTATCCGTAATCGCCATGAAAAGGTGATTGGATTGACGTGCCGTGTCGGACGTGCCCTCGAAGGCACCATTGACATGATCGACGATCTCGTCCGCTCGGGCGCTTCGATTCTTCTTCTGGGAAGACCAGGGACGGGAAAGACCACCAAGCTTCGCGAAATCGCCCGCGTCCTTGCCGATGAGGTTTCAAA
Organism: Fimbriimonadaceae bacterium; assembly: GCA_019638775.1. Classification (NCBI taxonomy): domain Bacteria; kingdom Bacillati; phylum Armatimonadota; class Fimbriimonadia; order Fimbriimonadales; family Fimbriimonadaceae; species Fimbriimonadaceae bacterium. The sequence goes on along the minus strand of JAHBTD010000003.1, from coordinate 220,080 downwards.
GCGGGTTGTCATCGTCGATACTTCAAACGAGATCGCCGGGGACGGCGATGTCCCGCATCCTGGGATCGGGTCGTCTCGCCGTATGCAGGTCAGGACGCCTGTTGAACAACATGCGGTGATGATTGAGGCCGTTGAAAACCACATGCCCGAAGTCATCGTTATCGACGAGATCGGTACTGAAGCGGAGGCTCTAGCCGCCCGGACAATCAATGAGCGCGGCGTGCAGCTTATCGGCACCGCGCACGGGCAGACTCTTGAGAATTTGATGCTGAATCCGTCGCTCTGCGACCTTATTGGTGGCATCCAGGCGGTCACACTTTCCGACGATGAAGCGCGACGCCGAGGCACCCAAAAAACGGTCCTTGAACGAAAAGCCCCGCCGACTTTCGACGTGGTGATTGAGCTGATCGACTTTGAACGCCTCGCCGTCCACTCCAATGTCCAAAAGACTGTCGATCTTCTTCTGCGGGGTGTCCCACCAAGGCCAGAAGTTCGGGTGCGGACCGACGCAGGCAGCATCGAAGTCGTGCAGCATGAGCTCGCCGGTGAGTTGGACGATCCTACGTTCAACAAAAAATATCCGTCACTCTCACGCCAACCGGGCGAAGTTGCTCCTGACACGGCCTCAACCAAATCGGGCGCTTCCAACGGAAACATCCCCGATAATGGTGCGAAGCCAGGACTGATCCGCATCTTCCCCTACGGCATCGCTCGAACGCGCCTTGAGCGCGCCATCCGCGAAAAGCGCGCCGCCGCCTACGTCACCGGTGATATCCATCAGGCCGACGCGATCATGGCGATTCGCTCCACCTATCAAGCCAAGCCGCGTAAACTGCGCGACCTGGCGGGTCGTAACGTGCCAACCGTTGTCGTCAAGTCGAACACATACAGCCAGATTGCACAAGGCCTCGACGATATCCTCAAGGGCGCTGGAGAATCGAAAGATCACGAGATCGAAGCCCTCGACGAAGTTCAAAAGGCGATTGAAACCGTGATGCAGACCGGTAAGCCGTACGACCTCACCCCCCAGCCTGCGACGATTCGCAAGATGCAGCACCAAGTCACGGAATCGAAGAAGTTGGCGAGCGAAGCGGTGGGTGAAGAGCCGCACAGACGCATCCGTGTACTCCCTGTGAGACTGGCATAGAGCTTTTCGTCGAGGTTATCGAGGCATTTCGTTTTCGAGGATCGGACCCACAATGCCCTAACGCCCCACGCCAAATTGCCCCTTTTTCCACATCCTCAGGTTCAAATCACACAAACCTAAAGTCGATTGCGAGGTTTGAAACCTAAACCTCGTAAACATGCCTGCCGAAAGACATGGTGGGATGAACCGAGGAATTTATGCGACAGCAACGGGAATGATGTCGGCGCAACGTGCGCTCGAAGTCAATGCCCATAACTTGGCCAACCTCAGTACCGTTGGCTATAAGCGACAGGCCGTCGCATTCGCGGAATCCTACGAAAGACTCCTCCAGGCAGATGGCGGCAAAGGCCGCGTTCTGGGAACCCTAGGCAGCGGCGCAGTTGAGAAAGGAGAGTTTGCTGTCTTTGAGGAGGGCCCACTACTTATGACCGGTGAGCCGCTCAATATGGCGATTCGCGGCACGAAGGGGCTCTTCGCAGTGGAAGAGGAAACGCCGGACCTGACCGGCAACCGGAAGATCTCGTACACCCGGAACGGCACTTTCATCACCGACGAAGGCGGAGTCCTTCGTACTGCTGACGGAAGAGCTGTTCTCGGAAGCGACCTCCAACCCATACAGGTGCCGCTTGGCACCGTGATGGTTGGCATAGATGGCACGATAACCGTCGATGGACGGGATGTCGGCCAAGTCGGCGTGTTTGACGGAGATTTTAAGGAGATTGGTACAGGACTCTGGAAGAGCACGAATGCTCAACCCATAGACATGACGGACCCCAACAACAGCGTTCAAATCAAAAACGGCGCGGTCGAGGGTTCCAACGTTCAAGCCGTCAGTGTGATGCTGGAGATGATCACGCTGAATCGAAGTTTCGAACTGTCGCAACGGTCGATCCAACAGCAGGACGACATGACAGGACGACTGATACAAAGCCTTCAAGACCGATAAAGCGCTGGACCGATCGGAGCTCGCAAGGGCGACGTAGGAGGCGGCACGGAATCCAGGATGTGATTCCGACGAAGGGTCAAGGAAGGCGAACGATAACATGCGCAGAAGCGCAAGGGAGATATCGACGCCATGATGCGAGCGTTAACGACAGCGGGGACCGGTATGGTCGCCCAACAGTTTAATCTGGACACGATTGCCAACAACCTGGCAAACGTCAATACAACAGCTTTTAAGGAACAGCGCGCAGAGTTTGAAGACCTCGTCTACCAAACATTAGGCGCATCGGGCGCAGGAACTGCGGGCGACGCACGCCAAGCGGTGCCGATTCAGGTCGGTCTCGGTGCACGGTTCTCGGCAACGTCCGTCAACGGAAACGTGGGCGCGCCCATCAATACGGGCAACCCGCTGGAGATGATGGTCAACGGCGCGGGCTATTTCCAGATCGAAAGCCCGAGCACCGGCGAAACCCTTTATACGCGCGACGGCAATTTCAAGGTTGACGGCGACGGCAATATCGTCACGAGCATGGGCTTCAAGGTTTCCCCGAACATTACAGTCCCTGCCGGTACAACCGCCCTCACTGTTTCTCAATCGGGAATCGTCAGCGGCGTTCAGCCGGGTCAGAATGAGGTTACACAGCTCGGACAAATTACCGTAGCCGTGTTCCCCAACCCCGCTGGTCTTACGCGCATCGGAAACAATCTGATGCAAGGCGGCGGATCTAGCGGTGAGCCTCAAGTCGTGACCCCTGGCGAGCAAGGATCGGGATTCATTCAATCAGGATTTATCGAAGGCTCAAACGTCCAGATCGTCGAAGAAATGGTTCGGATGATTACCGCCCAGCGTGCCTACGAAATCAACTCCAAGGCCGTGCAGACAGCCGACGAGATGCTCGGCACGCTCAACCAGCTCAAGAGGTAGGAGTTAGATGATCGTCACTCTCCTCACCACCATCCTGCTCGGACAAGGGCCTACACTCGGCGTCAGTATCGACGGCGATGGCTACCTTCGCTTTGGCGATCGCGGTCGTGTTGTCTACTCCAAAGAGGCCAAGCTGACCGTCAACGAAAGCGGACGCCTTGCCCACACAAGCGGACAAGTGCTGCTGCCCTCCGTCGAGGTGCCAGCAAACACCGAACGCTTAGGCTCCGATCTTGAGGGTCACATAAGCGCAACGATCCGTGGTGAAAAGAGGATCATCGGACGTATTGTCCTTGCCTACTTTGAGTCAGAGCCCACTCTGACAAAGCAGGGAGAGTTCTTGATCGCACGATCAAGACCACAGCTTCTCGATCCCGGCGAAAGGATGGCAGGGGTTGTGCGGGTCCAGGGCGGCAACGACGTAAGCCCAGCTCGAACCGAGCCCTCGAACACGCCACCGCAAACGCAACCCGTGGCTACTGGACTCATCCGCATCGAAATCTCAGAGACCGTGATGACCTCCGCTGATCGCATCAAGCTTGGAGACATCGCCACGATTTCAGCCAAGGAAGCTGAGTTCGCCAGACTCCGGGAAATCGATCTTGGCACGACGCCACAGCCGGGTATCCCACTTCGCATTAGCCGCGAAACGATCCTTTACCAAGTCAAAAGGCTTGGCTACAACACAGCTACTCTTGATCTCAAATCTCCCCAAACCATAACGGTTCACAGAGAGGGTCAGATCATCACCCAGGCGCAGTTCTTGGAAGCAGCCATCAAGTTCGTGCAAGAAAGACTTGGCGTTGCCATCCCGCTTTCTGGAGATTCGGCAGGACCTGACTTTCACGCACCCAAGGGAGTGCTCCAGCTTCGCATGGAATCCATGTCACCCAAGGACGCGCAAATGCAGGTCGTCATGGCGGTGTTTGTGGACGGCAAGCGGCTCAACTCACGGACGATTAAGCTCGACGGCGAAGGCCTCACGGCAGGCGTCAAAGCCGGACAGCTTGTCAAGGTTCGCTTTATCACCTCTGGCTATGTAGCAGAGATTAGCGGACGCTCGCGACAAAACGGAATGTTGGGACAGACGGTCGAAGTGACCGTGCAGTACGACGGCCCCGGATCAACTACAAGCCACGCGGCGACCGTCGTTGGCAACGGAATCGTGGAGGTAAAGCTATGAACACACGAAAGCTTTTTTGTTTGACAACGCTCGCGCTCCTCAGCGCAAGCTCGTTCTCCCAAGGGTTGAACGATGAATATCCCGGCTCGCTATGGCCCAAGAGCTACAAGAATCCTCTTCTCGACCGAACGGCTAGAACGGAGGGCGACATCTTAACGGTCCTGATCAGCGAAACGTCAGCCGCTCAGTTCAATGCAGGCACGACGACGAGCAAGAAGGAAGCAAACAACGTCGCTCGCCTGAACATTCCGATCATCGGTGGCTTCCTCCCTGCACTCGGAACGAGTGGGGACCTGTCATCCGACGGCAAAGGCACAACTAGCCAGAACGGCAAGCTCGTGGCAAAGATGACCGTGATCGTGAAAAAGGTCATGGAGAACGGCACGATGGTCATCGAAGGCACGCGGTCGGTGCAAGTGAACAAAGAAACACAGACTTTCAAACTGAGCGGGATCGTCCGGCTTGACGATATTCGGAGCGACAACACCGTGCTCAGCGAGAACATCGCTGAAGCTGAAATCAAAGTCGATGGCAAGGGCGCGATCAGCGACCGCCAGCGACGTGGATTCCTCAGCCGAATCCTGGACTGGATTTTCTAACGAGGTAAAGCCATGAAGAACACGATTTTATCTATCCTATCTGTCGCAGCCATCAGCTTTGCCGCCGCTCAAGGCGGAGGACCCCAAGGCTCAGGCAATGGCAATAACCCGCCCAAAACCCAGGGCACAGGACAGGGCAATGGTCAAGGCGGACAGCTCACCAAAGAGGAGATGGAGCGCCTAAAGCAACTGAGCGAGAATGAGCAGAAGTGGCGACAAGAATTCATTAACTCCGAGAAGAACGGCGTCGAAGTCCGCATTAAGGACATTGCTCGATTTCGAGGAGTCCGTGGAAACCAACTCCTCGGCTACGGTCTGATCGTTGGCCTTGAGGGTACTGGCGACTCCAAGAGCACACCCTTTACCCAGACTTTGCTCGCGAACGCCCTCAAGAATTGGGGAACGCAAGTGGACCCGAATTCACTGAAGTTGCGCAATGTAGCCGTTGTCGCGATCACAGCCGACCTCCCGCCGTTTACGGTGCCGGGCAACGATATTGATGTCACCGTCCAGTCGATCGGAGACGCTAAGAGTCTGCAGGGCGGCACCCTCTTGCAAGCCCCGCTTTACGCGGCAAACAGCAAGGAGACGGTCTATGCCGTCGCTCAAGGGCCGATTAGCATCGGCGGATTCAATATCGGCAGCGGAGGCAACAGTGTTCAGAAGAACCACTCCACAGTAGGGCGAATCCCCTCCGGTGGCATCGTCGAGACGCCGGCGCCAACCAAGTTCGTGTTCGACGGCAAGCTCTACATTGAGCTCGACGATCAGGACCTAACGACGGCACAGCGCGTGAGCGACAAGCTCGGGCAAGCGTTCCCGAACTATCAGACTCGGCCGCTCAACGGTGGCACGATTGAGGTTAGCTTGCCGGTTGGCAAGGCACCGATTGAAGCGATGAGCGAGATCGAACTGACAACGGTCTACGCCGACGTTCCTGCAATTGTCGTGATCAACGAGCGAACGGGCACGATCACGCTCGGTGGCAACATCAAGATCGGGCCGTCAGTAGTCATCAAGGGCAGCCTAAACATTCGCATCACCAAAGACCCGGTCATTAGCCAGCCGAACCCACTGACACTGGGACAAACCGTCGTGACGGAACAAACCACCGTTACCGCCGAAGAGGACACGGCACAAGTGGCGATTATGGGACCAACGACGACCGTCTTCGACCTTGCCAAGCTCTTCCAAGCACTCAAAGTTACGCCGAGAGACGCCATTGCGATCCTGCAAGACCTGCAGTCGCAGGGTGCGCTCAAAGCAAGGGTGAAGGTGAACTAATGCAGATTAAGATTGCCCTCAAAGATGCCCTGATCGCCAAGCAGGCTGAGCCTCAAATACAGAAGCTCGCCAAGGCAACGGAGGGCGTAGAGGCGATGTTCCTCAAAGACCTTCTCGGAATCATGCGCAAGTCTGTCCTCAAGACCGACAAGCCTATGCCAGGAAGCGACATTTATTACGACATGCTAGACCAGGCTCTCTCGGAGAACATGGCTAAGAAGGGCTCTCTCGGCATCAGCAAGATGATGATGGAGACCATGAAGCCTGCGATCCTTCAGGCGGAGGCAGAGAAGTTTGCCGCCGCTGCAAAGGCTGAGACGATGAAAGCCGTCCAGCGTGCTAAAGCGACCGTGAACACCGCGGTCCGTGACCTTGTCGACGAAGCTGAAAAAGCTGTCGGCGTCCCAATCAAGATTTCTACGTCGGGCCGGTAACGGCAGGAGAACAAGGAGAAGACATGCAAACGCGTGAACTACAAACACTGTGGTGGGATTGGCTCAGCACTTCGGAGCGATTGCTCCGTTCGCTACATGAACAGACTGCGGCGCTAACGCTCCGTGACGTCGAACGCGTGGAGAGAATTCAACCCGAACTCGACACTCTGACAGAAAAGATGCGAGCCATCGACGAACAAGCTGCAACTTGCGCAAAGAAGCTGGCCGAAGAAGCGGGCGCCGAGCCCAATCTTCGAAGCTTGGTGCAGGTCCTGGAACAGGCCGAAGCGCAGCAGGTTCAAGCTCTCGCAAACCGAGTCATCGTCGCTTCCCGAAACGTGCAGAACGTTTTCGCGAAGAACAAGACCCTGATTCAGAACGAACTGACCTATGTGAACGGAACGCTGACGCTGATCGCCAAGACCGCTTCGGAAACGAAGACACCTTACGAGAAGCCGACACACGCCGCCGTTCTCATCAACCAGGCGGCTTAAGCCAAGGAGACTGCCATGCCCAATGCATTTCACGGAATAGGGATGATGTCGCAGGCGCTCCGGGCTTTCCAGCGCGGCCTCGATGTCACCGGCCACAACATCGCGAACGTCAACACCGTTGGCTATTCGCGACAAACGGTCGAGTACGCCCAGATGCAGCCAACGACGTTCTTCGGAGCGGGGCAGCCATTCGGGCTCGGCAATGGCATTACCATTAGCGGTGTTAATCGCATTCGCGATATGTTTTTGCAAGAGAGAAGCGTTGGTGCACAGGCGGACTTGGGACGTTACCAAACGCTCGCATCGTCGATGCAGCAGATCGAGCCACTGCTCAACGAGCCTGGGCCGAACGGGATCAACGATGCACTGAACAAGTTCTGGAACGCTTGGTCGGGGCTCGCCTCAAACCCGAGCGACGCCGAGGCACGACGACAGGTTCAGACTGCGGGCGACACCCTGTCCATGCGCATTCGCAATCTCTCGAATGACTACAGCCGAGTAAGCACTCAGGCGATTGGCGAACTGAACTCAACCTTTAACCAAATCGACGACTTGGCAAAGCGGATTTCCCAGCTCAACCTTGAAATTAAGCAGAAGGGAGGCGTGAATGGCGCAGCCAGTGACCTCCTCGATCAGCGTGATCAGGCTGTCGAGCAACTTGGGAAACTCGTGCCCGTCAACACATTCGAGCAGGATGACGGCTCTTACGTGGTGTACATGGGCCAATTCTCGTTGGTCGATGCTGGTGGGGCTCATGGAATACCAAGAACCTATGACCTCTCGACAAACACCGTCTCGAACGGGATGACGTCGTTTGCCGTGAAGTCTGGAAAGCTCAGGGGCATCTTCGATACCCTCAACCAGGTTGCGAGCTACCAAGGAAAACTGGATACCTTCGCAAACGAGCTTCGTGATCGGGTTAATTCCATGCACCTCGCGGGCACCAACCCGAATGGCACGACCAATATCGCCTTCTTCGATCCTGCTTCGACGGGAGCGATGGACTTTAAGCTCGAAAAACTCATCCAAAACGATCCGAACAATATCTCCAGCGGAACCTCTGGAAATCTCGGAGATGGCTACCTTGCCCTTTCGTTGTCTCAGCTCCGAGACGCCACCCAAGCGGGGCTTGGAAACCTCACCTTTGGAGGGTTCTACAGTGACTACGTGGCCCAAGTCGGACGCGATAGTCAAGCCGCTGCGTCGGCCTACGGAACTCAAGGGGCAGTGATCGCGCAAATCCAAACGCAGATACAAAGCATCAGCGGAGTATCGCTCGATGATGAGATGGCAAACATGCTCAAACTTCAGCGAAGCTACCAAGCTGCAGCCAAGACCCTCTCAATCCTCGACCAAGTAACCGAAGATATTATCAATATGGTCCGGTAACCGGTAATTTCACTGGGGTAAGCAATGAGAATTTCTACGGCATACCAATACGAAACGTACTCGCGAGACATCGCGAAGGCGCAAGAGAGCTATCTTGCCGCCCAACGTGCCGTGACCACTGGAAAGCGGGTGAACCAGCCAAGCGACGATCCGTTCGGTACCGGCAATATCCTCAAGCTCGGAAACATGCGCGACGCCTCGAATCAGTACATGAAGAACCTCCAAACAGGAGCGACCTTCATGAAGTTCACGGAAAGCGCGCTTGAGGAAACCGTCACCGGTTTGCGCCGTGCCTATCAACTCGCCGTATCAGGAGCGAACGGCGCTACCGATCAGACAAGCAGAGTTGGTATGGTTGAAGAGATTCAACAGATCCAGAAGAGGCTCTTGGATACGGCAAACAGTCGTGGACCGAACGGAAAGTATCTCTTTGCGGGACAGACCTCCGATCAACAACCCTTGACACTGGTTGGCGGTGTCGTCCAAGTGAACGGAGGCAATACGCAAGTCTTTGTCGAGAGTGCGCCAGGGCAGACGATCCAGATCAACTCGGTCGTTGCTCAAAAGATGGCGGATGCCTACAACAATCTCGAAGAGCTCAAGAATCACCTCACCTCGGGTGACACAGGCGCTCTGAGCGGAATAGACATTCCTGCGCTTCAAGGCGCGATGGATGGCTTTAACTATGAGCGTGGAAAGGTGGGCGCAAAGCTCAAAGAAGTCGAAACTGGTCTCGCAATGATGCAACGCCGGTCCGACGAATTTACAAAAGCGATTTCCGACACGGAAGAAGTCGACATGGCGGAGGCGATCATGAAGTATCAAGCCGCCGAAACCGCGTACACCGCGGCCCTCAATGTCGCGAGCCAGGGATTTAGGCTCAGTCTGATGGACTTTATTCAGTGATAACCATGAGCATAAATCAACTTAGCGGCACACGTTTCGGAAGTGTCGAATATCTCAATGAAGACGTGATCGAGTTTGATCGCGGAATGATTGGATTCGATCACCTCACACACTTTCTTATCGTCTCTCACAAACCTGAGAGCAAGTTCCGATGGCTACAGTCCATCGAGGAACCGGCTATCGCCTTTTTGGTTGCGGATCCGTCGCAGTTTATCGACGGCTATTCCGTCGAGATTGAGGATGAAGACACGTTTGAGATGCAGATCACAGCGGAGACATCAATGATGCTTCTCACGACTGTCTCCATCCCCAAGGGCGAGCCAGACAAGCTCACGCTCAACCTTGCTGGGCCAATCGTCATCAACCTCGAGAATCGGCAAGGCCGACAGTTCGTCGTCGAGACGAGCAGTGTTACACTCCAGGCGTCTCAAAAACAGCCTGCTGTTACCGCTGCGTAGCGGTTTTTCAACCTAGCCAGGCTCAGTCCGGAGTATAGTGTAAGGACTGAGCTTGGAGCGGTTCCGGCTCACTACAGCCACGGAGGGCGAACGAGCATGCTGGTTCTGACGCGAAAAGTACATCAGAGCATTATCATCGGAGACGAAGTAGAAGTTGTCGTGCTTGAAGTCCGTGGCGAACAGGTCCGGCTTGGGATACGCGCTCCGAAAAATGTTGCCGTCCATCGCAAAGAGATTTACGATCAGATTCAGGTCGAGAACGTGCAATCCACCGAAGTCAGCCCCGACGATGTTCCGGAGTAAACACGGATGAAGCAAGACCACGGGTTGGGTTTTGCCGTTGCGTTATCCATTGTCTTGCTCATCGCAAGTATCCCAGTCGCATGGTGGTCGCTTCGCGCGGAAATCTCCGGCCTCACAGATCAATCATTGCTCCTCTCTATCACCGTTCCCGGAGCTGGCAGCTGCGCCGTTGCACTTCTCAGCAGCCTGATGAGACCAATGTTCGAACCCAGGCGGTTGAATCGCTGGCACCTGTTGCTCTTGCCACCCATGCACATCGCGTTAATGGCAATGATCGTCTCCATGGCGACTACCTCGAAGGACTCGATTCAGGTTGTGAGCGAGCTTGGGAAAACGCTCTACATCTGGCATCGTTGGGACACTCTAATAGCGACTCTTTTTGTTCAAGTCGGCTTCCTGGGTATTGTCCTCATCCTGCAGCGCGTGTGGCTTTCGCGCAAGTCTCGGTAAAATCGTGCCTGCATGCAGGTTCACTTCGGTGTCGACCAACTTCAGGCGGAGTGGCCAAAAGCTCTTGTCTGTGTGGGTACGTTCGATGGGGTCCATCTCGGACACCAAGCGGTCATACGGCAGTCGGTGAGCCACGCCCGCGAAGCCCAAGAGCCCGCGATCCTCGTTACCTTTGACCGACATCCCGCTGCCGTTCTCGCACCCGAGCGTTGCCCACCTGCCATCGCTTCAATCCCAGCCAATCTGAGAATGTTTGAGAGCCTGAGCGTTGCCGTCACCGTCATGCTCCCCTTTACGTACGATCTAAGCCAGACCTCCGCCGAAGATTTTTATCAGACAATCTTGGTGAATAAGCTGCGAGCGAGCGCGATAGTTGTCGGACACGACTTTGCATTTGGGCACGGGCGTCTTGGTACCGCAGAATGGCTCAAGGAGCGTATCGAGACCACCATTGTCCCTCCGTTTGAGCTTGATGGTTTGCGGGTAAGCAGTAGTGCGATTCGCGCTGCGATTTTGGATGGGAGGGTTGAGCATGCCAGACGCTGGCTGGGGAGACCGTTCGAGCTATTTGGCGTGGTTGTGCCGGGACAGAGATTAGGTCGGACGATCGGCTACCCCACTGCAAACCTCGCTCGCTCATTCAATCAAGCAGTTCCTCGCGATGGCGTCTATGCCTGCGAAGCCCAAACCGATTTTGGCGTTTTCCGTGCTGCCGTTGGTATCGGCGTCCGCCCAACCATCGAATCCGATGGGCAGCGAACAATCGAAGCCTACTTGCTTGATTTCCCCGGAACCAGCCTATACGGAACATCAATGTCGCTTAGGTTTCTAAAAAGACTTCGCAACGAAGAACGATTTGACTCCGTTGAAGCGTTAAAAGTACAGATGGAGAGCGATGTGGCATTAGCGCGCATCGCTGGTTAATCGATGAACAAAAGCAAGCTGTTCTGGATGATCGCTTCGACGGTAGCTGTTGTCTTACTTCTCCGATTCGTCGTTTTCGCGCCCCAATCCTCCGACAAAGAGTTGATCCGTGCCGCTCTAGCAGAGGCTGTTCTCGCCGGAAAGGAAGGCCGCCCTGGCAGCGTTGTTGACCTGATGAGCAAAGAGATGACGGTCAATGACTCCATGCAGGTCAACATGTCCCAAATCGCCCGATACGTCCGAGAAAAGAAGCCTGACGTCGAGTTTTCGAATCAAGAGCCTTCCATCAATGGAGAACGCGCTTTGATCACCGCTGATGCAAAGGTGAGCTTTGGCCTCCCAGGAATGGCGCTCACCGTCAAAAATGTCGAGATGGAGTTTGAAAAGGAAACGACAACACGATGGCTCATTATTCCAGGCAAGCAATGGCGGCTTAAGAACGTTCGTGTACCCAGTGAATCGCTTGACGAACTTGCCGGAACAGCGTCCGGGTTCTCGGGATTTTCGGGGTTCTAAGACACTCTTCAAATCGTATAGAATAAGACTCTGAGCGGGTGTAGTTCAATGGTAGAGCGCGACCTTCCCAAGGTTGATGTTGCGAGTTCGAATCTCGTCACCCGCTCCAGGAAATAATTCGGTCAGCTACCGCGATCGGCAATCACACGACATTCGTGGGGGTTAGGCTGGCGATGGTTTGCGGAAACTCTTCGATGATGGCTTCGCAAATGGCATGAGCATCCGGCTGGAGCCCATGATGCCCGTCTGTAGATTGGGAAATGGCGGATTCCAGCGCATCTATAGCCTTCGTCTGACCCGATGCGATTGCCTTTAGCCAATCAGCGCCTTGAGCGTCCGATAGCTTCAGGTTGTGGCCGTTCATTCTCACAAACGCGAGCAGGCCAATGAATGCGGTTGCCTCGTTGCCCGCTTCCAGCGGAGCCATTTTGAGGAAGCCTTCGATAAATCGTGCCGCTTGCCCTCGCAAGTTTTTCGATGCGCCGTAGCCGTACTGATAAAAAGTGGCCTCTTCTAACTTGGCATACGCAAAGGTCTGGACCTTTTTCGTGACTTGGTAGTTGATCCACAGAACGTCCTGAACGGTCAGATAGTGCATCGAATCCATCGCGGTTAAGGATACTCGATTCGGGTTCGAGGACAGTCCTAAATAGGGTCAGCGGGAGGGTCACACGACGGTCAAAGATGCCCCAATCAAAGAATCTTTGTACTTATTTGACGGACTTGCATGCAAACCGTTGGCAAACGCCAAATCCTGGGATACGCTAATCCTGCTCAAGATGTTCTGCAGACTGCAGAGTTCACCCCAAGGGGAGGCGGTGAACGCAACATCAGGCCGGCACGCTTCGCGGCAATCTCTTTCAGAGATTGGTTTGGGGAGTGTCGGCCCTTTTCTTTGTCTAAGTGATGCTGCGGCTCTGGGTCGGCACACCCGGCAGGATGACGTCGGCAACCGCAAACGAACGCCGGATATCCTGCAAACAGACCTTGGCCCGCTGACCGATGTAATCCTGGGCTTCCATCAGTTCGATGTAGTACCCGTTATCGGTCCAACCCACGATCTTGTTGGTGGCTTCAAAGGCGGATCGGCGGACGTTGCATTCGACCACCTGCGCCCGTCGATAGCCCATATACTTCCGCTCAACCTTATCGAGTGTCGTTGAGGTGATTTCGTACTCCTCGTACTCCATGTCGAAGTTTGCACGGATGAAAATGCCTCGTCGCATCTCGTGCTCCATCTCTTCAACGTTCTCGCCGTCTATGCCGATCAGAGCCTCGACTACCGCAGGGTGGCATTCGACAAGGAATGCGTTGCCCGGGTCGGTGATCTTGCGCCACATATCACGCTCAATCCAGATTGAAACCGTCTCCTTTGAAGGAATACGACCGCGTCCGATGCACATCGGACACTCTTCGGTCGTTGACTCCGTTACTGATTCGCCTGTTCGCTTGCGAGTGATCTCAACTAGTCCAAGGGAAGAAATCCGGCCCACACGCGTTCGTGCACGATCCCTCGCGAGCATGGCCTTAAAATGCTCAATGACTCGCTTGCGATCCTCTTCCGACTCCATGTCGATAAAGTCGATGACGATGATGCCACCGAGGTCGCGCAATCGGAGTTGACGGCAAACCTCTTCTGCGGCCTCAAGGTTTGCGCGGAGGATCGTGTCGTTGAGCGACGTCGAACCCACTTGCTTGCCTGTGTTGATGTCAATAGCAGTGAGGGCTTCCATCTCGTCGACAACGAGGTAAGCGCCGGACCGAAGCCAAACCTTATGCTGAAGGAGCCTGTCTAACTCATTCTCGATCCCGTAGGCATCAAAAATGGGAGCGTCCTTGTCGTAGAGATCAATCTTGTCGCGCAAGTTGGGGGCGACCAAACTACTGACGAGGTGAACCTTTTCGTACTCGTCGGGATCGTCCAGCACCATCCGGTCCATCTCATCGCCAAACATGTCGCGGATGGTCCGGTAAAGCAAAGTCTGATCTTTGTGAACCGATGCTGGAGCATGGACGCGCTTGGCATTCACCATGACCTGCTGCCAGAGCTGGACGAGATAATAAGTATCCTGCTTCAGCTCGGTCTCAGTGCGGCCTTCGCACTCGGTGCGCATGATGAGCCCGTACCCTTCCGGACAGATCTTCTCGCCGACCCTTTTCAGGCGATCTCGCTCGGACCGGTCTTCGATTTTTCGGCTCACTCCAACATGCAGAGCCTCGGGCATCAGCACAACGTAACGGCCTGGCAAAGAAATTCTTGTTGTCACGCGAGCGCCTTTGGTGCCGCGAGGGCCCTTCGTGACCTGAACCATCAGCTGCTGGCCAGATCGGAGAAGGTCAGCGATCTTGCGGCGTCGAAGCTCAGATCGCTTCATTGACGCGGGGGAGTTGTCACTCAAATCCTCAGGAATAATGTCGGCAACGTAAAGGAACGCGTTTCGCTCCAGGCCGATATCGACGAAGGCGGCGTCCATGCCGGGGAGAACATTCTGTACGATTCCCTTAAAGATGGAGCCGACAACGCGCTCTTCTCGCTCGACGCGATACTCCATCAAGTTGCCGTCTTCAAGCATCGCGATGCGTGTTTCACGATCGGTGCAGTTGACAACGATCTCGACCTTTGGGTTGAGTGCGGGAGTTCGAACGACCGGAGTTCGTCTGGGTTGCCGAGTAGATCGCCCTGATCGGGCAGTTTGCTTTGTCTTGTTTGTGGTGCGCTGATTGCGCATGGTATGCCTCAAATTCGTTATAGTTTTTGGCGGGCAGGGGATTTAGCGGAGATCGTTCCCCGAGCACGAGAGGTCTGGTTTTGGCCGAAATCGCTACAGTCCTCAATCGCACTCTTCTTGTGCCAGTCGTGTGCATTCTACCTGTCAACCTCCATCCTCATTTAGGCCCAGAATTCGGCGGTATATTGAGTTCTCTCCATGCCTATCTACGAATACCGATGCCAAGCCTGCGGAAAGCGGTTTCAAGCGTTGATCGGCATGACCGCCGAACCTGACGACGAAGCCTGTCCCCACTGCGACAGCCGTGACGTTGCCCGTCTCGTGAGCCGTTTTATACGGGGCCGTTCGGAGGATGCTCGGGTTGACGAGATCGCCGACCATCTGGAAACGATGGGGGAACCAGACAGCCCCTCACAAATGCGAACTCTTGCCAAAGAGATGGGCAAGGCCATGGACGACGACATGTCGGAAGACCTTGAGGCGATGTTCGAAGCCGATATGGAGGGCAAGCTCGACGATGAAGAGTAAGCCCGTAGGCCAGATCACAGTCGTTTGCGGAAGCATGTTTGCGGGCAAATCCGAAGAGCTGATTCGCTTGGCTCGCAGGGCACTCTACGCCAAAAAGAAGGTTCAAGTCTTTAAGCCAGTCATCGACGCCCGTTATCACGAATCCATGGTCGTCACCCACATGGGCGTCAAACTTGAGGCTATCCCCGTGTCCTCCATTGCCGAACTTGAGAACAAGATTGCTCAGGAGTCACAAGTCATCTGTATCGAAGAGGCACAGTTCTTCGATGACTCCATAGTTGATCTATGCGTCGAACTTGCCGACAAGGGGAAGCACGTCGTCTGCGCCGGGCTAGACCAAGACTTTCGCAGGAAGCCATTTGGCCCGATGCCCAAGTTGCTCGCCGTAGCAGATGAAGTCATTAAGCTTCGTGCGATCTGTGTGAATTGCGGCAATCCCGCGAGCCACACCTACCGGATCGTTGACGGGCAGCCAGCGCACATTGACGATCCCATTGTTCTTATCGGCGCCACCGAGAGTTACGAGGCCCGGTGTCGGAACTGTTTCAAACTTCGGGGCGTACGAAAGCGTAAGCCTGATTCGAAGGATGACTCGGAGCAGTGAGTCTGCAACTCGATATCATCCTTGTCCGTACTGGTGTTTTCCACAGCTTTCGTCCCAAGGTGGAAAGATTGTTGGCGCGGTTTCGTCTCTAGGGTGGCAAAATAACCTGAACACCGAACTCACGGGAGCTTTCTGGGGAACATTATTGTGGACATCTTAAGAATGCTCGAACAGCTCAACGATATGGCCGTCGAGCGGCCGAAACAAATCTTGGGCACGAAACTTTACTGGGGCCTCGATCAAGAGGAGATCCAGATGCAGATCGCCAAGATCCGCGCCTCCCTGCCTACCGAGCTGAAGCAAGCAGTAGCGCGCGTTCGCGAGTCCGAAAGGATCGTCGACACCGCCAAGCACGATGCCGACCAAACGGTTGAAGTGGCTCGGCGTGAGGCTGAACGTGCCTTGGCTGACGCACGGAAAGAGGCTGAGCGCATCATCGCCGAAGGGCGCGTGGAGGCAGATCGCGCGATCGAGCAGGGCAGACAGCAGCAGGAGCGTATGGTCTCTGAGAGCGAAATACTAAAGCTTTCAAAGGCGCAGGCCGAAGAGATACGAAACTCCGCCGACAAAGATGCTGCAGCCGTGCGGCGCGGAGCAGAAAACTACGCCTACGACGTGCTCTCCAAACTTGAGGGTGTTGTCGGCAAGGTTGTCACCGCGATTGATCGTGGCAAAGCTGAGCTTGACCGCCCGATTGAACCCGTTGCTTTAGTCAATACGACACGCGAACGTACCAGAGTGTAGGAAGTCTTAGTGCGGCTGTCTCACCATTGTTAGCCAAGGGAGAGACAGCCGCCATGTCTTACAAGCCCGACACTCCGATTAAGCAGTAAACTCAACCCGATGCGATTAACGCACATGGTCAATTGCGCCGGTTGAGCGAGTAAGTTGGGCCCGACCCAACTGTCGGACGTGCTCCGACGACTCCCATCCGTGACTCACCCTGGCCTGCTCGTGGGTTTTGAAACCCGGGACGATGCGGGTGTCTTCGCGCTGTCTGAACATCAAGCTCTGGTCCAGACAGTCGACTTCTTTACTCCCATCGTTGACGACCCTTATTCCTACGGAGCGATTGCGGCGGCGAACGCCCTGAGCGACATCTATGCCATGGGAGGCAAGCCCTTAACGGTGCTCAATATCGCTTGCTTCAACCCCACCGCCGCCCCACCTGAAGTATGGGCCGATATTCTTCTCGGCGCATTCGAGAAGACTGTGGAAGCCGGAGCGGTTGTCATGGGTGGGCACAGCGTTGAAGACGATCAACCCAAGTTTGGCATGGCCGTAACCGGGCTTGTTGACCCCAAAAAGATGTTCACGAACGACACTGCTTCTCCAGGCGACAAGATCTATTTAAGCAAACCGCTTGGAACGGGCGTCGTTACAACAGCCGCCAAGTCCGACGACTGCACAAAGGAAGAGCTTGACGAAGCCATCCGCTGGATGTCCACCTTGAACAAGGACGCCAGCGAAAGGGGTGCTGCCGCCGGTGTATCTTGCGCGACAGATATCACAGGCTTCGGTCTTGCGGGACACCTCTACAATATCGCACGAGCCTCAAGCGTTCACATCCAGATTGATTCAGCGTCCTTGCCGATCCTGCCTGGCGTGATAGGCATGATCGAGCGGGGGCATACGACGGGCGGCGCAAGAAAGAACGCAGAGTTTATTGGCAAAGCCTTGGACTTTCAAGCGGAAATCTCCGACACGATGCGAGCTCTCGTTTGCGACCCTCAGACCAGCGGAGGGCTTGCTCTCTTCAGCAAAACTCCGATCGAAGGTTACGATTGTATTGGAGAGGTCTTAAGAAGTTCAGAGCCAACGATATCGATCCGCTAATCTGTGTTAGCATACGATTAGGGTAACGGTATGTCGCAGGGCAAGTCTCCAGTTGTACAAGTTTGTATCGGCATAGCAGTTGGGCTTGGCATTATCAGCGGTGTCATTGGCTTTTTAGTATTGCCGGAGTACGCCACAGAACGAGCCGCGATCAACGCTGGTGATGAGCTTTTGACCAAAATAGCTCAACCCTGGGATGGACTGCAAATGTACTCATTGTTAGATCCCAAAACTCCTCTACCGTGGGCACTTGGGGGTTGCGTAAACTTTGCCTCCTCTATGGACAAGACCTATGGTTCTCTAAAGTCGGTAAAGGGTGAGATCAAGGACATTTCAAAACTAAGCGACATGAACGGACCCCACATCGACGCCCAGTATATAGGTGATGCCGAATTCGAAAAGGGACGAGTAAAGATTGGAATGACTTTGATTCAGCGCGATGGCAATTGGTACTTCAACACGTTCAGGATTAATCCGCCTGGCTCTTAGTAAGAGCAGTTGCAACTCAAGCAGTATGATGCTTGATTAAAGAAGACTTGGTCGGTCCCTCAGAACCTGAACAAGCAATACACGAGCGAAAACATTTTGTATTCTAAATTTCTTAGGCTAAGATAACGTAGCGTTTTTTGCGGAAGTTGATCGTGAAGCCAAGAAATAATACTCTAATTTGGGTCATAGTTGGAACATTAGCCTTCGGGTTTTGCCTCTTCATTGGAATCATTGGTTTTGTCTTATACAATCGAGGCTCTGCCGTAAGCTCAGCATATAACGTTGGCAACGACATCATGATGAAGATTGCCAAACCTTGGGATGCGCAGAAGATGGCGTCAATGGCCGACCCCTACTCAGCGAATCCGATGGTACTTGAGAAAGCCCAAAAGATTGCTGTCGCCTATGAAAAAGAGTTTGGGGCGCTGGTTTCGATTAAAGGGGATATCAATAGCTATACCGATCTATTGGATGCCGGAGGTTCTTTCTCTGAGGCGGAGTACATAGGCGAAGCTCTGTTCGAGAAGTCTCAAGCCCAAGTGCTGCTTATTTTGACTAAGAGAGGCAGTAACTGGTACTTAGAATCGGTTAGCGTGATGGGGCCCAACTCAACGAAAGGCAGCCTGTGAGAAAGTCTGTTGTCAGTACTTTCGGATAGCGTGTTTGCGAGGTGTTTGCAACCCTCTGTGAAACCACACAGTCCGTCTTTTTGAAGCAATGCAAAAATCGAATGCGCTAGTCCTTTGGATCATTGCCGGAGTGCTTGTCTTTGGCTGCTGCGGGGTGGCCGCCATCTTTGGTGGAGGTGCCTATATCATGGCCAATCGTGGCGGCAAGGTCATGCAGGAGGCACAGGCCGAGGGTGACACCATCCTTAGGAAAGTCGCTCAACCCTGGAGCGCACAGGCAATTTTTGACATGCTTGATGAATCGGTCAAGGGTCGCTATACCTTGGAAACCATTCAACCGATCGTTGAAGAGCTCAACTCGGAATATGGATCAGCCGTTTCCTTCTCCGGCTCAACCATGGCCTACAGGTTTAAATCGACGACCGAGGAAGGCACCTACACTGAAGTGGCTTATTCTGCGGGTGTTGTCTTTCAAAAGAAGGTTGCGCATATGAACATGATTCTGCGCAAGCGTGGTGACAAGTGGTCGATTTACGATCTGAGGGTTTTGGACTCTACCGGGAGCAGCGAGACTTCCTTGTAGGTTCATTTGGCGTTCGCCTGTTGCACAACATTGACAAAAGTAATAGCATGAGAAGCAAGTTCTAATCGGAGACGCAGAACAATGTCCCTCGCCAAACGCATAATCCTCTGGTCGCTCATTCTCGGCGCTATCCTTATCGTTGCCGTCAATTATCAAACAATCAAGGATAAGATCGTCGGATTTAAAGACAACGCGGCATATATGCGTGAGGCGCGAGAGGCCGGGTCGAAGTACGTGGCCGACATCTTTACTAACTGGAACTTTGAGAACTTGCAGTCTGCTCTTGATCCGTCAGTTCAATCCTCGTGGAGCGCGCCCGAGAATGGTCAAAAATTCGCCGAGTGGAACGGCACCTATGGCTCCGTCACCCAAAAGCGTGTCAGCGTCGCCCTAAAGCCTGGGGAAGGCACCAAAGTCGATTTTAAGTACAGGGCCGAGATGCAGTGTGCCTACAAGAACGCACTGCTGGTACTAACGCTTCGACGCAACGGAGAGAACGACTGGAGGATTGTGGATATAGCCGTGGGCGATCTCCCCGCAACAGCCGAGCAGTTCAACTAACCCGTCCGTGCCACAATTCTAGGCAGATGTTCGACGAAACTCCTCAAGCGGCGTGGAACGCTCGCCTCGGCACCGATCCGCCCCCAGACCTTCCCGATCTAGGCAAGTTCTTAAACCACCGCTCTGTGCGCAAATACAAGCCCGATCCGGTGCCAGAAGCCACCGTCCAAGGCTTGATCGCGGCAGCTCAAAGCGCGGCAACGAGCAGCAATCTGCAATTGTGGTCCGTGGTCAGCGTACAAGAGCCGGAACGCCGCGAGGCGATTGCCAAGCTCTGCGCCGACCAGAGCCAGGTACGGGAAGCAGCTTGGTTCTTTGCATTCCTTGCCGATCATCACCGCCTCATCGAAGCGGCAAAACAAGTAGGTGAAGACCCGGCAGGTCTGGACTACGAAGAGTTCTTTATCATGGCCTTGGTCGATGTGGCCCTCGCCGCAGAGAGGATGGTCTGCGCCGCCGAATCGCTTGGATTGGGCATCTGTTATATCGGTGCGATGCGCAATGATCCGCCCGGAGTCCAGCAACTCCTAAATCTCCCCGAGCACGTCTTTTCCCCGTTTGGGCTTTGTGTCGGTTGGCCCGAGGAGCCCTTGACCGCTGAGATCAAGCCCAAGCTCAGCCCGGATGCCGTTTGGTTCCGTGAGGCTTATCAAAGCGATGTGGATGTGTCCGAATATGATGCGCGGATGCAGGCGTTTTATGAGAGCCAAGGCATGAAGGGAGAGGTGACCTGGTCGATGCGGTCGGGCAAGAGGGTCAACGGCAGCGAGCGAAGCATGTCTGGGCGCATGGTGTTGAAGGAATTTATTCAGAAACAGGGATTTGCAAAGAGGTAGCGCTTATGGAGTGCGGCGTTTCAGCGCCGCTTTTGGCGCAGGAAGGATGCCTGCACCCTGACGTCAGCAGCGAACTTTAGCAGCGTAGAATCCCTCCAGTTAGTGAGGGTTTTATGCTGATCACTACAATCGTTGCATGCGTCGCCGTCGCCGTAAGTTCGGGCAATCCCGGACCTGCGCCTGCGGTTGCTTTCAAAACGGAACTGGAGACCAGCCAGCAGTCAAAACAGTTTAAGAAGATCCGCGTTAGTCGAACAACCGCCAACTCCGTCTATCGCACACTAGTTAAAGTGATCAATCAGGCAAACCTTGGGTCTGTCGATTTCATCAGTCACGACCCAACCGACAACAGCATCATCGCCCGAGGCAATGAGGAGGACTTGAAGGCTCTTGAAGAGCTGGTCAAGCGGTTCGATGTCGAGCCCGTCAAAATCCAGCTTGATATAAAGCTCGAAGTAAAGGATCGGGATATCGTCGAAAACATGTCGCTGATCGTCAACAATGGTGCGCTGGTGAGCCTAGACGACCGTGCGAACGGCCTTCACATCAGCATTGAGCTCCGCAGCGAAACAAAGGGCGAAGTGATGGCAAAGCTGACTTGGCATGATGCCAAAGACCAGCACAGCATCGACTCAGTCATGACCCACCAAAAACCGCGGGCGGTTTTCGACTTTACGGACAAGGCTAAGGACAAGAGCGACGCCCCACGCGTCATCATCGACTTCAAGAACCTGCTGCCCGCCAAGAAAGGCTAGCCCTGCATTGCCTTCAGTTCGTCCAACCGCTCTCCGGTAGCGATCCACTTCTCCGTAGCTTCATCGACGGCTTGCTTTAGCTCACCATGCCTTTTCCCGAGCGCGTGAAAATCGGCATTGGGGTCAGGGTTCGCCATTTGGCTTTCAAGCTTGGCAAGGTCCGCCTCAGCATCGAATACGGCTTGTTCAGCCTTGGCCAAGGCATCCGTTTGCCGCCCTATCTCCTTGCTAATCTCATGGGGGGACAGGGTTGGGCGGGCTACGCTTTGTTGTTGCCGTGCCTGTTTGGATTCGGCAACGACGGAGCGTTGCCCTCCCGACCGTGCCCGGTAGTCGTTAAAGCCGCCGGGATACAGCTTCGGTCCCGACGGCTGGAGGTCAAGAATGTTGTTCGTGACCTCACCGAGCAACCAACGGTCGTGGGAGACCAGAATCAACGTCCCCTGATAGTCCTTCAACACCTTTGCGAGAGCCTCACGCGAAGCTATGTCCAGGTGGTTAGTCGGCTCATCGAGAATCAACAAGTTGGGCCGCATCACCGTGATTGCCGCGAGTTGGAGCTTGTTCCGTTCTCCTCCGCTGAGCGTTCGAACCGGGCGTAACGCGTCGTCATCGGAGATCAGAAACCTGCCCAACACTGTCCGAGCTTCGGCGGCTCCAAGGCCGCACACGTCAACCAATGTCTCCAAGGGTGTCGCCTCAGTGTCCAAATCTTCGGCGTCCTGCCGAAACCAGCCCACAACGACCTTTGTTCCGGTTCGAATTGAGCCAACCGTCGGAGGAAGCTCACCCTGGGCAATCTTGGTCAGCGTGGATTTTCCACTCCCGTTCGGACCGATGATCCCCCATCGCTCCTGCCAGCGCACCGTCCAATCCAGGCCATGAAAAAGCTCTTCATCCGGGAAGGCAAAGCCTAATTTCTTTGCTTCGAGTACGATATCCCCACTCCGTGCGACCTGGGCAAACCCCGCCGCCATCGCGCTTTCCTGCTGTGGCGTTTCCGCCATCTGC
The DNA here is from genome assembly GCA_019638775.1 of Fimbriimonadaceae bacterium. Taxonomy (NCBI): domain Bacteria; kingdom Bacillati; phylum Armatimonadota; class Fimbriimonadia; order Fimbriimonadales; family Fimbriimonadaceae; species Fimbriimonadaceae bacterium. The sequence goes on along the minus strand of JAHBTD010000003.1, from coordinate 197,565 downwards.
GACTTGAGCCGGTTCATGAGCTTTTCGCGACCTCGGGCTTGAGCGGTCCGCTGGGAGTTCATAAACCGCCGCACAAACTCATCCATCTTCCCGATTTGCTGTTGCTGGCGTCGGGCTACCTCTCCTTGTCGCGCAATCTCTTCGGCCTTCAGCACCTCAAAGCGGTCGTAGTTGCCCACGTAGGTCTTTGTCTTGCCCTCGGATAGTTCGACGACGTGCTCGGCGGTGTTGTTGAGGAATGTGCGATCGTGCGAAACGATCAGCACCGAACCGCGATACTCCCGAATCCACCCTTCCAGCCACTCGGCCGCGTCCATATCCAGGTGGTTCGTTGGCTCGTCGAGGATGAGAACATCGGGCTCTTCGAGAAGTAGTCGCGCCAGGTTAAGACGCGTCCGTTCGCCCCCGCTTAACATCGAGACCCGCTTTTCAAATTCACTGGGCTTGAAGCCAAAGTGCTCCAGCATATTCAGAACTTGCCGCTCGGCATCGTAGCCGTCCTGCTCGATAAAGTGCTCATGAAGAACCGAATACTCTTCCAACTCTTCCGGGGTCGGGTTGTCCTCAATTCGCACCTGAAGTTCATCAAGGCGGGTTTTGAGGTCAAGCAAGTGCTTCCGCGCCTCCGAAGCCGCCTCCAAGACGCTTTGATCGGGCTCATCGTCGTGCTGCTGACGAAGGTAGCCCCAGCGCGCGCCCTTTGCCCACGTAATGTTGCCGCCGTCTTTGATTTCTTCCCCGATGAGAATGCGCAGAAGCGTTGTTTTGCCAGCCCCGTTCCGCCCGACCAAGGCGACTTTGCTGCGATGGTCCAGGCGAAACGTAGCATCCCGAAGTATTTCATCGGGGCCAAACGCTTTTTGGATGCTGGAGACGTTGAGCAGCACGGGGCTCATTTTACCGGCGAGCCTGTTGGGACCCTAAGGCTTACGCAAACTCACAAGTTCGGCTATAATCTCTCCACCAACTTTTCGGAGGTGCCAAAGATGATGAAAACCAAACTAAACACAACCGCCTCCAACAGCGCAAACCGTTGACACGCGCTGATTGAGGGCTTCTCGCCCCCTTATTTCCACGCCTTACTACAGCCTTTTTTGGCTGCCCGACAATGCCCAAAGGGGTCACTATGTCCGCTAACACATTATTGAAATTCCGTGAATTAGAAACGTTGGAAGATTGGGAAGTTGCGATCAAGATTCGCAACACCAAGGAGATCTATTCTCCCATTACCGTCACTCAAGCCAAGTCTTGGAGGGAGATGCAGCCCGAGGGGACCTTCTCAAAGCGGCTGCTGATGTTCGATGGAGATAGAGCGGTTGCTTACGGCACCGTTCACGAGGCTTATTGGCAAGAGGTCGAAAAGATTTATAACGTCCAGGTCTCTTGTTTGACGGAGCCTGGCTACATGGAGCGACACGCGGAGTTTTTCGAGAAGCTCTCGGAGATTGCCGTTGCCGAAGGGGCAAAGCGAATCTCTTCACATTGGCGTTCCGACAAGCCAGAGTTTGGCGATTGGTTCGAAGGTCAGGGCTTTAGCGTGACTCTCAAGTGCCCCGGAAGCAAACTTGAACTCGATGAGTTTGATCCTTCGCGGTTCTCTGGCGCTATCGAACGTGTCCAAAAGCAGGGCATTGAGCTGATTACGCTCAATCAGTTTAAGGACCGCTATCCTGACACTTGGCAGCATCAGTATTGGCGGTTGGATAGCGACCTGATGAGCGACGTGCCGCTTCCCGAGCCCTGGAAGGACACGCCTTTTGAGGCCTTCTTGAAGCAACTTGCCGACCCCGCCCTTGACTACAACTCCCTGTGGGTTGCGATGGATGGCGATGTGGTTACCGGTGGGACGCAGATTCACCCGAATCTTGTCGATTCTAAGCTCGCTACCACGGGCTTGACGGGGATGCGACGGGATTATCGACGTCGTGGGATCGCCACCGCGCTGAAAGCGAACTCGCTCGCCTGTGCGAAGAGCAAAGGGATCAAGACGGTCACGACGGACAACGAAGAGAACAATCCGATGTATCAGCTCAACCTGGACCTCGGGTTCAAGTACTTCACCGATTACATCCTGGTCCAGAAGATGCTGTGACCTTGCCTTTCTCCCCCTCCTCGTCAACGCCGAAGGCTTGATGAGGAGGGGGCAAGGGGGTGGAGTTCCGGTTGGCCACGTCGCTGTCGTGAAAGGGACGATTAGCCAAGAAAAAGAGCCCCCGAATGATCGGAGGCTCTTTTCGTTTTTTTTGAACCTATGCTTACCGTCGCGGACGGAAGCGTGTGTTCACATCTTCGTCGTCACCACGGCTCTTCTTGGGGAAGCTGCTCGGAACTTCGGGGGTCTTCGGCTCAGCGCTTCGGAACTCGGCTTTCGGCTCGCTCGATTCTACGGGCGCTCGGTCTCGGTCTCGACCACCGCGATCTCCACCACGGTCGCCGCCCCGATCTCCACGATCGCCACGGTCAAATCCACCACCGCGTCCGCCGCGATCTCCGCCACGTCCACCTCGGTCTCCACCGCGATCATAACCGCCGCGTCCACCTCGGTCTCCGCCGCCTCGGCCTCCGCGATCTCCACCGCGTCCGCCACGATCTCCGCCGCCGCTACCGGGAGGAGGAGGCGTTGCTGCCTCGTTGTCGGCAAGGGAAGGCAGTTCCTGCGGAACGCCGATCGCCGTCAAGTTGATGCGGCCCATGCTGTCGACCTCGTGAACCTTAACTCGGACCTTATCGCCAACGTTGACGACATCTTCCGGCCTTCGGATTGGGTTCGGCGTAAGCTGCTCCAAGAGGACCATGCCCTCTCGGCCTGCGATGTACTCGACCATCGCGCCACGGCCCATGAGTCGTGAAACCGTTCCCATGAACTCGGAGCCTACGGTAACTTCGTCGGTCAGCGACTTGATAATCGAAATCGCCTCGTCGGAAGCGGTTCCGGTCGTGCTTGCGACGAGAACTCGACCATCCTGCTGAACGTCGATCTCGACTCCGGTGGTGCTTGTGATCTTGCGGATCGTCGCGCCTCCCGGTCCGATCAAAGCGCCGATCTTCTCGGGGTTGATCGTCAGGGTCACAACGCGAGGAGCAGAAGCTGCATATTCGGATCGCGGCTGAGCGATCTCAGCGTCGATCACGTCGAGGATCTGCATTCTCGCTTTCTTCGCTTGAGCAAGCGCATCGGAAAGAACCTTCTCAGGAATTCCATCGAGCTTGGTATCAAGCTGCAAAGCGGTAATGCCGTCTCGCGTTCCAGCGACCTTGAAGTCCATGTCGCCGCAGAAGTCCTCCATTCCCATGATGTCCGTAAGAACTTTGAACTTCTTACCGTCCGACATCAAGCCCATCGCGATTCCAGCGACAGCGGCCTTGATCGGAACGCCTGCATCCATGAGGGCGAGGGTCGAACCGCAGACCGACGCCATCGACGTCGAACCGTTGGACTCGAGCACATCGCTCACGAGGTGAAGCGTGTACGGGAATTCAGGATCGTCAAACGGGAGCACGGGAATGAGCGCTCTCTCGGCAAGTGCGCCGTGGCCTACTTCGCGTCGGCCTGCGCCGCGCAACATCCGAACTTCGCCGACCGAATAGGGCGGGAAGTTATAGAAGTGCATATAGCGCTTCTCGTAGTTGTCCTCAAGAGCATCGACGAGTTGAGCATCCTTTGGCATACCCATCGTCAAAACCGTCATGACCTGTGTCTGGCCACGTGTGAACAGACCCGAACCGTGGACTCTCGGCAGCATTCCAGCGGCTGCTTCCAGATTTCGGATCTCATCCAGTCCACGACCGTCCGGACGCGTGTCTTCTTCGATGATGAGCTTGCGCACCATCTTTTTGACAACCTTGTCGGCGGCTTCGGGAAGCTGCTTCTGAAGCTCGGGCTTGTCTTCGTATTCCGGTTTGTACTTGGCGACGATCTCTTTGATGATGTCGTCGAGCGCGGATTCGCGAGTGGCCTTGTCGGGGTTGATGAGAGCGGCCTTGATGGACTTGCTCTCTGCCTTTTCGATCTTGGCGACCATCGCCTCGTCGGTTTCGTAAAGGGTGACTTCGCGCTTCGGCTTGCCCGCTGTCTTGGCGAACTCTTCGAACTCAAGGCAGATCACTCGGATCGCGTCTTGAGCAAATTTGAGCGCCTTGACCATATCGGCCTCGGACACTTCGTTGGAGCCGCACTCCACCATCGAAATCGCTTCCTTATGTCCGGCGACACAAAGGTCGAGATCGGACTCCGCAATTTCGGCGTGGCTTGGGAAAAGAATGAACTTGCCGTCGATACGGCCTACACGGACGCCGGCAACCGCTCCTCGGAACGGAATATCGGAAATCGCGAGGGCACAGCCAGCGGCACAGATTGCAAGAACGTCCGGCGGACACTCAGGATCGACCGAAAACGGCATCGCGATGACTTGAACGTCGTTTCGCAGGCCTTTCGGGAAGAGCGGTCGGATAGGACGGTCGATCAACCGGCTGGTGAGAATAGCTTTGTCGCTCGGACGTCCGCCGCGCTTGTTAAATCCGCCAGGGATTTTGCCGACAGCGTACTTGCGCTCTTCAAAATCGCAAACAAGAGGAAGGAAATCAATGCCTTCCTTAGCATTGCGGGACATAGTGGCCGTAGCCAAGACAACCGTTTCGCCCATTCCGAACAAAACGGAGCCGCCTGCCTGCTTGGCTACGCGACCGGTTTCGATGTTAAGGGTCTTTCCCTCAACCTCGAATGAATGACTGTGAATCAATGGAGCCTCCTAACGAGGCTTGACTTCACGAATACCTAGAGTCTTGATCAGTTCGCGATACTTCGTAATATCCTTTGCTTTGAGATAGCCTTCAAGACGTCGGCGTTTACCGACCAATATCATGAGACCTCGACGACTATGAAAGTCCTTCGGGTTCTTCTGAAGGTGTCCCGTAATCTGTTGGATACGAGCGTGCATCACAGCGATCTGCACTTCTGCAGAACCAGTGTCGCCGGGTTTCACGGCGTGTTCGCTAATGATCTGTGACTTTTGTTGCTTTTCCAGCGGCATTCTGTAGGAAGTTAGCCTCCGTCTGTCTCAAGGCCCCCAGTTCGATGCCGCTCTATGCAACCACTCTCAAGTGACTCCATACAACGGCAACCATCATCGGTGGCCTTGGGTCGAAATAGTACCTGAGTGGAGGCACATTGTCAATGAGGCTCATCCTGGGACCAACTCAGGCACGTCGAGGCTGCCTCGCGCGTCACCTATAATGGACGCCTACCCATGCGGAAACCGAATTTTGGAGTGATGACCCTGTGCCTATGCATGCTCTTTGGCATCGGCATGATGGTTCGTTGGTTAGAACCCTTTGTGCCGCCTCTCCCCACGAACCGCCTCCAAGACGAATCCGCACCCTTCCTCCGCCAAGCGATGCGCTCCATCATCGACTGGCACCCGATGTCTGAGGAAGCTTTCGCAAAGGCCCGTCGTGAGGGGAAGCCCATCATGCTTGTGATTGGGGTCTCGTCATCAAGCCTTGGTTGGACCATCGAAAACCAAATCTTCACCGATACCGACGTGGCGAGTTTTATCAATCGACACTTTGTCTGCGTCCGAATCGACTCCCAGGACTCGCCGCAGTGGTTGAGCACATACCTCCCCCTTAGCAGGGCACAAACAGGGCTTCAGAGGGGATACCAAATCTGGTTTTTAACCCCCGATGGGCGCTATTTCGACAGCGCAGCTAACTTTGGAACAACCGTTCCTGCGGTTTGGCCTGCTTTGCTTGACCTTCTCGAAGGCCAACTCGATAAGTATTCGGAACGTGCATCAACAACTCCTCAAACAGAGGTGACATCGCCGCATCAGCGCGACATAGAGCTTCTGACTCATACACCCCAGGTCGGCTTGCCTGACTTTCAGGCACAGGCCAGCGCTATCTCTGCGCTGGCAGACATCAAGAATGGCGGATTCCCGGTTTTTGGGCGTACGACTTTGCGTGTCGGCGCCTTTCGGTACATCTGCCTTCTCGACGATGAAAACGCCTTCCGAGCTTGGATGGATCCCTTGCTCACCAGTTCTATTGTCGATTGGATGGACGGCGGGTTTTTTGTCGCCCTCAATAACTCGAACGGATTGGTTCGGCCCGACTTCGAAAAAAATTCTCTTGAAAACGCTGAAATGATGCAGGTGCTTGGTCTGGCATCAGCACTCTTCGGTGAAGGACTCTATCGGCGGTTAGCGCTGAGCACCTACGATCAGTTTCAGGCGCAATGGGATTCGCAAGGCTTTGTGTGGGCATCGCGGCTTTCTGACGTACGTGCTGATGGAAGAAGTCCAAGCGTGAGTTTCCCGCCCCGGCTTTTGCGAGAAACTCTCAAAGGAAGCGATCTTGACTTTGCCCGCGACGTCCTCGGCCTCCGAGTAGAGACGAACCCTGCGATGACGCTCGTATTGCGTGATCCACGAGCGGCTCTGGAATCTGCGCGATTTGAACCGGTTCTCAGCAAGCTGCGCTCCGCACGCAGCAAAGAGCCCAAAAGCACAGGAGAGCTTTATCTTGATGTCAACGCAACCGTGCTGGCCCGGATGCTGCAAACCGCCCGCATGATCGGCGACGACGACCGCCTTCAGCGCACCCTGCCATTTTGGATGAACATCGACAGGTTCAGAGTTGCCGACGATGTGGTCCGTACGATAGGCCGAGAAGACCCGCCGCGTGCCTATCTTGGCGATTATCTGGCTTATGCCGACGCCGCATTGCAGGTTTTTCTCTCGACGGGGGACCCGCAAGCATTTCAAAACGGGTTGCGCGTACTGCTCCGTGCAAAAGAGGTTTTCGTAAGCTCAAGCGGCGTTTGGAACCTTATGATTCAGGCTCCCGAACAACCCGGACCGGTCGATGTGATGACACCAGAAATCCTCGACACCTATAAAGAGTCTTGCACGGCAACCGCGATCCGACTGTGCAACAGCTACTCACGGCTTTATCGAGATGCAGACCTAGCTCCGGACAGTGACCGTGTGAGGACGGCTTTTCACCTGAGTCAGACGGCTTTTAACACGATGACTCGATTCGCTGGACTCTCCGAACAGATCGCGTTCTTTGGGTCTGGCTACTTCTGCGCCTCCCTTGGGCTCATGGATGATGAACACGCCATTACAGTTGGGCCACAGTCCGTCTCGCTTGCAAAAGAGCTCTTCATGCGCAGGCCGAGTCGGCTTGTCGCACCCGCAACCGGCGATGTTCGGCCTGACCTTCAAAAGCGTAAGCCCGGCGTCTATGTCATCTCTGGCGATAAAGTGACTGGACCTATGACGGTCGATCAAGCAGTGCGCGAAATGCCCGCACGCCTTAGGCTTCCGACAAGGTAGGGTTTGCTTTTCCACCTCACACTCAGCTTCTTGTGAACAGTGAAGCACGCTTCAACGGTCGGTGTTCTCAATGGGCGCTCAAGTTTCGCGAACAGAGAGTCCCCCTGGGGTGAATTTTGCAAGAGAGTCTGCCATAATCTGCCCTCGGAGAGGTCGCATAGTTGGTCTAGTGCGCCGCACTCGAAATGCGGTGTAGGGCAACCTACCGTGGGTTCGAATCCCACCCTCTCCGCCACTCCGATTTTGGATTTTAGATTTTGGATTTCCCCTGCCTCGCCAATCCAAAGGATTGATCTGGAAGGGGAAACACTCTAGCCCTTCTCGCAGTGCGCCTTAAATGCTCCGAACAGATAGCTCCAGCCCTGATTCATGCTGGCTTCGCCCTCCTCTGAGACTCGACCCAGAAGCGAGTCCGTCATCTTAAACTTCGTCTTTGCGTCCCCATCCGCTTCGAGCTCTAGATGCAGCATTGTCAGCGTGGGGCCACCAAACGCAGGGGTCATGTATCCGATGAAGTCCATCGACTTTTCAGGCGCAATGGCGATCACCGTCGACCAAAGAAGGCTCTTGCCGTCCTCAGTCTGTTCATACAATCGTCCGCCGACATGTGGCTCAAATTTTATTGGACCACCCTCGGGATAACCCAAAAAGTCGCCCGGCCACCAGACCGGTAGCTCGTTGAGCAAGGAGTTCCAAACCCGCCCGATTGGGGCATTAATGTCGAGTTCAAGTTCAATCTGTTTGATGACTGCCTGTTCCATTCTCTTCCTCCGCGATGCGTTTGAGCCTAAACGCGGCTTCGGCAATTCGAGCAGTGTGCCCGTGAACCCACCGCTCCACGATCGCCTGCAATGGGGCTGGATTCAGATAGTTCTGCCGTACCCTTCCCTGCTTGCGCGGGAGCACAAGTCCACACCGAACCAAGATCTCAAGGTGTTTCATTACCGTGCATCGATCCAGGTTCGGAAAAGCTTCGACAAGCTCACCGGTCGTCCGTGGCTCATCGCGTAACTGGTCCAAAATCGCGCGCCGTGTCGGATCGGCCAGTGCCTTCCAGACATCCTCCGCCATCGCACAGATATGTTACTAAATAGCAACATATCTTGTCAAGAGTAAGTTGAAACAAGATCACATGAATGCGTAGTCGCAGGCAGTAGCCTGCATTCGCCGGATCAGCTCCTCCGGCTAATTGCCTATGATTGTGGGGGAGGCAGGATGGACAGCATGCCTCCCCGTGGCAGATTCACGATCATGCAGCTGCCGATTCGCGGCAAATTTCCGCGCAGTCTCGGCAGCTCTGAGCGCAATGCTTGCACATCTCGTGGTCGTACTTATCACACTCGGCAGCGCATTTTTCGCACATCGAAGCGCACTTTGAACAATTGTCGTTAGAGCCCCGCTCCATCGCCTGAACGGTTCGCGCACATTCCGAAGCGCACATCTCGCATGCACGAGCGCAATCAACCATCTCTGGCTTGTCGGTCATGCCTCGACACTCCGAGGCGCAGGATCGGCATTCCTTTTCACAACTCGTACAGGACTCGATACATCGGTCAAGAGTAGCTGTATTTGCCATTATTTTCTCCTTGCGTCGGCCGCCCGACGCACTTACTTCTCCTTACGCGCAATCGTAGGAGAACAACAGCTAGTTCATTTTTTATTGCTGCTCGAAATTGAATATAGGAATAACGTGGCGTACAAAACGTGTTTGATTCTATGGATTTCCAGGCCGGACCTTCACTGCGTTCGCTTGCGCTGGCTGATGCTCATTGGAGTACTGCCAAAGCGCTCGGTCTAGAGTGCGCATGTCTACGTTCCAGTCTTGGGCAAGCTGCCTGACTGAGTTGACGTAAGACTCCCAAAAGTCAAGCGAGTAGACGGTCCCGTCGTCAAAGCCCATACTCCACAGAGCGCGAAAGTCAAGAATCGGGTAGGGGTCATCATGGAACCAGTGGAGAAGGGTTGACGCGACCGGCATGCCCACTCCGACCAATGCTTGAGGGATGTACACAGCCAGCCGAATTGACTTAGTCTGCAGCATGCTTCGTGTAACTTCTTGGACAAGCGCATCGGTGTTTCGAGCGATCTTGGGGCGAATACGAGGTGATTTCCAGTTGCCGACCGTTTTGAGGTCGTCAAGTGTGAGACAGCCGCGAGATTTCACAGCAGGTACAAGTGCAGAAACGCTTTCTTCTAACGGGTAAGAGTAGCGTGAACAATATGAGGCCAAGTCTTGCTGACTTAACCTCACGTTATACGAAGACATTCATCCTCACCAATCAAAAGTCAAAATTTGCGATGTTTGACTTGTCAAACGTCGTCAGCGGGCTGATGTTGATCACATTATTCGTGCCGAACTTCTGCTTGCCCAGCTTCGGATCGTCAAACTCCACGCCATCACCTGGAGTGAGCTTGCCCTGCTTGATCGCGATTGCGACGTTGCAGCAAAGCACGCCCATATCGCGCGGACTCCAAAGCTGAAACGCCTGGATCACGCCGCCTTCTACAAACTTCTTTAGCTGGTTCGGGGTGCTGAGGCCGGTCAAGAAGAGGCCGGCTCCCGAGGCCTTCGGTCCACCCGGAAACTTGCCGGATGTCTCTAAGGCCTGGGCGGCGGCGGCAAGACCGACGCTGGTGGGTGAGATCACACCACGCAGATTCGAATGTTTGGAAAGCAAAGCCTCAAACTCGGTCGCGCTCTTTTCCGGCTGATCGTCACCATAAACCGTATCCACCAGCTTCATCTTCGCGTACTTGGGCTGCTTCAGCGCCTCTTGCATGACGGCGATCCAAGCATTTTGGTTGGGGGCGTCGTGGGTGGCGCTCAAAATTGCGATGTCGCCTTCGTAGCCGATTTGTGAACCTAAAAGCTCCACTTGGCTCTCGCCGATCTGCTTGGCATCGGGAGAAAGAACACATGCCTCTCGATGCGACTCGTTTCGGGTGAGGTCAGAATCGACGGTTACAACCAAAATTCCGGCTGCCTTCGCCTCGTCCAAGACCACGTTTAGAGCGTCTGGACTGTTTGCCGAAAGCGCGATCACGTCCACTTTGCGCTGGATCTGCTCCTTGATGATCGGGATTTGAGAAGTCGCATCACCTTTTGCCGGAGCGACAGTCGTGAACTCACAACCCGCTGCCTTTGCCGCCTCTTCGAATCCCGCCGAGACCTGGTCGAAGTAGGGATTGCCAGAGTTTTTCGGGATGAAGACGATCTTCAGCTTTTGACCGGCGGTTGGTGTGCCGGATGTCGAAGATTTCAGTTCGTCGGCGGGGCGTTGGCACGCAGCCAGGACAAGCGCGGCGATCGGCAAAAGGAGCAACAGTTTTCGCATGCTGCGCTTATTATTCACCAGAGGAGGCCTTCACTCCTGCCACAACCCGACGGCTGTTGCCACCAAGCCGACTCGTGAGCATAGTGATGGCAACCGCCACGATCAAAAGGGTCCCCACAACTGTCATCTGCACCTCGGCAGAGATGTTCGCCAACCCCATCTGAACCCGAATAATCGCAATTAAGAATAGCGCGAGCATGGAGCCCAGAACAGACCCTCGCCCGCCGTAGATGCTCGTCCCACCAAGGACCGTCGCAGTGATCGCGTCAAGTTCCAAGCCAGGGGCGACGTCGTAGCGCGCAACGCCCAGCCGCGAATCGATAAGGAGGCCGGCGACGGCAGCGAGAAATCCTGCATTTACAAACACCCAGAATTTCACCGCTTGGGTTGGCACGGCGGCAAAGTAAGCGGCATTCTCGTTGATTCCGACCGCGAAAATCCACCTTCCTGTGATGGTTCGATGCAGGACAAGCCCAAGAATCAGCGCGATCATCAACACAATCCCCATCGGCATCGGGACGCCGAGTAGAGGGAAATCCAGCTTCTCCAGCCCGACAAAGGATGCTGGAAGCGGCACCGAAGCAGCTCCCATCCAGGCTTGAGCTATACCGCGATAAAGGGCAAGCGTTCCCAGAGTCACCAGGAAAGAAGGCAGTTTGGCGTAGGCTACCAGCAGGCCATTGAACGCGCCGAGAAGCCCCCCGACGGCAAGGCCAATGATCATCGCTGCCGGGATCGGCATCCCTGAGTCGGTGAGCTTTGCCACTGTACAAGCCACCAATGCCATGCTGGAGGCCACCGAAAGGTCAATGTTGCCCGTAATGATGATGAACGTCATCCCAAGCACGAGTAAGCCTGTCTCGGCGTAAAGCGAAGTGCTGTCGAGCAGATATCGGAGGTCCAGAAAGAACGGCGAAAGCAAGATGCCGATTCCAAAGGCGATAGGCAAGAGCAATGCCGGGATCGCTTCTGGACGCTGGAGGAACTTCCTCATGCAAAAGCCTCCCCTCTGCGACGGCCCATCAGCGCATCGAACCCAAGCGCGAGTAAGATCACCGCGCCGTACACCAGCACTTGCCAGTCGGCGGCGATGCCAAGCACGGCGAGCGCCACATTGACCACTCCTAAAAGCACACAGCCCAGCACCACACCAAGCACCGAGCCCGATCCGCCCCGCACATCGCACCCACCGATGACGGTCGCGGCGATGACCGTCAGTTCATAACCTTGCCCTACCGAGCCAGGATTCACAAAACCAAACCGCGACATGTACAAGATCCCGGCAAAGCCAGCGAGCGCCCCGCAAAGTACATACGCAAGCAGTACGCTTCGCCGCACCGGGACGCCACGGAGATGAGCGGCTTCTGGGTGGCTTCCGATGGCGTAAAGATTGCGCCCCGTCGTGGTGCGGTGGGCAAAGATGTGTCCAAGCACAGCCGCCAGCAAGGCGAAAATAATCAGCCACGGGAGGGTGACTCCGCCAATGTGTACCGGACCATTTTTCGACCAGTCGGTAATGGCCGTTGGGATGTGATTAGAGTTCACTTGCTCGCCGCCACTGATGATGAAGACCAAACCGCGATAAGCGCTGAGAGTGCCGAGCGTCGTGATGATGGGAGGGATTTTGACGAAGGCGATGAGGGAACCATTGATGAGGCCCAATGTCGCTCCAACTCCCAAGCTCAATCCCGCGCCAAGGGCAATGCTCATCTCGGGGTTTGATCGGAAAAGCATCCCGACGATAATGCCGGACAGTCCGAGAATTGACCCTACCGACACATCGATCCCCCGAGAAACGATTACGAACATCTGCCCGACCGCCATCACGGTCAGAAGCGGAATCCATAGGATCATGCTGCTGATCGAGGAGGGGCTGATGAGCCGAGGCTCCTTCATCGCGCCAATGACAAGCACGACGATAATGAGGGCAAGTGTGCGGGCTTCGCGGCTTCTGAGCAATGCCGAGAGGGGATTAGCCCGCATGAACGGTCTCCCCGGCAGCCGCAAACATGATGCTCTCCTCGCTTGCTTCATTGCGGTCCATCTCCGCCACGATCTGCCCAGCTCGCATCACCAGCACCCGGTCAGCGACCGCCAAGACTTCGGGCAGGTCGGAAGAGATCATCAGCACACCAAGGCCCTGGTCGGCAAGCTCGCGCAAGAGTCGGTGGACTTCGGCTTTGGCTCCCACATCCACCCCGCGCGTTGGCTCATCGACGATCAGAATCTTCGGCTCGCAAAGGAGCGATTTGGCAAGGACCACCTTCTGCTGATTGCCGCCGCTTAGCTCGCGCACGGGCTGCATCGGTCCGATGCAGGCGATGCGAAGCCGCTCGATCCATCCCTGCGCCATCGTGCGCTGATCCTTCTCCCGCATCCAAAGGCACGAAAGCCGCTTGAGAATCGGGAGCGTAGCGTTCTGAGCGATGTCCATCGCCAGAAGAAGGCCGTGGTGCTGGCGGTCTTCGGGGACGAGAACGATCCCTTGCCTGAGTGCGGCTTGAGGATTCTTGACCGAAAGGGCTTGTCCCTTCAAGGAGATTGAGCCCGAAGCTCCCGAAGTAACCCCGGCGATAGCGTGGGCCACGTCGGTACGTCCCGCCCCTACTAACCCCGCCAATGCCACCACCTCACCCTCCCGCACCTTCAGGCTCACCCCATTCACCCGACCGGGGACACTGAGGTTCTTGACCTCCAAAAGCGTTTCGCCGGGCTCTTTTCGCGCATGCGACGAGGGCTCGATGTCCCGCCCCACCATCATGCGGATGATCTCCGCTGGGCTGGAGTCCTTCTCCATGACTTCTCCAACCTTCTCACCGTCGCGCAAGACCGTGACCCGGTCGCATATCGCAAACACCTCTTCCAGCTTGTGACTGACAAAAGCCAGCGCACAGCCCTGATCGCGTAATCTCCGTACGATGACGAACAGCTCTTCGACCTCTTTGGGGGTGAGGGAAGCGGTGGTCTCGTCGAGCAGGAGAACCTTGGCGTCGTGGGTGAGCGCAGCGGCAACCTCGACCATCTGCTGATCCGCGACCGAAAGCCCTTTCACCTTCTCGGTCGGCTTAAGCTTCAAACCCAGATTCGCCATCACCGCTTCGGCACGGGCGTTCAGCGCCTTCCAATCGACCAGCCGCGTGCCCGTTCGGGGATGGTTGCCGACAAAGATGTTTTCCGCGACCGTGAGATCTGGGAAAGTGAGCGGCTCTTGGTGGATCAGGGCGATTCCGTTGGCAGTGGCTGCGCTTGGCCCATCCATCCGCACGGGTTTGCCCTGGACAAGGATTTCCCCACTAATGGGGCGATGGACGCCCGCGATCAGCTTGGCAAGCGTGGACTTCCCCGCCCCATTCTCGCCAGTGATTGCGTGGACCTCGCCGGGCCGCAGATCAAGATCGACGCCCTTGAGGACCTCCACACCGCCGAAAGCCATCGCGAGCCCGCGCACAGAGACCAGCGGCTTACCATCCGCCATGCCTTCGGTGGTGCCCTCGCCGCGCATGGTGCATAGGATACAACGCGACCAAACGATTTAAACCCTAACTCCCTTGCAATTCTTGCCCGAAAACTCTTTGCGCGATAATATCTCGCTATGCCTGGCAATACCGCCGTGAAAACGGCTGAAGAGTACATCGAAGGGTTGGAAGAGCCGCGCAAGTCTGAGATCGAACGCATTCACAGGCTGATCCAAGAGCTCGCCCCCGGCCTCAATCCCCACATCCGTTCCGGCATGATCGGCTACGGAACCTACCACTACAAATACGACTCGGGCCGAGAGGGAGACTGGTTTCGCTTCGGACTTGCCAGCAACAAGAACTACATCTCGGTCTATGTCTGCGCAGGCAATGAGAACGGATATATCGCAGAACAGTACAAGGATCGCCAGCCGAAAGCCAGCATCGGAAGAGCTGCTTTCGGTTCAAGAAGTTCGGGGACCTCGACGAAAACGCCTTCCGGGAGATGATCCTGGAAGGCGTCAGCGCTCACTTTGAGATGTAGCCCGCTAGCTTCGTCGCTTTCGCCGCATCAGGGCAAGCGCGCCCACACCCAGAACTGCAAGCGTGGCGGGCTCGGGCACCGGAGTGTAGGCGATGTCGAGGAAGACCGGCAAGTGGCCTCCGCTTCCGGTAGCTGTGTTCTTGAGCGACTGGGCGATCGAATCGCCGACCATCGTGTTTCCGGTGACCGTCAGCGTGGTATTGAAGCTGGTGCCGTCGTTGCCCCAAGCGCGGTAGGAGTGGTTCGGGTCGTTCCATGTAGAGGTGGAATAGGCGATGTTCGCGTTGCCGACATAGTCGGTTCCCACGCCATCGACCAGCCCGCCGCCGACCAGAATCTGATCGTGCCGGTCGTCCATGCCGCCCGACCCTGTCGGGTCTTGCGTATGCACAAACCGGAAGGAAGAGTTGCCGTTCCAAGAACCCGGCGTTCGGATCGGATCGACGAACCGTCCCCGGTTGTTGGCCGAAGAGCCGACCATCGTCTGATAGGGAGCCTGGTTTGAGCTTTGCGTGTTCGTGTCTCCGCCGTAGAGGAACTGATAGTTGCTGGGCAGCGCGTTGGCATCGTTGCGGATCGCATCAGCGGTCGGCTGCCTTCGAGCCTGGTCTGCCGAGCTTGAGCCCGCCTTCATGTGGTTGCCGTAAAGGGCCAGAACTTCGCTGGAGTTTGCATTGCCGAGAATCTTAAGGTCCCAGCGGTAAGCGTGACGCGGTGCCTGGTTGGAGCCGGAGCCTACGGTTCCTGAGGGGCTGACGTTGATCGGTGCGCTCAGCAGATTGAACTTGGAGGTGCGGTAGAAGAACACGCTGTCATTGGAGCCGTTGATTCCTGACAGCGAAAAAACCGTGTCCGATGACGCTGCCCAGTCTCCCGGCGATCCGGCTGCCGTATTCAGCGCCGTCACGAAGGCGTTGGCGGCGGAGACGCTGGCAAACTCTTCGCCCAAGATCGCATCGGGGCGGAAGCTCCGGCCCTGGAAAGTGCCGTAGACCGCGTTCTGTATATCGGACACTCGCCCCCCGGAATAGTTGCTGACGTTCCAGGTGGCGATGCGGACCGACTGTCCAAAAGCGGTCGTGCTGATGACGGTGAGAGTGACGAGAGCGGCAAAGCTGCGTGCGCGGGTGCTATCCATCTTCCTTTTTCCTGCAAGATCAAGCCACGCCCTGCACGGTGTCCCGAAGCTCAAGCGGGCTGAAAGGGCCGGATATCCGGCCCGACCGCAGGATTCTGAAGCCTGATTGTTAAGAGAAGGAAAAGAGAGACCTTGCTTAACGGGTGGATAATGCGCTGTGTCAGCGTTCAAGCTGGCTAAGGATCGTCGGATCTTTGATCTTGTCGTCGTCAGCAAGCATCAAAGCCTTGCTCAGAATAACCGCCATCGTCCGATCTCCCTCAAAAGGCAGATAGATCGTCTCTGTCTTCAGTTCCTTGTCCGGCGCCGACACGATACACAGATACTGATCGTTCGGCTCCATGAGAATGTTCGAACTGCCTAGATGAATCTTGTAGGTGCGTCGCTTGCCCCTTACAACCAAGAACCTGCCATCGATATGCGCAACATTGGCGAGGGACAGTCGAGGAAGGAGCCTTCCCAGAATCGCCTTTCGGGTCTCTGCCGTAGCCGACAGGTCCCCAAAAGAGAATGATTGCCAGTATGCGCCAAAGCCCATTCTCTCGCCTTGGTCAAACCAGCTCGCGTCGTTTCCGACGCTGCAAACGCCGACAAAGAGGTCGACATCGCGCAAGACTTCGGAAAAGACTTTCGCCGGAATCTCATCAAGCCTGACCGCGTTGTTTTCCAGATCGAGAAACCGCAGCTGGTCCGAGATGACGTAGGTGGCGATGCCAGACTCCGACGTCATCATCGCCGGGTCGTTTTCGGAGACTTCGACGAAGTATTCAGCCCGCAATCCATGCTGGCGCAGAGCCAGCGTCGGTATCGACTGCGAGTCGAACCAGCCCTGCAGCTGATATCTCCATCCTCGGGCGCGCATCAGCGCGGCGCATTGATGCTGCTTGAGCACGTGCGCGGCAAATCGGTTTGAGTAGATGCCGGTCGTTCGCTCGGCGTCCGTAAGGATATAAACCTCCCTGTGGGCCTGCTTAAACGGCTGCCGGATCTCGTGGTCGACGATGTACTCCCGCCATGCCTCGACCGCGGAAACCCCAGCGTCGAGCGGATGCCAAAGACGAACTTCGGCGTTTTCGTCAAGGCCTTCAATCGGCTTGTCCTCGATATCGAGGGGAACGCCGTCGGTCGCGATACCCAACACTTCACCCTTCGCTGTGAGGAATCGCCACACCAGCCTCCGCGTCATGTTCGCCATGAGAGGATGATCGATATGCCTCTCTCGCCAGAGCGGATAGGGCCATGACCGGTCGATCATGAAGAGCGATTCAAGTCGAGCCTTTTGAGCAGAAAGCGCCGATTCGATCTCCTTCTTTGTCCTCGTCAGCTCAGCAAGCTCTTGCTTGAACTCGGCCTTCACGTGTGCGGGAGCCGATTTCACCGGCTTGCCTGCCTTTGTCCATCGAAGCTCAACCTCGGAGGTGCCGACGATCTCCAGAGTTGCCTGCGAATCTCCAAACCCAAGATTCTTTATGCCCGGAACATCCAGTTCAAAGGTCGGAAGAATGATCTCTTCAAGCTCTTCCAGGGAGATATTCTGCTGTGCTGCGGCGTGGTTCAGTGTGCTCAGCAGGTGGTCCGCCAGGCTCGGCGTCTTGACCTTAGCCCGTGCCTTGGAAAGCTCAGCCAAGGCATAGACTTCCCCCATCTGCTCCAAAGCGATCACGCAGGCGCTGAAGCCCTTCTGCGAGCGGGCTCCGAAGCCTGTGAGCTTATGGTTGCACGCAAGCAACATCTCGCCAAGCAGAAAGGCGGCTCGCGGACTTTTGATCAGCCCGATCATCCAGCAGTATCCGCGCAGCATGCTGCTGTGCGCCGCGTCGACGGGAACCTCCATCTTGCGCACGCCTGCGAGAGACTGCTCGAACAGAGCAAGCAGGTCATTCGTTTCGAAGCGCGCCAATATTCCAGCAGCAACCTTCTTCCACTTTTCGGAAGGCGTCTTCCCGCTTGCAGTCGCGCAATGGCGAATGAACTCGAGCAAGCGTGTCTCTTCAGTTGCCAGGGGAGCCTGCCAAGGTTCGTTGAGTGGGTGAGCGTTGGGGTCCTGGCTTTCGCGCACCGCTCTGAGCCGAGCTAGACTGCGCTGATCTTCCTTGCTGAGATGTGTGCGCCGGGTCTCCTCTTCATAAGCTTCGATTATCGCATCGATAGCCTTTTTTATCTCGGGCGTCAGCCCCTGCCGCTTGGCCGCGCCAACGATCATCGACGTCAGGCTATCCTTGCCGAATGTCCATGAACAAGCCTGGCTGCGCATCGAAAGCATCAGGAGGTGCTGAATCTGCTGCGGGGTGAACTCCGGCTGTCTGCAGGAGAGCATCGTCGCGAGCGAGTATAGGAATGGCAGATCGCCCTGCGTAACAAAAAAATCGTGCTGGCTTATCGGCGTGATATTCGCCAGTCGCTCCCCGATCGCCGTCATCATGCGGCCTCCAGCTTCCTTCGTGCGTTTGAGGATCGGCACAGACGCCTCCACACTTGATGGATCGTAGCCCCAGATAAAGTGGGTCCCATCCTGCTTTCGCCAGGCATCGCTCTGCTCAAGATACAAGGCCAGCATGCGATGCTCTTCCTGATAGTCGCTTTTGGAAAGATCGACCGTCTGCCCCTTCAGGGCTTTAGAAAGGAATGGCAGCCTCATCCTTTACCCGCCGATCAGCGGAACCAGCCGCAGGAAGGACACTTCGTCGTTATCGCGCAGCGTGACGACCTCATCTAGCGATTGGGCCTGCCCCCCAGGCAGCAGCACCAAAAACCTCTGTTTCTCAAACGCATCCAGCGCGATTTGAACCTGTCTGTCCGCATTGATGGGCTTGTATGCTCTCTCCTTCGGTCCGTTCAGAAATGTCTCGACGTCGGTCGGCTGGATCAGGCCGTAAAACCTGGCAGGTCTCTCCCGGTTGTAATTCTCTATCTCCGTCCGTACCCGAAGTGCGATCAGATCTCTAATGGATATCTCGTGGGAGGCAATCTGCAAGGTCAGCCCCTGTATGCGCCCTCCGGCAGTGGATTCATCGACCATCAGTACTTGAACCATTGTTTTTCTCGCGAGTTCGGGTTCGCTTATTCTACGCCATACTTTCCTCTGTGGAGCCGGGGCGTTATCAGAGGTTTTCGCAGCTGCCAGAAATCGGGGAGAGCGGCATCGCGCGGCTGCAAGGATCGAGCGTTCTGATCGTAGGTGCCGGAGGCTTAGGCTGTCCAGCCGCGCTTTACCTTTGCGCAGCCGGGATCGGCAAGATTGCCCTGCTTGATGACGACTCGGTCAGTGAGCCTGATCTTGGCAGACAGGTGCTTTATGGCCCCTCCGACATGGGCATCATGAAGGTTGTTGCAGCCCAGCAGAGGCTAGCGGCTATGAATCCCGACGTACAGATCGAGCCGATCCCGGATCGACTCACTAGAGGGAACGCCGAAATGCTGCTTGAGAGCTGCGACGTTGTAATCGACGGCACGGACTCGCTGGGGGCTCGACGCATCATCAATCTTGCCGCCATATCGCGGAGCAAGCCCGCCGTCTTCGGCGGTGCCGTGGGATGGACAGGATTTGTTCAGACTTATATGCCTGGGGCCGCATGCTACGACTGTGTGTGGACGGATCGAACGATCTGCGGCTCCTGCGCTGAAGTCGGCGTCCTTGGACCGCTCGTGGGAACGATCGGAACGATTCAGGCATCCGAGGCGATTAAGGTTCTGCTCGGGGTCGAAACCCCACTTGCGAGCAGACTGATGCTCTTAGACCTGAAAAGCGGCATCAGTCGCAATGTGGACGTCCGCCGCCGCCCGGAGTGCCCTGCATGCGGGGCACACAAAAATGCCCCGGCAAGTCAATAAGAAAGCCGACGAGCCGGGGCTTAGAAACGAATCTCAATACCGATACATGTCGGTCTTGTACGGACCTTCAACCGGAACGCCGATGTACTTCGCCTGGTCGGGGCGAAGCTCGGTGAGCTGAGCGTCCAGCTTCTTGAGCTGCAGCCGCGCCACCTTCTCATCCAGAATCTTCGGCAGGACGTACACGCCGGGGGCGTATTCGCCACGCTTGGTCCAAAGCTCGATCTGAGCGATGACTTGGTTCGCAAAGCTCGAAGACATCACGTAGCTGGGGTGCCCCGTTCCGCAACCGAGATTGACCAGCCGACCCTTGGCGAGCAGGATGATGCGCTTGCCGTCGGGGAAGATGACATGATCGACCTGCGGCTTGATCTCCTCCCACTGATACTTGTTCAGCGAGGCGACGTCGATCTCATTGTCAAAGTGCCCGATGTTGCACACGATGGCGTTGTTCTTCATCTTCGCCATGTGGTCATGCCCGATGACGTGGTAGTTGCCTGTGCAGGTGACGAAGATATCAGCCTTGTCGGCAGCATAGTCCATCGTCACAACCTTGAAGCCTTCCATTGCGGCCTGCAGAGCGCAAATCGGGTCGATCTCGGTGACCCAAACCTGGGCGCTGAGCGCGCGCAGAGCCTGAGCCGAACCCTTGCCGACATCGCCATAGCCGCAGACCAGCGCGATCTTGCCCGCGACCATCACGTCGGTCGCGCGCTTGATGCCGTCCACCAGCGACTCTCGGCAGCCGTAAAGGTTGTCGAACTTCGACTTGGTGACCGAGTCGTTGACGTTGAACGCCGGGAACGGAAGTTCGCCCTTCTTCTGAAGCTCATAAAGGCGGTGGACGCCGGTGGTCGTCTCTTCGCTGACGCCCTTGATGTTCGCCTTGATGCGGCTGTAGAAGGTGGGGTCGGTGGCGAGTTTGGCCTTGATCGAATTGAAAAGGCAAACCTCTTCTTCGCTTCCCGGATTGTCCAAGACGCTCGGATTGCTCTCGGCCTTGGAGCCGAGGAGGATCAGGAGCGTGGCGTCGCCGCCGTCGTCCAGGATCATATTCGGCGTGCCGCCGTCGGCCCACTCAAAGATGCGGTGGGTGTAGGCCCAATACTCGTCCAAGGTTTCGCCCTTGTAGGCAAAGACCGGAGTGCCCCCTGCCGCGATCGCGGCGGCGGCGTGGTCCTGCGTCGAGTAGATGTTGCACGACGCCCAGCGCACTTCTGCGCCCAGCGCGTTCAGCGTCTCGATGAGCACAGCGGTCTGGATCGTCATGTGGAGCGACCCGGCGATGCGCGCGCCCTTGAGCGGCTGAGAGGAGGCGAACTCTTCGCGAATCGCCATCAGCCCCGGCATTTCGGTCTCGGCGATAGCGATCTCTTTTCGGCCCCAGCCGGCAAGGCCGAGGTCGGCGACATGAAAGTCGGTTTTGATTGCAGTTTCCATCTGTTTATCCTTATCGGTACTTTCGCCGAGCGCCGTTTCACTTTTGGGAGTGCGCGAATTTATTCGCGCCTTGAATCGCGGAACGCCCTCACGCAAGTTCAGTGTAGAGAGTTTTTGTCTGGTTTCTCGTTTAGCGTCTTTGCGCCTTTGCGAGAGACCCTTAAGATTGCTCACGTCCAAGAACCGGCATCGACAGAGCGATGCCCTCCCACAAACAAAAAGCGCTCGCAAATCGAATTCGACTTGCGAGCGCCGTTCGTTTTGGGAATGCGTGAATCTATTCGCGCTTTGAATCTTCCCTCACCGCTGAGCCTGGTGCCGTTTCCGGCATCGCAACGCTCCTCAGCGGACACTCATATTATTCCACAGCTTAGCGTTTCTTCCCCTGGTCCTTTTTCCAGAGCTCGTGCAGAAGCACGGCCTGCCCGCCGTGATAGCTGTCGTGCTCGACGACGTGCGCCAGCACCCATCTCAGCGTGCAGGAGAAGGTCTTCCGCTCATACAGCGTGTCGGCAGACAGGCCCCTCAGCGCCTCTACCGACCGCTCTCGAATGCGGTCCATCATGTCGAAGTACCACTCGATAGGCTCGCGCGGGGGCTCGGGCCATTTCGCTCCATAAATCTTGGTCTGGTCGACCATCAGCCGCTTTATCTCGCCGCGCGGGCGAGCCTTCCCTGCCGCAAAAGTCTCGAACCAGTAGGCGTCCGTGTCCGCCATATGAAGCAGCTCGGCGCCGATGCTGTGGGCGTGGGGATAGGGCTGCCAAACGATGGCTTCGACGGGAGGCTTGCCGAGGTTGTCGCGCCATTCGCGCGTGCTGTCCTGCAGCGCTCCCAGGAGAAGTGCCACCTGCGGGTCAAACCCGTCGGGAATCTGAAGATCGTAGTGCCCTGGCATCAAGCAGAGAATACACAGAAAAGCTGGGGAGGGCAACAGTTGACGAAAGGGCTCCTGGCTAAAACGGTCAGTCAAGCATCATGGCAGTACAGTTTTCCGGCTGATCACCGATCACTGATTACCGATCACGAATCATCCCTTCCGCCACTTCATCAGGATCGACCAGGGCGCACGCAGGTAGTCGTCGCGGTCGGGGGCTTCAGGCAAGGGGTCGGGTTCATCGAAGCATTCCAGGATCATTCCTCGGCTTAGGAATGCCTGCATATACTGCCTGAGCGGGCGGTGGTAGTTGATGATCTCAATCCCCTTCCAGCCCACCACCTGCAGCCTTTCCTCGGAATACCGATCCACCATCGCGTACAGCTTGTCACCGTTCTCATCGCGCTTCCAGGGGTACTCGATGGAGGTCATGAACGGATTGAGCGTGCAAGATAGCAGCCACCCGCCGGGACGAAGAACCCGCACCATCTCGTCCATCGCTTGGTCGAGATCGGTGAAATCCAGCAGGGTGAGGTAAGAGATAACCAGATCGAAGCTCTCCGCCGGGAAAGAGAGACTCTCGACCGATTCGACAAGGTAGCGCCCTGCTGGGTCTTGCGTGCGAGCCGACTGGATGAAGGATTCGATGGGGTCGATTCCCGTCGCTTCATATCCCAAGGCTTGCAACTGGCGGCAGAACCGGCCCTCTCCACAGCCCACGTCCAGCACACTTCTGGCTTGATCGACAGGCGGAAGAGCGTCTTTCATCGCCTTGTCCAAGACCCAGCGGCGAATCCAATCGCCAGCTTCGCCCTGGCTGTCGATCCAGGCTTGGGCCGAGGATTCCCACATGGAGATGGGGTCGTTGGGGTTAAGGTTCATGCGCATGAGTTCGCCACGTTTGACGGCAGGAGCCGATATTCATTGAACGGAGTCCATTATTTCGCGCTTCTATGAATAGAGGATAGGTCGAATGAGCGAGGGCAGCTCTCCGCAGAACGATGGACGCAGGTGGATTCCGCCCCCGTTGCGGCTGGTTGAGGGCGGTCTGGATGAGGATCGCAAAGGTTATGCGTATGTGCAGATACGAAGCGCGGCCTATCAAAGCCTGTTCGAGCGCCAGCTTGAAGCGGAGGGATACACGGCACTGGGACCTGGCGATCTGCCTCCCGCTCCCGTGGACGCGAGAGTTCGCTTCAGCCTGATCCTCACCGACAATCTGCTGCTTGTCAGTGGGGCTCGGGCGGCTGACCGTACCCAGCCACGAACGACGATCTATGCCCTTGTACCCGACCTTGACTTTGCAGTCGAGCTTGCGGAAAAAGCTGGCGCCGATTTGGCGATCACTGTGCCGATGGGAAGCTGGTGGGGCGGCTAAAGCCCGCGAATAGTTTCCTTTGCATGTTCTATCATGGCGGCTCGCTCGTCGTCAGTGGATTTGGGGACGTTGACGAAGCGGATGTCCTGCACCACCTCGATCCCCACGAACTTCATCATGCCCGCCGTCATCGCCGAGTCCAAAGCGTCGTCCAGTCCCGACTTCCGGTACGACTCTGCTGAGCTTCCCATCGTATGAAAGACGACGGCCCGCTTGCCGGCCAGGAGCTTTTCGATGCCGTCCGGACCAGCTCGGAACGCGAAGCCATTGGAGAAGCAGCGGTCGATGTAGCCCTTGAGGATGGCGGGCATGCCGGACCACCAGACCGGATAGATGAAGGTGATAAGGTCGGCCCAAGCCAAATAGCTCTGCTCTTCGGTGATGTCTACCGGAGTCTGGTGTGCCCGCATGCTGACGATGTCTTGCCCGCTCAGGACCGGGTTCCAGTTCAGTGCATAAAGGTCGCGAAGCTTGACCTGGTGCCCGGATTGCCCCGCCGCGTCCAGCACAGCATCACGAATCCCTGCACAGAAGCTGTTAGGGTTCGGGTGGGCAAGGATAACGAGGTGATTCATGGGCTGACCGCATAAGTCTACGCTGTCGAAAGACAGTTTTGGGGCGAACACGTCAAGCTGGCGCATAATCCGGTCAGGATCAGAATTTGATCACCAAAACCTACGAAATCAACATCCGTTGCACGGTTCAGGAGCTTTGGGAGTTCCACTCCAACGCCAAAGTCCTTCAACTCCTTACGCCTCCAAGCAAGAGAATTGAAGCGATCAGCCAGGAGATGGCCGTTGAGCAGGGCGCAATTCAGGAGATGAAGTTCTCGATTTTTGGCATTCCCAGCCGGTGGGTAGCGGAGATCGTGGAAGTGGATGCACCACATCGCTTTGTCGATGTTGCCAAAAAATCACCGTTCGCATACTGGCGACACACGCACGAATTTTTGCCGTCGGTTGAAGAGGGCCTTTCGATCCTTCGCGACACCCTCACGTACAAGCCACCGCCCGGGCCGCTGGGCATCGTTGCCAACTGGCTGTATATCGCGCGCGATCTGGATGCGATGTTCGCATATCGGCATCGGGTGACGAAGGAAAGGCTTGAATGTAAGGATTGTAAGGAGTAAGGATCGTAAGGTCTTTGAGCAAGCGGTACTCTCGTCTTCTCAACGGATTCCTAAGACGACGTCAAGACGCGCAGGACTGTCCTCAACCACCGTTCTCGACAATCCTTACACATTACAACCCTTACCATCCTTACAGAATCCCTGGAACCCCATCCCCATTCAGTCCGTTCCTTCTCCAAGGGGAAGGTGTAGACTAACGGCGCATGATTCCGATCCGGGACAACCAAAAGGGCCTGGCTTTGCCAGTGGTCACCTACACCCTGATCGGGCTGAACATTCTGATCTATCTGTGGGACCGCAATCTAAGCCCATTCGGCCAGTCGGCCACCTTTGCCGACCTTGCCATGCGCCCCCGAGATGTGGTCGATGCCCTGACCATTCAGGGAGCCGACCGCTTTCCTCTCGTCACCATTTTTACCGCGATGTTTCTGCACGGGAGCGTCCTGCACATCGTCGGCAACCTTCTCTATCTGCTGGTGTTTGGCACAAGCGTCGAGTCCGCGCTGGGAGCTTGGCGATACGCACTTTACTATCTGTTTTGGGGCGTGGTCGCTGCTGCAGCCCAGATCTTTGTCGACCCGGCTTCTCAAATCCCCACGATCGGTGCATCGGGAGCCATCGGCGGCGTCTTGGGCGCGTATTTCTTGCTGTTCCCAACTAACCGAATTGAGATCATCATCCCGTTCATGCCAATCCCCTTCGTGGTGAGCGCATGGGTGCTGCTGGGAACTTGGTTCTTGTATCAGCTCGTGGTTCGCCAACCGGGCGTGGCGACATGGGCCCATGCTGGCGGATTCATGGCGGGCATGCTCACCGTCCTGATCATGGGCGGACGTTCAACGGTCTTGAAAGGCCGCGAAAAGGAGTTCGAGGCGGACGATGAATTCGACTAAGTTTGCGCCTATCTGGGCGCTCTTGATTTCGGTGGCTGTATGCGGTCTTGCGTCGCTTTATTCGATGTCGTTTCGATATCGGGTTGAGCAGGCCAATAAAGCGGTCAACTTGTCCGCCGAAATCGACGTCATCGAGATGCTGGGGGCATCCGAAGGCCTCACGCTGGAGCAGTCCTTGCTTAAGCTTAAGGAGTCGGGCCTGAATGCGGTGATTGATTCGGAAGAGTCGATCAACACCCTTTTGAGTGAAGGTCGGATCAGTTTTGGAATGGTCGCGGGTTCGGATGTAGGCGCAGACCTCCCCGCAGGCACAACTCTGATCCAAACGCACGAAACTGGCCTTGTTGAGCGAGTCGTTCGCGGCATCCAAATCCGCGTACCTGGTCAGCGGGTTGTCCTCCAGGCCAATTCCAAGCTCCCCGTTCTTGCGGTTCCTGGCCTTAGCCCCGGATTTTTGCGTGATGTTTCGGTCGGTCTTGATCCAGTGGCTGCCAGTGTCGCCAAAGCAAACGGTTTTCGTCTTATCGCACGGGTATCCAATCCCCAAGGGCTCGCCGAAGCCGGGGTGGTCGACACGATCCGTTGGGCAAGCGAACACGGCGCAGATATCTTCCTCCCCCAAGGGGACCAAGTACTGGGTCGGCGCGAAAACATACCCGCGATGATCGAAGCGATGCGGCAGACTGGGATGCTCTATGCCTCGCCCGAATTCGTCAAGATCGGCGGTGACTCCAATGTCTTGTCTGCTTCACCGGACATCGTCGTTCGATTGCACTCCGCGCAGACCATTGAGCTTGACCGGATGCCCCTTAAGGACGCCATCGATCGCTACAGCCGCTCGGCACGGGAGCGAAACATGCGCGTGCTGCTTCTTCGACCCACAACTCTGTCCTCGCCAAAACCCCTCGGCTCATTTTCGACATTCATTGGGAAGGTTAACAATGCCGTCGTGAAGGAAGGCGGGGCCATCGGCGAGGCCCACCCGTTCAAGGACTCGAAAGTCCCGTCATTCCTCTTCGCCGTCATCGGCCTCGGTGCATTACCCCTCGCATGGTACGTTGCCAGTGGCCTTTTCTCGGGTCGAAAAGTTCTCGTTTTTGCCCTTATTGCAGCTCTGATCCTGACTGGGGCGGCTGTCGATGCCGGAAGAAACTACGCGGCTTTGATGGCGACGATTCTGTTCCCTCTAGGCGCTTACATCTGGCTCGACAAAGCAAGCTCCAGAAACATCGTTTTGCTCACGCTGGGCGTCACCGGTATCAGCCTCATTGGGGGGCTTTGTGTCGCCGGACTCCTTAACGGCTTGCCCTTTTTCGTCCGAGCCGAACAGTTCTCCGGCGTTAAACTCGCCCACTTCTTGCCCATCTTCGTCATCGGCGTGTACTTCTTCATGCGATTCTTCGATACGAAAGCGATTCTCGCGAGTCCGATCACGTGGGGCGCGGCATTCTTGGCGCTTGCCGTTTTGGTGGGATTGGCGTTTATGGCAACACGCACGGGCAATGACAACCCTGCCGGGGTGAGCGGTCTCGAATTAAAGTTAAGATCCCTGCTTGATGCCATCCTTGTTGTTCGTCCAAGAACAAAGGAATTCATGATCGGGCATCCAGCGCTCATCATCGGCATTGGCATGCTCATCATGAGCAAAACAAAAGCTGACTTTCCAAAGTGGCTACCAGGCGCAGCAGCATTATTGTTGGCAGTGGGAGCAATCGGGTCCACGAGCGTCGTAAACACGATGTGCCACCTTCACACACCTGTAGAATTAAGCCTTACACGCGTCGGAGTAGGTCTCATCTCGGGCGGTATACTCGGGCTCGTTCTGTGGACCCTGATCAAGCGCTTGATCCCGCAGGCCGGAGGGCATAACTAAATTGGGCGCACACCTGCTGCTAGCGGGATACTTCGGATGCGGAAACCTTGGAGACGATGCAATTCTGCTCGGCTTCGTGGAGGGAATCCGGCATCTCGACATTGACCTCACAATGCTCAGCGGAAGCCCCGAAGATAGCTTCCGCGCCTACGGCATTCGCTCGGTGCCGCGC
Source organism: Fimbriimonadaceae bacterium (assembly GCA_019638775.1). Classification (NCBI taxonomy): domain Bacteria; kingdom Bacillati; phylum Armatimonadota; class Fimbriimonadia; order Fimbriimonadales; family Fimbriimonadaceae; species Fimbriimonadaceae bacterium. The sequence continues at coordinate 170,163 of JAHBTD010000003.1, read as the reverse complement.
AAGGACCTCAAGGCTGTCGATGAGGCGATCAAACGCTGCACGATTCTTGTTTTTCCCGGCGGCAGCATTTTCCAAGACGCAAGCAGTGCGATGAGCGCCAGTTATTACAACACACTCGTCCAAAAAGCAAAAAAAGCAGGCAAAAAAGTCCTCTTGCTTGGGCAAGGGGTTGGGCCTCTGAATACTTGGCTGGGCAAGCGATGGGCTACATCGGCTTTTAATGCCTCCGACGAGATCGCCGTTCGCGATCCAGCATCGGGGCAATTGCTTTCGTCCCTTGGCGTCAAGACGCGTATGCACAGCGCTGCCGACACGGCGTTTTTGCTTCCTCGACCGACAACAGAAGACGAGAACTTTGAAGTTGCGGGAATGAAGACGATAGGCATCGCTCCGCGCCCTTACGGTCGCGAGACCAAGAATCTCATCAAGGCTTACGGTGAACTGGCGAGATTGCTCTACCAGAACAGCTATATGCCCGTCCTCATCGAACTGGACAGAAGCGAGGACGGACCGATGATTCTGGAGATCAGCAAGAGTCAGGGGGGCAAGGTGCCAGACATCCGCAAGCTCGAAAGTCCGATGCAGTTGCAGAGGAGAATGGCCCGCATCCATTGCGTCGTCGCCATGAGGCTTCACGCATCTATCCTCGCTGCATCAGTCGGCGTTCCCCCGTTGATGATCAGCTACGATCCCAAGGTCACCGCATTCTCGAAGCAACTTGGGTTGGGAACGGCTATCCCTGTCGAAGGGCTTACTGGCCAGCGATTGTACGAAAACTTCATCACCTTTGAAAAAGACCATGCTCGGCACGTGCGCACAATGGAGCGTCGTGTAGAGGAGCTTCGCAAGCAGGCTCAGGTCAACATCGAGATCGTGACGAGGTATATCAACGACAATTAATCGGCGAACCATAGACCTCGCCCCGCCAGTCAAACTGAATAGAATTGGCAGCCGCCTACCTATGCTTTCCAAAATTTGCTTCCAGCGCCCTCTGAGAATTGCTGCACTGGCCAGTATTGGCCTGTGTGTGCACCCCGTTGCGTTTGCGGGACAGGGTTCAACTTGGAAGTGGGTCAATAAAAATATCGTCGACCGCATCCAAATCACTGGTCGACGAACCCTTGGTTACCACGACCACGACGTAAGCGGCGATGTCGAGACCTTCAATACTCTCACCTACGGAGGGTTCGGTGAGAGGCGGTTTACGGACCTTGGAGTGATCTCAATCAGTGGACGAAATGTCCTCGGTGTTCTCAACTTTGAGGCCACTCTCGACCCCAGCCGTTACGCCGATCCTCAGACACAACGTTACACGCTCGACTATCGCAAGAAAGATTATTTTGTGAGCTACGGTGACATCCAGGGCTCCCTTCTGAACACGAACCGTTTCGCCTCCTTTAGCAAAACACTGCGCGGAGCAATGGGCGGTATTACAAGCGGACGACTTCGCGTTCAGGCTGTCACCAGTGAGACAAGAGGAAGCGCACGCACCGTTTCGTTTCAAGGCAACAACTCATCAGGCCCTTACTATCTCCAGGTTTCTCAAATCGTAAAAGGCTCAGAAGAGGTGCGGGTCGATGGTGTCACCCAAAGACTCGGACAGGACTACGTCATCAGCTACGAGATTGGAACGATCACCTTCGTCAACAAGCTGATCTCTCCAACGAGCACCATCTCTGTGAGCTTTGAGGCCCTAGGATTCAATACAAACGCGGGCAAGATTCTCGCTGGAGGCGCCTCCTACAACATGGGGAGAATGGGTGAGATCGGTCTGACCTGGATGGAGCAAAAGACGGGGAACGGCAGCACTCTCAGCACTCGGCAAGAACTGCTACAAGGATCTGGTGCAGCGAGCACGCCCTACTTTCTTCAATTCCAGCCTCTTCAATCACAGCCGATTATCGTTCGCTTAGATGGTGTCTTGCAGATTGAAGGCGTTGACTACCACTTCGATACGAGCAACCCATCGATCTTCTTCTTCGACAAGTTCGTGCCTTTTTCAAGCACGATCAGCGTGGTCTACACGCCCGCGCCGACTCAAACTGTGGATGGCGACCGACAAGTCATCGGTTTTGACTACCGGATTCCCCTCGGCAACAACGGACGACGCGGCTTCATCAAATACAGCCAAGCAACGGGAAAGCTCAAGAGCCCAGTCACGCCTCTGGAAGGAACAGCCAGGGGCATTGAGGGTCGGTACGATTTTGGAAAGATCGCGCTTAGCGCCGGTGTCCGAGACGTACCCGATAGCTACGTCAATATCGAGACCCGCGGCTTTAACCGAAACGAAAAAGCATCCGACATCGGGCTGACCTTTCGAGACGGCCCCTACAATCTGGATACGAAGCTCACGAACAGCCTTGTGAGCATCCGGCAAACGGACCTGCTTGGAAATATTTCGTTTCGCAATGCGAGATCTACGGCACTGCGTAATTCGGCAAACTACACACCCACCAAGGGACTGCCCGTTGAACTGACTTACAATCGCATCCGCACCCGAAATCAGGACCAAGACTCTCAACTCGACAGCATCTTTCTTTCCAGCCGCAAGAACGTTGGAAAGCTTCGGACGACTTTTGGAGTTGAGCAACAAGCAGGCAAAGCGCCATTCATAAACGGATCCAGTACCGAGACCCGAGACTTCGATATCTTTTCGGTGCGGTTCGATTCCTCCTACAATGCAGGGCGCGGGCTTGCCGTTTCCGCTCGAACCAGCTTCAACCGGGTGAATGACGGTGAGAAAATTGGCGAAGGTCAAGACTATTCGCTCAGCATCAGTTACGCCCCCAACAACCGCCTCCGCATGAATCTGAGCAACACAACAAGCGATTCGGGTGCACTCGCAGCCTTGGGAGGATTCCTTACTGGTGATGGCTTAGGCTATGGAGGAAACGGTTTTAGCGGCGGTGTCTCAAACAACGGCGGCTTGGGCGCCACGACCGCTACGAAGATCAAGCTGTGGAGGTTTGATTCGCATTACGCTCTTAGCGACCGCTACAGCATGAGCTTTGATGCGACACATTCCTTCGCCAAAGGATCGGTCAGTTCAAACTCCGAAACCACTGCTTTCTCGACGCGATTTGATGCAGACCTTGGAAAGTCTCACTATCTCGGAGTCGGCTTCACCAACAGTGCGACCAAATTTGTATCATCAAGCATTAAGTCTGAGGCCACAACGTTCGACCTCGGCTTTAACGGATCGCCCGGACGATTTTCCTACAGCCTTGGGCTGAACCTTCTTCTCTCTGGCGGTAACAGCACATATAAACAGGATTCGACGAGTTTCGGCGGATACTTCGGCTATTACTTAGGTGGAAGGCACTCCTTAATCGCTGATTTTGGGCACGGACGCTCTACAGGCGACTTTGGGCAGACGGATACTTACATGAGTCTTGCCCATCAATTCCAAATTTGGCGCAACATCGCCCTTCGGACAAGTTACACTGTCCGAAATACAGAGAACATCGCAGGAGGTTCGGCGGGAGCTTATCGGTCTCGGGGATTCGATGTAGAACTTACATTTACGTTTGTTCCTCGGTAGGGATTGGTGTAACGAAGAACCTTTCTACGCGTAAGTTAAATCACAATGAAAAGATTCTATTTAGGCTCAATTGCCATCCTGATTCTCAGCGTGGTCGTGGGTTGTGGCGGCGGAGGCACGGGCTCCCAGTTCAAGGGTGAAGTTTCCGGCGTAATCACCGATGTTAACGGCTCCCCTGTGAGAGGGGCCAAGGTGTTCTCAAACAGTCGCGAAACCACATCGAATTCTGCTGGCATCTACGTGCTATCCGGTGTACCGGAAGGCAACCACACCATCCGAGCCGAGGTCAGCCGTGATGGTTTGAAGTGGGTTGGACAAAACGTCGTCGCCATCTTTCGCGGTGAACGCTCCAAGAGCTTGAATATCGCGCTCGTTCGTAACGATCAGACTGCAACGCTGCATGGCAAAGTCCGGGATTCTTCCGGGCATGTTGTCCAAGGAGCTCGCGTCTTCGCCTACGGCAACGCGCTTTCAAGCGCCATTGCGATCACTGACGCCGACGGAGACTATAGGATCGAGAAGTTGGCATCGGGAGTCACCTACTTGCTCACTGCAAGCGCACGAACTTACGACAACGACCTTGGTCAAGCAACGATGAGCCCCGGCGAATTGAAGCGATTTGACTTTACGGTGAAGGATTCGACGAATCCGGTCATGCCCGCACCAGAAAACCTTGTTGCCGTGGCTTGGACATCTCCTAAGGAGATCACGCGCGACAGCGAGGTGAACCGAACTTACGAGTACATCAAGCGAATGATCGACCCTCGCCGAGGGAATCGTCCAGCCTCCGGAAGAGATACGATTCTCGGAAACAATGTCGAAGTCGATCTTTATTGGGACCCGCTTCCCGGCAGCTACGACGACAATCTGCTTGGATTCGGCATCTATCGCGCAACGACCTCGGGAGGCGTCAGCACAGCAGTAGACTTTTTGCGAGACCCCATCACGATCTTCTATTCGGATGTAAGCGCCGAACTCATCGAAGGGAGAAACTACTACTACGAGATCACGTCTTTGGGCACGAACTTCCCGGACACATTCAATTCTGAGAGCAATTTCAGCAACCGATACGGGGTGCATACACTTGGTGATATGGTGCTGCGGTCGCCACTGTTTGGTCCGCTTACCTTCCGTTGGGATGCCTGTTTGGATGCGGAGGAATACAAGGTGTTCCTGTTCGACAAGTACCCGAGCATCGGAATTTCATCGATTTGGAATACGAACAGCACTCCGACAGCCGGCCTGTCCCAGGTTTACACCGGGCCGAGCCTTCAGGCAGGTAAAACTTACTACTACATCGTTCTTGCTGAAGCGAACGGCGGCGACTCGAAGTCGCTGAGCGCCATCGGCAGCTTCGTAGCGAACTAGCATCGCCCTGCAGCCGTCGAAGCTGTAGGTGTCCGTGGGCCGGACAATATCCGGCCCGCGTTTTTCTTTGGGATGGTTTGAATTTGATGAATTGGATAGTGACCTCTTTGCGGCTGCCTGCCGCCCTTGTTGTTCTCATCGGGTTTGCTGCATCCGCACTCGCACAAAGCAACGTTCTCCGCGTAGAAGTGCCGCCACTCTTTGTCGCCGGAGCCGGTACGAACGCCTCTGATTTGGCTGTTCGAAACTTCGCCCAACGATTATCGAGCCTCACCCAAAGAAACCGTGAGACCCTTTCCCGGGTCGGACGCTACAACACAAACATTCCGTTCTCAATGCCGACTGTTGTTCAGCTCACGGTCAATGGTGTGCCTCTTCCTCCTGCCCTCACCGGCCGCACTGGCCGTAAAACACTTGATCCTCAGGGCAACAGCATCACGCTCGCATTCGATCCCAGCGGGTCAACCGCATTCTTGCCAAGCTATAAACAACTGCTCATCGATACCTTCACAACAGCTCAGGCTACGATGAACCTTGTTTTCGGCACTCCGGCGGCAAGCGGCACCGTTTTTGTCCGAAACTTCGACGCCACGATAGGTGATCGAGATGCCATCGCTGGCGGCTATTTCGTCGCCAATAACGGTTCGGGACAAGCTGAGATTCGATTCCCTGTCTACTCCAGCCCCGAAGCGACAGCAGTGAACTTCGTCCATTGCCTTTGCCTTGCCTATTTGGGGGGAAGCTCCTACTCTTTCGATGCGTTCCAAGAAGGCATCGTCCGGGCCGCAACCATGCGCATCGTGCGAACCCCTGGGGCGCTTCCAGCATTCTTAGATGCGGAAAAGGTCGAGGAGACACTTGAGAACACCTACGACGTCGGCAACTTCTACGACTGGTACAACCAGCGTGCGCTTTCGGGTCAGCGTTTCATAGCTCCAAACCTGAGAGACGTGCCTTTGCCTATTGGTGGAAGCCTTGGTGGCATTTACCTTCTGCGTTATCAAATGGCAGGTTCGGCTTGGCAAAAAGCGCTTGTCGAATTCCCTGGCTTCGCCGCTCAATTCAATCAAGCGTTCTACGCGGACCCAAGCATCGCCGGAAACATCCCTGCTTTGCTTGCCCTGGGTCAAAACGTTATCGACACACTGAACGGCGGTCCGAATGCAACCATCGAAGGCCTCAGCTTCGCCCAGTGGTACCGACGACAGTTCATTTTGCAAACACAAGACCTCGTGGGGCAGAAGCTTCTTCTACAGCCGCTGCCTTTGTTTGCCGATGGCGGTACGAGCGACTTTGGCGTTTACCTCGTTCAGGCAACTTGGTTCGAGACGCTGGCAAATGGCAACGAAATCCTCAGCAGCGGCGTGAGCTATCCCATCTTCTGGACGGATGTGTATGATCGCCTTTTCCCAAGTGCTCAGGATGAGCGTATGGATATTGGTGGCGCATATGGTTCTCTCGCCCCGAACTTCAGCAATCTATATGCGGGGCAACCCTACCGAGTCGCCGTAGACGTCCCTGTCCAAGACAAAATGGCACGTGTCTACGTGCCTTCAGGCGCTTTCTCAACCGGCTCAAACCCCAGTCCGCGCAACTTCTACGGCACGGTGTTGGGAGTGCCGACGGGTGCAGGCGTATCCATTCGTGTTCGCGTCACGATAGGGGCGACCGTGATCGACAACATCCCGGTCACTCACGGCGCTTTTGGGTTCACCATCTCCGCTGCCCAGTTTCTTGGCTCGGCACGCTGCCGAATCGAAGTGATTAGTACGGTTTCGGGGCTCGACACGGTCGTCATCGATCGAAGGGTCAACAAAGGTCCAGGCGCACTTGCTGTCGATCTTCGTACTGGCAACGGGGAATCGCTGTTTACAACTGGCTTGCCCGGCGGGCTCTCCTCCTTTGGATTCCCCGTCGATCCACTCGACAACCTGCCTTCTACGGTCCTCGGCATCCCCGAGAACGACGTGCTTGCCGCGCGTTGGAACGGAGGAAAGGGCAAATATGACATCTACCCTGATGGCGGTGGCTTTATCGGTCGGAACGGATACTTTGCTCGAATGGCGGCTCCCGTTGGTGCTTTGAACGTACTCGGTCGCAACCACCCTGGCACATCGGTTGCCGTCGCGCTACGCCCAGGCTGGAACATGATCACAACCCCGATCAATGAAGTCGTCCCAACTTCACGAGTTCGCGTTGTTGTTGCGGCGGACTCACCGCTAGCGTTTGCCGATGCGATCGGTCCAGTTCTTAGCCCTGATTTCTTCACATTTAGCCCCGGAGCGCCGGACGCGGCTAGTGGCTTTCCTGAGACTGGGTCCATGACCGCAGCAACAAATTTCCAGCCCGGAAAAATGTACTTTATCCGCGTTTTGGCTGCTGAAGGGGCAAGCCTGCTGTTTACTCCAGCCACCCCATTGCTGCCGGGAAGCGCCCAATTGAGCGCCGTGCCTGTCCCATCCCCATCGAACTGGGGCCTGCGGGTCACTCTTACCGATTGGTACCGTGAATCGAGCGTTATTGTAGGAGGGTCGGCGACAGCGACATCATCCTTCGATCCCAAAGAGGACACGGCCTTCCCGCCGGCCTTTAGTCAAGGGATGCAGGTCGCGGTTGAGGGCGGGCTGTACCGGGACACGCGCAAAGCTCCCGCACCACAGGTCTACAAAATCAACCTAACCGGGCTCAAGAAGAACCAACGCTACTGGGTCAGAATCAACCCGGAAACAGGCAAGCTCAAGCGATATATTTTCCGAGACCTGGACACACCAAGCTATCGGTCTGTTACCGGCAGCTTCGAGTACACCTTCACGACTTCAAAAACGGAGAAGACGATCGTCATTATCGTCGACAACAATTCATTCTAATGCGAACATGGCTTTTACTTTTGGCTGCGATTAGCCTTCTCGTCGTTGCTTTTGGATGCGGCGGAGGAGGCGGTGGAGGAGGCTCTGCGACTCTCACAGGCCGCGTTCTCAACGTCGTGACAGGAGGACCTCCCAACCCGGCATCTTCGGTACAGGTCGGACAAACGAGCGTGTTTACAAACGCCGCCGACGGCTCCTTTAATTTGACTGTGCCCAAAGGGACGACAGGGCTCTTGATTGATACCCTCGGTCTTGGATTTGGTGCTTTCACATACACCTTTGCTGGCGCTAATGGTGTGACTGACGTGGGCGATCTGTGGATCGGACCTGAGAAGGTGTCGGTTCAAGGCACGATACGCAATGCCTCAAACAGTAACCCGATCAGTGGCGCTCAGGTTTCGTTTGCCGGGCGGAATGCCGTTACCGATGCAAGCGGCAACTTCATCCTCACGAATGTGGCCTATTCCAGCGCCACTCAAACCGCCTTTTGGGGAATTCTGGGAACTGCTAAAGCGACCGGATTTCTAAAAACGGACTGGAGTACACAACCTCACACCGCCTCCTCAGGGATCGTCGATGTCGGGGACATCCTCATGACGCCGCTAAGCGATCCAAACCCGCCGCCTGCTCCGTACAATATTTGGGGCATCGTTAGCGCACCCGGTGGAGCGCCTGGCTCGATTATTCGTCTTAAGTTAAGTGGAGTAGATGTTCGCGTGTTTAACGTTGGAGCGGACGGGAAGTATTACTTCTTCGTGAACCCGGGCACTTACACCGTGGTCGGCGAGAAGGGAGCTTCAACGTCCAGTCCACAAATTGTGACGCTGACCGCTCCCAATCAGGTTATACAAGCTAATGTATCGATCCCTTAGCAAGCGATTCGCAATATTCACGTTGAAGGCAACCCTCACGGTCGTGACTGTCTTCGGAGCGGTCTATTACGCGAGTTGGCTGATGACGGTCGATCCTTTCCAGCGCTATCGACAGGGTGGAGAAAAGCGCCTCGGCGACAATATTGCGATGCGGCTTGGAGATGTGATGGTCACATCGTATGATGGCGAGCGACTGGTTTCACGAGCCTTTGTGAAGCGGATCGATATCCAGTCGGATCGGCAGAACCTTGAGCTCACCGGCATTCGCGATGGCGTGATGATCGGTAAGGATGGCAAGTTCAACTTCTCGGCAAACAAGGCGTTTTACAAAGCTTTCCAAGGAGTAATTACCGTTCGCGAGGGCGCCCGTATCTCCAACGAAGACATGGACCTAACTCTTGAAGGTTTCACCTATTCCGAACAGAGCGAAAGACTCCGCAGCTTCGGTGCGATTCGGGGCAAGCTGATGAACGGTCAGATTCAGGCCGTAGACTTGGAGTATCAAGCTAGCGAAGGAACCTATCGGACAGGACCGCTCAAGTGGACAGGAATGCTTGCTTCCGCTCTCGACATTCAATCCTCAACAGCTCAGGACCCAAAGCAAGGCGACCTGAAACGATGGGAGATTGATGCGAAGGGGTCCTTCTCACAGCGAGGAGACATTGCGACCTACGAACAGGTACACGCAACCGATGGTGAAATCATCGTCAAGGCTCCCAAAGTTGAGCTCAACAAGAAGACCGACGTCTTGACAGCCACCGGACGAGTCTATTACTACAGCGGGCAGGCTAATCTAATCTGCGACAAGGCTGTGATCTATCGGAAAGAAAAGCGCGCGGTCCTGACGGGCAACGTGACGATGCTTATCAAGCCCAAAGATCAAGAGAAGCTGGAAGAGACTGAGTTAAAGCCGTTCAACCCAATCGTGCCCGACGAGATCAAGATCGCCAATCCAGCCGCTCCAAAACAGGATCAAGGAACTCCGCCTGCGCAAGATTCAGGCACACTTCGCAAGTATCCGGTTTCCGTGTTTGCTGAAAAGATTGAGTACTGGTACGGCAACGGCAATCGCAAAGCCAATATCTCTGGACGCCCCCAAGCGCGTCAGGACCTGCCCGAAGGCGAATGGCGACATGTTTGGTCGCATACCGCATTTTATGACGGCGAAGCCGACACGCTGAAGCTCGAAAGTCGCGACGGCAAGAGGGACGCCCAGGCCAAGACGTCTATTGGAGACGACCTCATCGCTTTCTGGTTTAAGATTTCAACCAAGGATGAAGAAGAGGACAACTGGGAAGGCTTTGGAGTTCAGGGTGCCGTCATGGTCAACAAAGACGAACTCCCTGATCGGGGCGGCGGCACTGGCGGAGGCGGAGGCAATCCACCACCGCTTCGTGGCGGCATAGGTGGAGGACAGCCCACAAGAAGGGGCGGCCTCTAACCGATGGTCCTCTTCGATACACACTGCCACCTCAACGACCCAAAAGCATTTCCCAACCCCAGTCAGGCGATTCGCGAGGCCAAAGAGGTTGGCGTTGAGTTCATGACGGTCATCGGGATCGACCCCGATTCAAGCCGGTTAGCGATGGAGATAGCCGACGCGCACGATGGGGTCACATTCGTTGCCGGACGTCACCCTAACTACGCCGCCGATTACGATCCTGCCGAGCTGAAACTTGTTGAGGAGTTTTTAGACCATCCAAAATGCGTCGCCCTTGGCGAGATTGGACTTGACTATCATTGGGATTTCGCTCTGCCAGAGCAACAATTGCGGTGCACACTCGATCAGCTTGCCCTCGCCCGGGACAAGAAGAAACCTGTCGTCATCCATTGTCGAGAGGCTTATCCCGATCTGCTGAGCATCCTGGAACGGGAGCCTGCGCATTCGTATCTCTTCCATTGTTTTGGAGGCGACGCCGACGATGCGAAGCGGGTGATGGAGCTCGACGGATACTTTGGCGTGGACGGGCCGATCACCTACAAGAACTCACAGGGTCTGAGGGAGTTAGTGAAACACATCCCACTGGATAGAATCGTGCTGGAAACGGACTCACCATATCTAACGCCCGAACCCTATCGCGGAAAGCCGAACAGCCCTAAACTGCTCCCTATAGTGAACGCTAAATTGGCAGAATGCCTGGGCTTAACCGCCGATGCCTGCGCCATCGCCACCATCGCCACCGGCAGGCGGTTCTACGGGATCAGTTAAGGGCGGCGGATCACCCGCTCCTCCCACACTGCCCGGGTCCTGTTCAGGGTCCTTCGGCGCTGTGCTTTCTTCAGGCTCCTCCGGCTTTGGGCGCAGCTTGTTCGTGCGCTTTCGGGGATTCACAGGGCGAGATTCGATCTCGATTTGGGGTTCGGTGTGAGCCGCTTGTCGAGACTCTTTTGGAGGATTGCTGGTGGTGGCGCCGGTGTCCTCTATATCGGGCTGGCGTGGCGTTTCACCGCTCGCACCGATGCGCGAACCAATAAAGAAATATCCGATTGCAGCCAGCCCAATCGGAATCACCAACCACTTCACAAAAAACCAAAGAATGGAGGTACCGCGACCTGCCATATTGCTATTGTAGCAGACGGGTATTCTGAGCCTCCAAACGGCCCATGGCGACCGAAATCTTTGAAGATGCTATCGAGCTTGAGGCTGGCACCCTTGAAGCGATTTACCCCACTCCCGAGAACCTCGGGCTTTGCTACCCCTACCCCCAACTGCGCGTGGCTGGACGCACAGCAGGCATGTCCTTTCGGACGCTAACTCTTGAAAACCCATACCTTCGAGTGACGGTTGTTCCAGACCTCGGCGGGCGCATACTCAGCTTCTTCGACAAGCGGACTGAAACCGAGATTCTCCCTCAACCCAAGCCACTTTCGGCAGCCTCTGGCGGGCCCAGAGGTGCAGAGTTAACTGCGGGAATCCTTGTAGACATCGGAACGGCAGGCCGGATGAACGCGATGGGACCGGTTGAGTACCAGATCCGCGACCAAGTCGAAGAGGATGAATCTCCTTACTTAATCCTGCACGAGCTTGTCGCTGGCCTTGGTGTGAGTTGGCATGCAACACTTACACTCCCACCCGACCGCGCAGAGTTACACCTTTCCGTAAAAGTCCAAAACCGGCAACTGCTGCCGGTGCACTGCAAGCAGGGGTTACTCGCGTGGCTAAGCGAGAGTTCACAAGCATTGTCGCAGGCAAACTCCTCCGTCGTGTTCTCGCCAGATCTGAACTGCGGGCTTGGGCTCCACTATGCAGACGCATTTTTTGAATCTGTTGAAGCAATCGAGGGTCGCCTTCGCCTCAACCGAAGCGCAGAACACGAGCTGCTTCTCCCAAGGCAATCCGACACTTGGACGGTCGTCCTTCAGCCAGTATCAAAGCTTTCATCTCTTGAGGCTTGGAGTTCTGAGGCGGCTATTTGCCTCAATGAAGGAAAGCTGTCGGTTCAATCGGTTGCTCCCCGCGCAGGCGCAAAGCTCCTTGTGGGAACTGAAGCCGGTGAGAGCTTTGAGGCTGCTGTCGATCTCTACCCAGAAAAATCGACGACCTTAGACATTGCCAGCATGCCACTGCTTGCCGCTATTGCAATCCGTGATTCCGATAAGAACGACCTTCTCGTCGCCGATCTCTCATCCCCTCCAAACCAGCTTTCAGCAAAACCCCTTGGCCTTGCATCTCCCTCAGCAGCTCTCAATGCCTTCGCTAAGCCGGACCCAGGTTCTCGTGAGGCCCTTGTGTTAGCAGGCATCACCGATAAAAACCCAGAATCGACAATTCTCGGGCTGAATATTCCTGGGCTTCAGTCGGTATGCCGACTTTCGTTGGCTCTTGAAGCGTTGCGGCAAAAGCGCCACGAAGAGGCTCTTGTCTGGCTGGAGGACGCGATTAGCTACAACGCAGAGGATCACTTGATCTGGTGGCTCAAGGCGACCGTCAAACGAATTCACGGCCTTGAGGAGGAGGAAGATCAGGACCTGCCAACGGCTCACTTTCTCGCCCCACTCGAACCTGCTCTTCGCGCCGAAAGCTTCCTTCGTCAACCACAAACTCATGGCAAGGAGCCCAACCCCATCATCAAGCCGCTTGCCAATCACCCCGAGGCAATGATTGAAGTGGCTTGTCTGCTTTTGGAGGCTGGGTTGGATGAAGAGGCGATGCGATGGATGGATGAGGCGCGGCGGCACCGCGACGAACCCATGCTCCGCTATTTACAGGCATGGAGCCTGCTCTCGAAAACGCGGATGGCTGTTGAGGCTGCTGACCTCGTCCTTGGCGCATCAGGCAAACCACTAGAGCCGCCTTACCCGTGGCGCCCGATTGAAAAGACTGCGATTCGTGAGTTGTCCGCCCGTTTCAGCGACGATCCGCGACTTTCACAGTTGCATCGGATGCTTGGCAGTTAGCGGTCATTGTCCGTTGGCGCCCCCTCGAATACCTTCAATAGCATGTTAAGACCGGCACACCGATGGCGCTCTGAGCCAAGTAAAATAACCTGCAGGAATCCCCATGCCCGTCCGCAAGCCGAAACCCCTCAAACCAGGCGATCTCATCCGAATCGTCACCCCCGCATCCCCCCTCCCCCAAGAAAAGCTCAAGCCTGCGCTTGATCTCTTTGAGAGTGAGGGATACCGCGTCGAGCTGGGCAAACACGCACTGGACGTGGACGAATACCTCGCTGGGACTGACGAGCATCGTGCGGAGGATATGCAGGATGCCTTCGATGATCCAAGCGTCTCAGCCGTCTTTTGTGCGCGGGGCGGCTATGGTTGCGCTCGGCTTATGCCCTACCTTGACCTTGAGCGGATGGCGGCCTCCGGCAAGCTCTTCTGCGGATTCAGCGATATCACGACCCTCCATATAGCCCTCAACCAACTCGGGCTTCCCACGCTCCATTCGCCCATGCCAATCACTTTGTTTATGCCTCGCGAAGAGTGGGTCTACGAGTCGCTTAAGCGCGTACTGAAGGGAGATGTACAACTGCCGGAAGGAGCGCCGAATGGAGAAACCGTAAATGGAGGCATTGCCGAAGGAGAAGTCATCGGCGGCTGCCTCTGCCTCATTTGCGATAGCATTGGCACACGCTATCCGTTCGATCCAAAGGGGAAGATTGTGGTGATTGAAGATGTCGATGAAGCGCCACACCGTATCGACGCCATGCTGACACACCTCCTTAATACGGGGCTCATTCAGCACGTCGCTGGTCTTGTCATCGGCGAGATGACACGCACGGACGAGCGGATTGACGAGGGGATCGGCGGGAAATCCTGGCGGCACATTTTGACGGAACGCCTCGGCCCGCTTGGTATTCCGATGATCCTCAACTATCCATTCGGGCATGCTCCCCAAATGCTAAGCCTTCCGCTTGGAATCCGCGCGAGGCTGGATGCGGACGCTGGCAAACTGACGTACTTGGAGTCGTTATGCGACGGTTAATCTGGATTATAGGGATCGTCGGGGCCGTTTGTGCGGCCCCCGCCCAAGTCTGGGAAAAGCTGATTACCGAAGGCATGACCTATCGCATGGAGGTCGATAAATCGACGCCGAGGGTCATTCATGGGCTACGCCTGAGCCTCGGCTCGAAAGTGACCTCCAAGCCGGAGGTCGGCAATCTCGCGCTCTTTGCTACCGACCTCTATGGAAGCAAGCAGACCATTTCGCAGTTGGTAAGACAAACCGGCGCTATCGCCGGGATCAATGCAGACTTTTTTGGGAAAACGAACTCACCGATTGGATTCATGTCCCAAGACGGACAACTCGTCAGCGGCCCATACAAGAATCGCTCTGTTTGGGGATGGAATCATACCGTCGCCGAATCGGGCTTCGTGACATTCAAGTGCACCGTAAAGGGTGCCTTCAGCGAAGCTTTTGAAGTGGACGTCGTGAACCGCGAAACGATTGGCGGCGAGATCATTCTGTACACATCCAAAGCCGCCGCGACCAAGGCCAAACTACCGTGTACGCAACTCCTCCTCAAAATAGCGATTGGCAACCTCACGCCCTCGCAAGCTGCGATTGTGGACGTGGAGCGTGTGGTCCGCGACCAAGCAGAGATTGCTGTTCCAGAAGGATACGTCGTGCTTTGCGCTGGAGGGACGAAGCAATCTGTCCTCGATGCCTTTAAAGTAGGCGACCGATTAACGATTAATTTTGAGGCTAAGGGATTCGATTGGACGAAGATCACCAACGCAGTCGGCGGCGGGCCTCAGTTGGTGAGGAACAAGCGTCCAAAAGTGGATTGGGATAGGCAAGGCTTTACTGCCGAATTCGCCCGGAAGAGACATCCACGCACAGCGATCGGCAAAACGGCATCGGGCGAGCTTTGGCTGGTTGCGATTGACGGACGCCAAGCCATGAGCGACGGCGCAACACTTGACGAAGCCGCTGCGATTATGATTCGCTTGGGGTGCGTCGAAGCGATCAACCTTGACGGTGGCGGAAGCACAACGTTCAATCTGTTGGGATTGACACTCAACCGCCCGAGTGATGGCACGGAGCGTCCAGTTGCCAACGGCATTGTTGTGTTCGGAGAGCCCGTCATCCGCAACTACACAGAACCAAAGGTCGTCGGACCCGATAAGCTTGTCGTCGGCAAGCCAATGACCTTCAAAGTTTTCGATAAGAACGGCGTGATGGTCCCGAACGTCGCCGTAATTTGGGCAGCCACAGGCAGCGCTTGGATTGATCAGGGCGGCATGGTTTACCCGCAAAAAGCGGGCACTGTCACGGTGTCGGCGTGGATCGGTGGCAAGGTGTACACAACAAACGTGATTGTCAACCCAGGGTAACGCCTCACACGTCGCAACCCCAGCCTGACCCATAATCACACATGGCTCAGCTCCTCTACGAACGCGACATCGAGTTCGAACTGATCAAGCGAAAGCGGGTCGCGGTGATCGGATACGGCAATCAAGGGCATGCGCACGCCCTGAACCTTCGAGACAGTGGCATCAATATTCGCGTTGGAGCCAGGCCGGGGGGCGACGCTTGGAAGCGAGCGCTGCAAGACGGGTTTGATCCCTACTTGATGGGTGAGTGCGTGGAGTGGGCGGACATCGTCATGCTCACGCTTCCCGATGTCCCGATGAAGGAGATTTATTCAGAGCACGTTGGCCCCAATCTTCGCCCAGACCAGTTGCTCCTCTTTGCCCACGGCTTCAATATCCTCTACGGCCTTATTGAGCCACCAAACTTTGTTGATGTGGCGCTTGTCTCACCCAAAGGGGCAGGATACAAGCTGAGAAAGGAGTTCATCAGCGGCTCAGGGATGTGCGCGATGGTTGCTGTCCACCAAGACTTCACAAAACTTGCCAAAGATCTCACCCTCAGCTACGCCCTCGGAATTGGTGCCGCGAAGGGCGGTGTTCTGATGACCACCTTCAAGGAGGAAACGGAAACCGATCTCTTTGGAGAGCAGACTGTCCTCTGCGGAGGCATCCCGGAGTTGATCAAAGCTGCCTTCGAGACTCTCGTTGAAGCTGGCTACTCCCCTGAAGCCGCGTACTTTGAATGTGTGCATGAAGCCAAGCTGATTACAGACCTCATCTACAAAGGCGGTTTGAAGTTCATGCGCGAGTCGATCAGTGATACCGCCGAGTGGGGTGGGTACGAAGCAGGACCAAAAGTGATAAGCGAAGAATCGCGAAAGGCGATGCGTGAGACCCTTTCTGCAATCCAAAATGGAGCTTTTGCGGAGCGCTGGATGGCCGAAAGCAACGCTAAACAGCCAAATCTTCAAAAATTAAGGAACGCAGAGGCCCAGCACCCAGTCGAAGATGTGGGAAATGTTTTGAGGGCGGGGATGCCCTTTTTGAAATCGGAATAGAGCGCTTCTTCGGAAAGCAACACGCAGAGAGACCCTTCAGAAAAGAGATGGTGAAGGGGCATTACCATACGCCACCCGGGCGGCCTAGTGGTGACGACGGAATTACATGCCCCACGATGTTCGACTGGAGCATCAGGTTTCGTGTTCCCCCAGTTCCACACAATTTTTGAGTTTTTTTGCCGTCGAAGTTTTTGGCAATATAGGGCCCACATAGGTGCAATTTTTGGTGGCCCGCGCAGGTATAATTCAGGTTCATTTGAACTGACAGCGAGGTGCATATTGCCCCGCTGAAACGTCTCTCCTAACGTCACCGCTATGGCCGACAAAGATCAAGACCTAACCCCTGAGTCGACAGAAGAAACCGCCGACTTAGTTACCACCGAAGCCCTCGAACTCGGTAGCGATGGACGCTACATCGTCGAAGGCGACTACGACGCCAACCAGATCCAGGTTCTTGAGGGCCTGGAAGCTGTGCGAAAGCGCCCGGGGATGTACGTTGGCGACAACGGCAAGAAAGGCCTCCACCAGATGTTTAGAGAGGTTCTCGACAACTCTGTTGACGAAGCTCTCGCCGGACACTGTGACTTCATCCAAGTCAAACTCCACGCCGACAACTCAATGTCTGTTGAAGACAACGGTCGCGGAATCCCCGTCGATAAGCATGCGAAGATGGGCGTTTCTGCGCTCCAAGTTGTCATGACGGTACTACACGCCGGAGGAAAGTTCGGCGAAGGCGGAGGCTATAAGACATCGGGCGGGCTCCACGGCGTTGGCGTGAGCTGTACAAATGCCCTCTCCGCATGGATGGAGACCACCGTTAAGCGAAACGGCAAACTGTATCGGCAGCGGTATGAGATGGGCCGTCCTGTTACGGAAGTCGAGGTCATCGGGAAATCTCAAGGCACCGGAACGCTTCAGCATTGGATGGCTGACGATACGGTTCTCACCGAGTCGAAGTACGACACTCACATCCTCAAGAACAGACTTCGTGAGCTGGCCTACCTCAACCCTCAGGTTAAGTTCGATTTCAAGAACGAACAGAACCCAGATGACGACGAAGAATTTTTCTATCAGCGAGGCATTCCTCAGCTCGTCGAAGATGTCAATGAGGCGAAGAACTCGCTGCACCCGGTCATCTTCTTCAAGAGACGAAAGGATACGACCGAACTGGAAGTCGCCCTGCAATATCACGACGGCTACACGCAGACCGTTCTTGCGTTCTCGAACAACATCCACCAGCCCGATGGTGGAACACACGTTTCGGGATTCAGCCAAGCGCTCACACGTGTCATTAACGCCTATGCTCGAAAGGGCAACTATCTGAAAGAAAAGGACACCAACTTCACGTCGGACGATATTAGCGACGGCCTCACTGCCGTCATTTCGCTCCGGCTCGAAAACCCGCAGTACAACTCACAGGACAAGGTCAAACTCGTGACCCCTGAAGTTCAGGGCATGGTGAACTCGCTCGTCGGCGACGGTCTCAACACCTACATGGAAGAGAACCCAGCCATCGCGCGCAGGATCGTCGAAAAGGCCGTGATTGCTCAGCGTATGCGCGAAGCCGCCAAGAAGGCTGCCGAAGCGGTCAAGCGAAGTTCGGCGATGGACAGCTTTGGACTGCCCGGAAAGCTCTCCGACTGCGTTAGCAAAGACCCGCAGAAATGTGAAATCTTCTTGGTTGAGGGCGACTCGGCGGGTGGCTCAGCAAAAGGAGCGCGCGACCGTGTGACGCAAGCCATCCTCCCTCTGCGAGGAAAAATTCTCAACGTCGAGAAAGCCCGTGTTGACAAAGCTCTCGACAACGAAGAGATTAAGTCTCTCATTGCCGCGCTCGGGGTTGGCATTGACCTCGACTTTGGCCGGGGAGAAGAAGACGAACAAGAGACGCTTTTCAGCGAATCGAACGTCGAAGAAAACGACAAAGTACGCAGCGAGGTCGCGAACGGTGCCGAGCCAAACAATGATTACACCGAAATCATTGTCGGCGCCGACGAAGAAGAGGAGTCAGATTCAACAGAAGCTGACGACCTTGAAGAAAGCGATGAGGCCGTTACGGTTGAAGGCGACGACGTCTCCGAAGAAGTTGTGTCATCGGAAGAAGCCGCCGAGGCACCGGCAAACGGCCGAAAGCGCAGCTCTACTTCCGCGATGAAGAGCGCAACAATCGGTAAAGGGCAGAAGGATCAGAGGGAGAAGCAGTTCGACCTTTCGAAACTGCGCTACCACAAGATCATCATCATGACCGACGCCGATGTTGACGGAGAGCACATCCGAACCCTTCTCCTGACTTTCTTCTACAGGTACATGCGCCCTATCATTGAGAAAGGCTATCTGTACTTGGCCCAGCCGCCGTTGTTCGTGATCAAGGTTGGCAATAACGAGCGCCATTACGCGATGACCGAAAAGGAGCGAGACGAAATCGTACGAGGTCTCGGCAAGAAGAGAAACTGCACGATTCAGCGCTTTAAGGGTCTGGGCGAAATGAACGCCGATGAGCTTGAAGAAACCACGATGAATCCGGAGCATCGCACTCTGGTCAAGGTCAACTACGACACCCAATTTATGATGGATGTCGAACGACTATTCAGCGACCTGATGGGTGAGAAAGTCGAACCTCGCCGCGCCTTCATCGAGAAGCATGCAAAGCAAGCTTCCGACGTTGACTGGCACTACTAAACAGACCTCCTTCGTACAATAGGCAGAATGAGCGCTTTTCGGTCTCTTCTGCCTATTTGCTCTTTGCTGATCTGCTCGGCTGCAGCATTACTCACGATCACGACAACACGTATAGATGTCACTAACTGACTGCGTTCTTTCGGCTTGCTGACCATAGCAATTCCCGAGATTGACGCACAGCAATCGATTGATCGACCAACCTATGAGTCAATCCCGGAGTTGAAGACGTCAAAAGAGTGGGACCACCTGCGGATCCCTCGCATTTCTCATGAACAGTTTCCTTTCCCGTTCTGTCATTGCTGGCCTGCTCCTGACCCTCACATTCAGTGGGTTCGCTCAAACCAAGCCCAAGCAGCGCATTGCTCTGCTCCCCATTGAGTTCAAAACCAGCTACGCGCCGAAGCCAGCCAAGCAAGATGAGTTCCGAGCCTATGTGCAGGATGCCCTCGAAAACGAGATCACCAAGGGGGCTCAAGCAGCGGGCAACGAGATGGTCACCGCCACCGAGCTCAAACTTGCCCTTGGAGAGAATAAATTCAAACTCCCCGGCGACTCCAAAAAGCACATTGACGCGTTTCAAGACCTCAATGAAAACCTGAAAGCGGACATCATTGTTTACTTTCAACTCGAAAGTGTTTCTCAGAAAAGCTTCTCACCAGGCGAGGTGCTGAATAACCCCAAGCTCCCCCAAAGCGAGACCAAGGTCAAGGCGCGTATTTGGATTTACATGGCAAAGGATGATCTCCTTGAGCAGGATGGGGATACAGCGCGGGAAAGCGTCTATGGTGGGCAATACCTTGGGACACTCGATAATCGCGAACTTACAGGAAGCCCCGATGCCAAGGCTCTGGAGATCACGAACGGCATCAAAAGACGGGCGATGTACATCGCAAAAGCGATGATGCTCGCGCTCAAATTCAGAGATCGCTAACCTTCGGGCATGTCAGGCAGGCTAAACCAGAAAGTCGCGCCTTTATCCACGGCAGCTTCAGCCCAGATGCGCCCGCCATGGCGTTGGATGATGCGTTGGACTGTTGCGAGGCCGATACCTGTCCCCTCAAACTCGCGATCCGAATGAAGCCGTTGGAATGCTCCAAACAGCTTATCGGAATACGCCATGTCAAACCCGGCGCCGTTGTCCTTCACATAGAACTTTCGGTCTCCGTGCTCGTCCACAACCCCAACCTCGATCATCGAATTTGACCGCTTTGAACTGAACTTCACTGCATTCTCAATCAAGTTCGTCATGGCAATCTGAACGAGTTGCGGATCGGCAACCACCCACATTTCAGGATGGACATAGACGTCTCCCGTAAAGTCAGGATTACGCGAACGAAGATCATCCAAGATCGATTGCGCCAAATAGGTCAGGCTAAGCTTTTCGGGTTTGAGCGGCGTTCGGGTGAGCCGTGACAACCCAAGAAGGTTGTTGATGAGATCGGACATTCGACGTCCTGCCACACGAATTCTTTCCAAGTAATCCTTGGCTTCGTCGTTGAGGAGGTAGCCGTGATCAGTCAGCAACATCGTGCTGTACCCGTCAATGCTTCGCAGGGGTGATCGTAAGTCGTGGGAGACGGAATAGGTGAAGCTCTCAAGCTCCTGATTCGTCGCTTCAAGCTGAGCGGTACGCTCGCTCACACGCCGATCAAGTTCCAGATTCGTCGCCTGAATCCTCTCCTCCGCCTCTTTCTCATCCGTCATGTCCCTACACAGGACCAGATAAGCACGTCGCCCCTGAAACTCGATCTCATGCCACAAAGCATCCACAAAGATCACGCTTCCATCTTTCTTGCGATGCCGAATGAAGCGGTTACGACCCTCTTTGCGCCCGCGATACCGCTTCATACGGGATACAAAGCCTTCGATATCCTCGGGACAGCGAACATCAAGAGCTGTCATGGAAAGGAACTCTTGTTCCGAGTAGCCATAGTGCTTCACGGAAGCGGGATTGACGGCCAAGAACGCCCACGAATCCTGCTCGATGACCCATGCCGGCTCGGGGCCACGCTCAAACAAAAGACGGTACTTTTCTTCACTTTCACGTACAGCAGCTTGCCCCTGCTTGAGCGCCGTAATGTCCGTCACGATGATAAGGACATGACTCTCCCCATCTCGCAAGATTGGGCTAAAACGGATGCGCAGCCAATACTCCTCGACAGAAGTTCCGTAATTGAGGTCATCTAGAACGATCGTGCTTTGGGTCGCAATCGCATCGGCGACGGCATTTGCCACCAATTCCCGCGATTCCTTTGGCACCCAGTCTCGATAATCGACGTATTGATCGGGAGTCCAGGATTGGCCCGGCATGACTCGGTTTGCGTAGATCAATCGGAGATTCTTGTCGACCACGCGTACATAATCGGGCGATCCTTCCACCATCGCTCGCCAGCGCGCTTCCGATTGCTGCAATGAAAGCTCGACCTCTTTCTGCCGGTGAATGTCAATGGACGTGCAATGAATCTGGAGCGGGTTCTGCTTCTCATCGAAGAGGACCTGAGTCGAGGATTCCATCCAACGGTACCCACCACCCTTGATCTTTGCTCGCCATTGATAACGGACGCTTTCACCGTTGCGGAGTCGAGGATGAATGTCCCGACTAACCATCTCGATGTCGTCCGGGTGCATGAAATCGTACGCGCTTTGTCCTACGATCTCTTCGAGTTCGTAGCCTGTAATCTGAGTTCGCGACGGACTTGCATACAGGAACGTGCCATCCATGTCGTAGCGCGTAATCATCGCCTCGCCCTGCTCTGCGAGGGCTCGAAAAGACTCAGCATCAACCGGCAAAATGCTGTCTGAAACTTGGCGTTTCAGTTCGTCGAGCGCTGCTTTAAGCGCAGATACGCCCCTGCGTAATTCTGCGTTCTCTGCCTCGATTGAGAAATTTGTTTGAGAAAGGTTATCGATACTCCGGTCCATATTTCGGCGCTACTAAACAAAGTCTACATGCCTGAAACCGAATGTGCGACGCTGCATTGGCGGGTTGTCTAAATTCTCACAACAACCAAGGGGAATCCCGGTAAATTTGACAGCCCCTTGGGACTCTTGGCTTGGAACCTCCGATGCGGTATAATTCCGCCTCACTTGTGCGCGGATGGCGAAATTGGTAGACGCGCTACGTTGAGGTCGTAGTGCCCACAAGGCATGCTGGTTCGAGTCCAGTTCCGCGCACCACCTCCCTCTTCTCGGGTTTGCCGGGTAGAGTCACCTCATGCCCAAACGCGCCGTTGTGCCCGAAGATTTGCTTCGATTTCGCTATCTCAGCGACCCTCAGATATCTCCTGACGGACAGTCCGTTATCTTTCTGCACAAACAGCTTGGCGAAAAGAACAAGTACCAGAATCGTATCTGGATTGTCTCACGCACCAGCGAGCCGCGCATGGTGCTCGAAGATGGCGCAAATCAGGCGACGGGGCGCTGGTCGCCCGATGGCAATCATATCGCCTTCATCCGAACCGTCGAGAAGGAAGCCCCGCAAATCTGGGTAATGCGGCAGGATGGGTCGGGCCCCACTGCCTTAAGCGAGCTTCCTGAAGGATCGTTTGGGGGCATGAAATGGTCTCCCAACGGGTCTAAGATCGCCTTTACATTTCGCGAGACTCATCCAGACTTCACCGAGCAAGCCAAAAAACGGCGTGAAGATACAGGCGAAAGTACCCCTCCGCGCATCACCGAAAAGCCAAACTACCGACTTGATGGCGATGGCTACTACATGGAGCAGCGTTACAAGTTGTACTGCCTAGAGTTGGCGACCAAGCAGATAAAGCTCGTTGATGGCGAATGTCCACTGGGTTCGTACACCTTTGATTGGAGCCCCGACTCTTCAAAGCTAATCTACACGCGATCTACAGTCTCAAACCCATGGAGCGATCCAGACAGCGATCAGGTTTTTGTTAGCGATCTGGAGCATGCTCCCTCTCAACTTGCAAGCCAGCCGGGATACAAGACTCAGCTATGCTGCTCGCCCGACGGCAAGTGGCTCGCATTCCTCGGGCACGAGGACCCTAATGACCATCGGGGAGTATCCAATTGTGAAGTATTCGTCATGCCCGCAGAAGGGGGAACCGTCCGGTCATTAACCCACGACACCGACTTCAACTTCGACACCTCGACGAACAGTGACTCGGCTGACTTTAGCGCCGACTTCCTCACATGGTCGGCAGATTCAACAAGGCTTTACGCGCGTCTTGGCGCGTTCGGAGAAACCCAATTAGCGGAGGTCTCTCTAGAGGGCAAAGTAAGGATGGTTACGGAAGGGCAGCACGCTCTTGCCTTCGGCAATCTCTCCTCCGACGGAAAAACAGCGGCTGTCATCTACACTGATCCAACCCAGATCGGCGAAGTCGCTCTAATCGACCTGGATAGCCCCGCTCCTGAACCAAAAAGACTCACTCGTCTGAACGATAGCGTGCTTGCCGACCTCATGATCCAAGCGCCAGAGGAGCATTGGATACCCAGCACCGACGGCAAGAAAGTCCACACTTGGGTGATCAAGCCTGTCGGTTTTGAGGCAGGCAAGACATACCCTGCTGCCCTTGAGGTTCACGGTGGGCCGCAAATGCAGTATGGCTGGACCTTTTTCCACGAGTTCCAAACGCTCGCCGCTGCTGACTACGTCGTGGTCTACAGCAATCCACGGGGTGGAAAGGGCTATGGCGAAGAGCACGTTCGTGCGATTGCCGGACGATGGGGCGGGAAGGACTGGGAAGACATCGCTGCGGTCAAGGATTGGATGAAATCTCAGGAATACATCGATTCAAGCCGAATCGGCATTATGGGCGGAAGCTACGGGGGCTATGTCGTGAACTGGGCGGTCGGGCATACAAACGACTTTAAGTCTGCCATCACCGATCGATGTGTCTCCAATCTCGTCTCGAAAGCGGGCAATTCCGATTACCCCTATTTCTCCGGCTCTTATTGGAAGGGGAAGGCTTACGGCGACCTCGAAAGCATCGCTGACCTGTGGCGAGACTCACCCATCGCCTACTTCGACCGGGTGAAGACGCCGATGCTGATCATCCACAGCGAAGGCGATCTGCGGTGCAATATTGAACAGAGCGAGCAGGTCTTTTCTGCCCTGCAAGAGCAGGGAATCATGACCCGTTTCGTCCGGTATCCGGTGAACACATCGCACGGGATGTCACGCAACGGCCCCGCTGACCTGCGTATTCACCGCCTTAACGAGATTTTGTCTTGGTGGAAGCGAACGCTGTAGGGTTGAAACCGCTGTTGGAAGGGCCAAATGACCGCATGTGCTTTAAGTCAAAGCCCCAGCCAAGAAGTGAGAAGTAGATTTGTCATGGAGAAGTGCGCATTTTGAACGCGTCAAAGCCCTATAATGGAAGCGACATGGATGTCGAAGCTGTAGCGAGGACATGGTTAGACGGACGTACATCCGCCGTTTCCCTAACCTACGACGGCCCGGACATTTCACACCTTGAAACCGCCGTTGACACCCTTGAACGCTACGAGCTGAAAGGGACTTTCTTTGTCGATCCGCCGCCGATGCTTGACCGGGCAGACCGCTGGCAGGCCGTGGCAAACGGTGGGCATGAGATGGGATGT
Organism: Fimbriimonadaceae bacterium; assembly: GCA_019638775.1. NCBI lineage: Bacteria > Bacillati > Armatimonadota > Fimbriimonadia > Fimbriimonadales > Fimbriimonadaceae > Fimbriimonadaceae bacterium. The sequence continues at coordinate 145,451 of JAHBTD010000003.1, read as the reverse complement.
CACCCGTTTTTCAGTTCGACGGACCCGCGAGGCAACCTTTGGAACTGGACCATTGAGATGGTAGAAGAGGAGCTGCGCCAAAACAAGCGTCTCTTCTTTGAAGTCTTCCCGAATCAAACAGACTTTAGCTTTGCCTATCCAGGCGACCAAACCCGTTGCTTGCGCAGTACATTCGACCGAACGGAGACTTCCTATCGTGAAGCGATCCAACGTGTCTTCGACATTGCACGTTGCGGCGAACCTGGAGTGAACAACATCTCATCCCTCGACCTTGGGTGGATACGTTCCTTCGATACAGAGCAAATGGCCGGAGTCGATCTCATTGAGCTCGTGGAGCAGTACTGTGAACCTGGCAGTTGGACCGTTCTTCGATTCGGACCCATCGGAGTCGGTGATCGGGCGATTGACGCCCGCGCCCACCAACAGCTCTGCGCATGGCTTAGAGATCGGGCTGAGACGATCCATGTGGGAACGATATTTCGCACCGGCGCAAAGCTACGCTACGTCCAGTCTGTTTGAGCCGTCCCTTGCATTCAGGTACAAAAGATCGTGCTTCCTTACTTTGCCGACATCAGCAGCGCGACCCGTGAAGAGTTCATGCACATGCCCGCGTGGCAGATTCGGCTGTTCTACGTGCTGATTTTCGCCTCCATCGGTGTGATGCTCTTCCAGATTTGGAAGCGAAGCAAGGTTTGGATGGCGGGAAAGCCGATCTCGTGGAAGCCGCAGGGGCTTTCGGCATTTTTGAAGTACATCGTCGGACAGCGCAAGGTGCGGTCGAGCCGCCGCAAGTCGGGCGCACCAATGCACCTGCTCATCTTTTACGGGTTTCTCTCCCTCTTTCTCGCCACGACGCTTCTCGCCATCAACACTTATCTGCCCTGGAAGTTTCACAAGGGAGTGTACTACGTCAGTTACGAGCTTGTCTTCGACGTGCTCGGGCTGCTGTTTATGGTCGGCCTCACCTGGGCGATCTTCCGACGCTATGGAAAAAGGCCGAAGGCGGTCACCCACGAAGCGAGCGACGGCTGGGCGCTGATTCTGCTCTGGGTGGTGGGCTTTACCGGATATCTGCTGGAGGCCGCCCGCATCTCGAACACGGCCGAGAACGCCTACAACCACTTTTCACCGGTCGGCTATGCGATGGCAAAAGCGATGCCGGACGTGACGCCGGGGCTATATATCGGCATCTGGTGGTTTCACATGGTGTGGGTGATCGCCTTCTTCGCCCTGCTTCCCCAGATGCGGATTCGCCACATCGTCATGGCGATACTGACCGCTTACGGATCGAACGACCAGCCTTGGGGCGAGCTCAAGCCGATCAGTCTCGAAGAGGTGGAAGAGACGGGGCAGATCGGCGTCGCCAAAGCCCAGGAGTATTCGCGCTGGCACCTGATGTCCCTCGATGCCTGCATGGAGTGCGGGCGATGCACGGAGGTCTGTCCGGCGAACAGCGTGGGCAAGGTTCTCAATCCGAAGCTGGTTGTGCAGAGCATTCGGGGTGTGATGGCGAGCGAGAACCCCGTCGCCGATGCGGTCACCGAAGAGGCGCTTTGGGCCTGCACCACCTGCAACGCCTGCGTCGAAGCCTGCCCGGTTCTGATCCGGCACGTCGATATGATCGTTGATGCCCGCAGAAACCTGGTTGCTGAGGGCAAGTTCAGCGGCACGGGCGCGACGATGCTGAGGCAGCTGGGCAGCACCAACCACGCTTGGGGCGCTCCGCGAGGGTCGCGCGAAGAGTGGATGCAGGGCCTGGACATCCCGCTTGCCAAAGACGGGGACTTCGAGGTTCTGTTCTGGGTGGGCTGTGCGGGAGCGACCGATCCCGCCGCCGTGCGCACCACCAAGGCGATGGCATCGCTGATGAAGAAGGCGGGCGTGAAGTTCGCCTGCCTCGGGAACGAAGAGGTCTGCACGGGCGATCCGGCACGGCGCGTCGGCGACGAGTTCCTGTTCCAAGAGCACGCCGCGATGAACGTCGAGGCATTCAAGCGGTACGGCGTGAGGAAGGTCGTCACCGCTTGCCCGCACTGCCTCAACACGCTCAAGAACGAATATCACCAGTTCGAGGTCGAGCTTGAGGTGTGGCACCACAGCCAGCTTTTGGCGAAGCTGGTGGATGAAGGCAAGCTCAAGGGCTACAAGCCGCTTGCCGGAAGCACCGTCTACCACGACCCTTGCTACCTGGCTCGTGTCAACAACGAATCGGACGCCCCCCGCAAGCTCTTGGGAGAGAACACCCAGCTCAACGATCAGGTCTATCCCTCCTCCTCTTCGTCGAACCTGCTGGAGCCGGAGCACCTGGGCCGCAAGACGCTCTGCTGCGGAGCGGGCGGAGGCCGGATGTGGATGGAGGAGCCGCCCGAGCAGCGTCCGGGCAACCGCCGCGCCGAGGAGCTGCTGGCGACCGGGGCCAAGACCGTCGCGATCGGGTGTCCGTTCTGCCGTATCATGCTGGATGCTTCGATCAAGCAGGTGACCGACGAGGAGATCAAGATCGTCGATCTTGCTGAGGCGATGCAGGAAGCGAACGCGTGATGAGCACAGTTTGCAGTTTTATTCGTTCCCTCCCCTTGAGGGGGAGGGCGGTAAGCGAAGCGCACCGGGAAGGGGTGAACCGGCATTTCGATCACCCCCACCCTGTTCACTGCGTTCACAGCATCCCTCCTCAAGGGGGAGGAGTTTAGCGAGTCGATCTTATGCAGAGCCCAGGCAATCCATCAGAAACGGAATCTCCCAGTCTCAAACCCTGGCTCATCGTCTGGTTTCTCGCCGCACTGCCCTTAATCGGCTGGTGGCTCACCGGACTTACCGACGTTGATGAAGGCTTTTACGGGGCTGTCGTTTCTGAAATGCTTCGAAGAGGGGATTGGATCATTCCCCACTATAACGGCTCTCCATGGTTTGAAAAGCCGATCCTGCTTTACTGGACCTCAGCACCGTTCATGGCGCTCTTCGGTCCGGAGTTTGGAGCGAGGCTCTCTTGCGTGCTCGCCACTCTAGGCAGCTATGGGCTCGTGGCCTGGTTTGTCAGGCGACATTTGGGTGATGTGGCGGCTCGCTGGTCGGTGATCGTCCTCTCCAGCATGTTCCTGATGGCTGCCCTTGGAAGGATGATGATGGCCGACCCCTGGCTCATCCTATGCCTGACGGGCACATTCCTGTTCTTCCTCGAATCGCTGATCGGGGACAAGAGATATCGACCTTGGGCTGCAGCATGGCTGGGCTTTGCCGTATTAGCAAAAGGGCCTGTTGCGCTCATTTTCTTTGTCATCATCGCGGGAATCGCGTTTGGGAAACTACGCGAATTGCGGCCTAACTTCAAGGGCGGGTGGCTGCTGGGTACGGTGCTGCTTGTCACGGTCATTGCAAGTTGGTTCCTGCCCGCCTACCTCTCTGCTGGCGAAATGTTCGTGCAGAAGTTCTTGGTCGACCAGAACTTGAAGCGATTTGCCGGAGGCGATGCAGCGCACACTCTGGAGTACGGAAAAGACCCCGCAAAATATCTCTTTGCGATGTTTTTGGGATACCCACTGATTCTCTTGTTGGGCTGTCTGCCCTGGAGTCTCCGGTTCTTCAAAGCCCTCCCCAAAGCCACCGACCCGATTGGCACCGAAACGGCAATTCGACGTTTTTGTTCAATCTGGTTCTTCACCATCCTCGTATTCTTCAGCGCCAGCGGAGCGAAGCTCCCCCACTACATCGCCCCTGCCTGTGTGCCCCTCGCGATCCTGATCGGTATCTACTCGGTAAGGCGAATCGAAGAGCGGAAACTGAACCCAAATGGATTTCTCAAACCAGCTATCGGGGCGGTTTTCCTATGTCTTCTTATCAATTCTGCGCTTTGGGTCTGGTACGACAAGTCGGGTCAGCGCGAGGCTCATGCCCTCGCCCGCGAGATCAAAAGCGATCCAAACATCGCCCTTTTCCGACTTCCCAGACTCCAAAAGTCTCTCGGGACAGGCAAGCCCCGACTGCAAGAGACGAGCTTGCCCTCGCTGATGATGGTCATGGACCGCACCACTTTACAAACTGAAGAGTTCGAAAAACTGCTCGCCGCTCCAAAGCCTCTCACCATCTTCACACGTGAAAATCGGATCACTCCCGAGTTTGAAGCCCAGGTACTTCGTGCTGGATTTGTACTTAAGCCCGCCCCAACTCGAACAAAACAGGATAACTTCCGGGTCTATATTCTTGAACAGGGAACCCTGGCAAGGTAAAAGGCCATAATTTTTTTCATGCACTGGTCGGGCCGCCTGATTTTTTTGGCGGTGGTTTTGTTAATTTCATCCGAGAGCAACGCGCAGTCTAGTTCGTCGGATCACTTCTCGCTTGGTCTTCGGGCCAGCGACGGTTCCTATCGCACACATCTTTACTCGTACGCGAACGGGCGGTTCGTCGAAACGATTCAACCGGGCGCCCTCTTCGCACCTACTGGAAACGGACTCAAGCAAGTCCTCGTGGAGCGAAAGAAAACGAAAGACTGGATCGAAGATTTTCTTCTTGTTGGACCCGCCAGCCAAACACCCAAAGCTCCTGAGATCGATAAAGACAGCGCTGACCTGCTGCGGGGCTACAGCAAGACATCCATCACCTTTGTAGGTCCAAACTACGTTGGTGTGGAGGACAGCTCCGAGGGGGCAACGAAGAGCGGAATCAGCGCGTTTGGATATCGCGAGCTTCGGTTCTATTCCCTTACGAACCCAACCGCCTCTCTCGCCATCGGCAATGCGATCAAGGGGGCGGAGATCGACTTCGCGAAGGCTGCGATAGAAGCCTACCGAAAAGCTCCCGACGAACTCAGGCCAAAGCTTTCTCCCACCCCTGACCATACGAACTGGTCCTTAAAATTCACAAAGGACGGCTGGGAGGCTTTCGGAAGACTCGGATACCTTCTGGAAAGGGATCGCGGAGTTTTTTACGAGTTCCCCATTCCGATCAAGGTCCCCAAAGAGATCGCCTCCGTTATTGGGCCAAACGCGACAACCATCTCACCCGACGGCTCGTGGTCAGTCTCATTTGAGAAAGATACAGTTCGGCTAAAAACGAGGGGCAAAGGGGGCGCTCCTGCAAATCAACAGGTGTTTCGACTCAACGGAGCCGATGTTGTGATGACGATTTGGTCGAAACGGTCGTAAACTCGCAGTTGTGAAAACCGCAGTCACCTATCGTGTCGCCGACATCGCGCTGGATGTGCGCTCTGGCGGCAACGAGGCGGTCTTCACTTATGCCGTTGGGCAGGACGCTCGTCCAGGCGATGGGTTCTTTGTCACAGTCGGCAATCGGGCAGCGGTTGGCTACGCCATCCGGGTCCGCGAGGTCGATGAAGAAGACCTTGGTTTCCCTGCATCTCGACTAAAAAGTGTCGAGGATCGGATCGAGGGCCTTAGCCTTCCTGAGCCGCTTGTTGATCTCGTGCACTTTGTCTCCGCCGAGTACCTTTGCTCGATCCCTTCTGCCCTCTCTGCAGCGATGCCTCCGGGCGTGGCCGATCGTGTTCAGCGTATCTGGACTCTCAACGAGGACGCCTTATCTCAGAATAGCCACGAGTTGACTGCCCTTCAAAAAGAGTTGGTCGAAGCGCTGAGAGCCGCTGGTGGGAGTATTGAACAAACCAAGAAGGCTCAAAACCCAACAACCTTAAAAGCGATGAAGGCGTTGCGGGCCAAAGGGATTGTGCGAGAGACGATGACCCTCCGCCCCGAAAGCGAAGACTCGCGCGGGGCCGCACTCTACCACCTTACGAACGATCGCGAGAAGATCGAGGAGTTCCTCTCCAAGAACGCCAAGAAGCGGCCTGCCCAAGCTCTCGTGGTCATGCGCATGCAGGAGGTTGAAGAGAAAGCGCTGCGCATTTCCGACATCAAAGGTCTCTGCGGAGTCGCAGAGACAACGGTCAAATCGCTCATCGAATCGGCGATCCTTGAGCGAGAGTCCTCAAGCTCCTCCTCAATCCAAGCTGCACCTAGTCCAAACAAGCACCAACAGATCACCATTGAGGCCGTGACCGAAGCTGTCCAGAAGCAAACAGCCACAAACTTTCTTCTCTATGGAATCACGGGAAGCGGAAAGACCGAGGTCTATCTTCGCGCCGCCGCCGAAGCCTTACGCAAGGGACGGCAAGTGCTTTATCTCGTGCCCGAAATAGCCCTCGCCGCTCAAGCGATTGCCCAGCTTCGCCAGCGGTTTGGCGGATCGGTGGCGGTTCTGCACAGTGAACTCCTGCCTCGCGAACGGCTCGACAACTGGGTGGACGTCCGTCAAGGGCGGTCTGCGGTCGTCCTGGGGGCCCGCAGCGCGATCTTTGCCCCGCTGTCGAACATTGGGCTCATCATTCTCGACGAAGAGCACGAGAACAGCTATAAGCAGGAGTCATCGCCGCGCTACCACACAAAGACGCTCGCACGACACTTGGGCAAGCTCCACAGTTGCCCTGTTGTTCTTGGCTCGGCGACCCCGAGCGTCGAGAGCTTTACGGAGGCAGAGAACGAAGATCTTGTGCTTCTTTCCCTTCCCGAGCGTGCCGCGAACGCTCAACTCCCCGCAGTTCATATCGAAGACCTGACAGGCGGTTACCGGGCAGGAAGTCCGTCGATCCTCACCGACACCCTTCTGGACCGCATGGAAGCCACTATCAAGCGGGGCGAGCAAGCCATCCTCTTCCTCAATAGAAGAGCCTACGCCCCTTTTCTCATCTGCCGCGATTGTGGGCACCAGTTTCATTGCCCCCAGTGCAGCGTATCTTTGGCCTACAGCCGACGGGACAACCGATTGCGATGTCATCAGTGTGGGTACTTCGAAGCGGCGCCTACGCTATGTGCGGACTGTCGGGGAACCCGCATTCGTCCGTTTGGCGTCGGGACGGAGAAGGTCGAGGAGGCTGTTAAGCAACACTTTCCCGCAGTTCGCGTCGACCGGCTCGACCGCGATGTTGCCCAGCGCAAAGGCGCTCTTGAAAAAACTCTGGCCGCGTTTGGTGCGGGAGAAACTCAGGTTCTGGTTGGCACCCAAATGGTGGCAAAAGGTCTGAACTTCCCCAATGTCACTTTGGTCGGCGTAATCGCGGCAGACGTTTCCTTAAACATCCCTGACTTCCGAGCAACCGAGCGCACCTTCCAACTCCTCTCTCAGGTTGCAGGTAGAGCTGGCAGAGGGCAGCGGCCTGGGGAAGTCGTCATCCAAACGTTCAACCCTGAACACCACGCGATTCTGTGCGCACGGGACCACGACTTCATCCGATTCTTTGAGGCTGTTCGCGAGGAACGGCGTGAAGTCGGCTACCCACCGTTTCGGAGATTGGTCAACATCGTCTTCTCGGGAGAAGGCCGGTCAGAAGTCGGCCGAGCAGTACGAGCAGCAGCGGATGCTCTCTCCGCTGTCCTTAAGTCGGGCGAAATTCTCGGTCCGGTCGATTGCCCCATCGAACGCATTCAGAACCGATGGCGAATGCACCTCATCATCAAGCTACCGCCAACGACCAAGCCCGACTTCATCGCCGATGCACTCTCAAACGTCCAGGCAAAGAATGTCCAGATCGTTGTTGATGTCGATCCGTATTCGTTGATGTGATAACCATTCTTTAGCTTCAAAAAGAGCCCCAGTCTTAACTGTTTCTTAACAATCCGTCTCTATACTCGCCTTGGAGTATAGAGATGAAATTGAGCAACTTCTTAGGTTTGGCTAGCATCCTTATCGTCGGAGTTTCGGCCCTTGCCGGCTGCGGTCCGAAAGGTGGCGATGGCGCAGGAACTGTCGATGTCATGATCGACGGTTCAAGTACGGTCTATCCGATTATGGAGCGGATGGCGGAGGACTTCATGGATACGAACAAAAACGTTCGTATTACGGTCGGCACTTCGGGAACGGGCGGCGGATTCAAGAAATTTATCGCCGGAGAGATCGATATCGCCGATGCCTCCAGGGCAATCGAAGAGAAAGAAATTGAAGCTCTGAAAGCAAACGGGATCGACTTTGTTGAAATCCCGATTGCGTTTGATGGAGTATCGGTCGTCATCAACCCCCAAAACGACTTTGCGGGGACGCTAACGGTCGCCGAACTTAAAAAGATTTGGGAGCCGGGCTCGAAGGTTCAGCTCTGGAGTGAAGTGCGGGAAGGCTTCCCCGCCGAGAAGATCACTCTATTTGGCCCTGGCACGGACTCGGGCACATTCGACTACTTCACCAAAGCGATCAACGGAGAAGAGAAAGCCAGCCGGTCCGATTACACTGCCAGCGAGGACGACAACTCCCTCGTGCAGGGCGTGCAAGGCGACAAGTATGCGATGGGATACTTTGGCTATGCCTATTACGAGAAGAACAAGGAATCCTTGAAAGCGGTCACCATCGACAATGGCAAGAGCAAGGTTGGACCGAGCTTTGAGAGCATCGCCGATGGAACCTACCAGCCGCTCTCACGTCCGCTTTTCCTTTATGTTCGGGCAAAGGCGCTGGACCGTCCTGAGATCGTCTCTTTCCTGAAATACGTGATGGGAGAGGGCTCAAAATCTCTACGTGACGTGGGCTATGTTCCCTTGCCGGATGGCGCCTACGAGCTTGCTAACAAGAGGATTGATGCCAAAACAACGGGCACCGTTTTTCACGGTGCAGAAGTCGGCGTGAGAATCGAAGACATCCTTCAGCGCGTCGCTCATTAACGAGTCATGGCAAAAGCCTTCGCTGGAGGATCGGGCAAAAGGGTTGGGGGCGGCAAAGCCGTCCGCAACCCTTTGCCGATTAAGTCCTTCGGAGAAAGGGTCGTCTGGCTCTTTTGTCTGCTCTGCGCACTCGTCTCTATCATCACCACGTTTGGCATTCTCTACGTCCTCCTCAAAGAGTCCGTCCACTTTTTTCAGCAGGTCTCCTTTTTCGACTACCTCACCGGAACCAACTGGTCTCCACTGATCAAGCCGTACTCGTTCGGAGTTCTGCCGCTCGTCGTCGGCACGCTACAGATCACTGTCGGTGCAGCGGTGATTGCGTTGCCGCTTGGCCTCCTTTCGGCGATATTCCTGAGCGAATATGCAAGCCCGAAACTGCGTCGAAGGCTCAAACCAATCCTCGAGCTATTAGCTGGCGTACCCACCGTTGTCTACGGATACTTTGCGCTGAATTTTGTAACGCCTGCCCTTCAAGGCGTTTTCCCGAGCGTGAAGGTCTTTAATGCCGCATCGGGCGCGATCGTCGTGGGAATTATGATCCTGCCCCTTGTTTCATCATTGTGCGAGGATGCACTCTCGGCAGTCCCGCGATCGTTGCGAGATGGCGCGTATGCACTCGGCTCCACCAAGCTTGAAGTGACCATGAAAATCGCCGTCCCGGCTGCGCTTTCCGGTGTGATGGCAGCCTTCGTCCTCGCGATATCCCGAGCCGTCGGTGAAACGATGGCGGTGACTCTTGCCGCGGGACAAAGTCCAAATATGACTCTAAACCCTGGCGAGAGCATCCAAACCATGACCGCTTACATCGTCCAGGTCAGCAAAGGCGACACGCCTTCTGGAAGCACCGCTTACTACACTATCTTCGCCGTTGGCATAACGCTATTCGCCATCACTTCGCTGCTCAATATGCTCGCCGTGAAGTTTGTCAAAAAGTACAGGATCGTGTACGCATGATCGTTTCAACGGGGAATCTGCCCGCACGCAAGCTCAAAGCCCGCATCTTTGGTGCGCTTTGCTTTGGGGCGATCCTTATCGCCTTCCTCTTGTTGATGGCTTTGCTCTACAAAGTCGGAGTAGATGGCTATGCCAAACTCTCCCCGGCTTTCTTCTCCAATCCACCCTCAAGCCGAGCGTCAAGAGCAGGAATTATGGTGGGGCTGTGGGGAACGATTTGGGTGATCCTCTTAACGATAGTTATCGCGGTTCCGATTGGGATCGCTGCTGCGATCTTCCTTGAGGAGTTCACTCACCGTAAAACCCGATTCACCGAGTTCATCCAGATCACCATTTCTAACTTGGCAGGCGTACCCTCCATCGTTTACGGACTGCTTGGTCTTGCCGTCTTCGTACGTTGGCTGGCCTTCGACCGCAGCGTCCTATCTGGAGCGCTAACGATGGCGCTTTTGATTCTGCCGATGATCATCATCGTCTCCCAGGAGGCCCTGAAAGCCGTTCCTAAGTCGTTCCGCGAGGGTTCGTACGCTTTGGGTGGCACTCACTGGCAGACCATCAGCAGGCAGGTTCTGCCAAGCGCTTTCCCTGGCATTCTTACTGGGATCATTCTCGCGATCTCGCGCGCCATGGGTGAGACAGCTCCGTTGATCACCATCGGCGCGGTGACGTTTATAAACTATGCGCCAACAAAGGTGAGCGATCAGTTCACCGTACTCCCTATTCAAATCTTTAACTGGACATCACGGCCAGAAAAAGAGTTCGCCCAGGTTGCTGCTGGGGGGATTATCGTTCTGATGGGGGCTTTGCTGCTGACCAATGCGCTGGCGATCTTCTTAAGATCGCGAACCCAGCGCAAAGCAGTGTAGTAGGGTAGCTCTCTTCAATCTTCAATCCGCAATCACAATCTACAATCTACAATCTGAAAGTGTGCGATTAGACTGCGGCAGCGTATTTCTCTCGGGAAGCAGGCTTCTTCTTCGTGCGTGGGTCCTTGCCGAGGGCTTCCTCGTTAACCATTAGGGTCCACAGTCGCACATTCTTGTCCAATCCACCAGCCGCCAACATATTGCCGTCACTGCTGAATGCCACGCTTAGGATGGGTCGGGAAGATGCCTCAAGCTTGAGCTGCCCAAGGCCGTCCGAAGCGTTCCACAGCCCTACAGAACCATCCCTTGCTCCCGTGGCAAAAAGCCAGCCGTTCGGGTGGAACGAGATCGACTCAATCGGCTTCGTATGCCCGAACAGTACTCGCTCAAGCGAGCCGTCAGAAAGACTGAATACACGGAGCGAAAGATCAGCAGATGCGACAACGAGGTAGTGATTGTCTGGGCTGAATGCAAGCGCCGTAACCGTAGTTCGTATCGCTGAAAACGTGTGCAGCACCTTGCCGTCGTCGGCGTTGCGAAGGCGCACCGAATTGTCACTAGACCCCGTCGCGATAAACCTGCCATCCGCCGACCATGCAACGGCAGAAATGGACCCGTTGTGGTCTTTGCGCTCAAAGAGGACATCTCCGCGAATCGCGTCCGTGACGATCAACGCGTGGTAGACCGTACCGGTGGCTATTCGCTTGCCATCCGGCGATATGGCGACGCAAGCGCCCCACTCCGAAAGAGTGTTCTTCCACGAACCCGCCCCTTTCGTGTTGATTCGGCAAACCGAGATGGAGTTCTCGCTGGTGCCCGCGGCGATAACGTTCGCGGCGGAGACGGCCCTCAATGCCGAGATCGCGCCCGATTCCACTTTGAGTCGTCTCGTCGTAGCGCCATTGACTGGATTCCACCAGAACACTTCGTTGTCGAATGACCCGCTGATGAGCTCCCCGGTATCGGGAACGAATGCGAGAGAATAGACGGGAGTTTTATGTGCTCTTAAGCGCTGATGGAGCCGGACGATAAGAGGCACACGAGGTTTTTCTTGCTTGGGCGCTGGAGAGTCGGCAAGACCCGCGTTGAGCATTGCGTCGTATTCCATCCGGCGTTGAGGATCGCTCAAGGCCTTGAATGCCTCGTTGATCCGAGACATCGTTTCGTGGCTCTTCGGATCCGGATTCACATCCGGGTGGTACTTCCGAGCGAGCTTGCGATAGGCTCGGTGAACGGTTTCGACGTCGGCGTTGCGCTCGACGCTCAGGAGTTCGTAGTAGCTCTTCAAGGTATGGACCTTAACTGCTCCAAGGCTATTTTGGCAGTTGCAGTTTCCGGGTTCAATTGGGTTGGGACTTAATCGGCTGAAAACCCAATATTGCGTACGTCTGCGAAACAGGTTTCATCGACATCGAGCCCCAAGGAATTAGCCAAACCCGGTTCTTTTGGGACGTAGGTCCGTATGTACTGAGTGGGAGGGCAGGAGCTATGTTTACAGGAATCATCCAAACCGTCGGGGTCATTCGCGAAATTGATGCCCCAAAGCTCCTTATAGACGTCCCTAACGATGTCTGGGACGACCCTTACAGGCTGGGGGAGAGCATCTCGGTCAACGGCTGCTGCCTAACGCTCGCAGACTTCGACCAGGGGCTCAACTTCCACCTCAGCGAAGAGACACTTGCTCGGACCACCCTTCACAGCATCCAAGCAGGCGATAGGGTCAACGTCGAACGTGCAATGCGCCCCACGGACCGCTTTGGCGGGCACATCGTTCTTGGCCATGTCGATACCATCGGCGAACTTCTGAGCATGCACGACGAGGGTGAATCGCACGTGTTCCGGTTTGAAGCCCCGCAAGGCTACGGAAAGTACCTTGTGGATAAGGGGTCCATCACCATAGATGGTATCTCCTTGACAGTAGTGCGTCCATTTGCCGGTGCGTTCGATGTATGGGTCATCCCCATCACCTATGAACACACGAATTTGTCCGTCCGTCAGCCTGGCGATAAGGTGAACTTTGAGTTCGACGTGATCGCCAAGCACGTCGAAAGGCTGATCGGCGTGCATCATTCCGGGTGATGTTGGATGTAAAGATTGTAAGGAATAAGGGTTGTAAGGCCCTCTTGCCGTTATTGTACGGGAACATCAAAACGTGAGCGTGTTCAGGCTCCCGACCTGACTTGACAGTCGTGTTCCTACCACCGCCGGACACGCCTACAGTCTGCGGCAAGACGAGTCAACGGGAGCAGTATTAAGAATAGTAGACGGAAACTCGGACGACTCCTGCGCCTTACAATCCTTACCCCTTACAACCTTTACAGCTTCAGTCCTTCAACAACTGCCGCAGAACGTATTGCAGAATTCCGCCGTGCCGGTAGTACTGGCATTCCTGGGGAGTGTCAATTCGCGCCAAGGCTCGGAACGTCTTGACCATTCCTCTCTCGTCTGTGGCCCGCACATCAAGTAACTTGCTTTCGTGGAAGTGGTGGGCAATACCATCGCTCAATCCAAGCACAGAGAACTCCTCTTGCCCGGTGAGTCCGAGCGAAGCGATGCTGTCGCCAGCCTCGAACTGGAGTGGGAGAATCCCCATCCCCACCAGATTCGAGCGGTGAATCCGCTCAAAACTCTCAGCGATGACGCATTTGATGCCGAGCAGATACGGCCCCTTTGCCGCCCAGTCCCGGCTTGAGCCTGTTCCGTACTCTTTTCCGGCAAGAACGATCAGTCCAACCCCGTCCTCTTGATACTTCTCTGAGGCGTCGAAGATCGACATCACTTCACCGGTGGGCAGATAAGTCGTCCATTCGCCTTCCGTTCCGGGAGCGAGCTGATTCTTTAATCGGATGTTGGCAAAGGTGCCCCTCACCATCACCTCATGATTGCCGCGTCTCGAACCGTAGCTGTTGAACAGCCTCTTTTCAATGCCGTGCTCTTCCAGATACAACCCAGCCGGCGAAGAGCCCTTGATGCTGCCAGCCGGAGAGATGTGATCGGTGGTGATCGAGTCGCCCAAAATCGCCAAAACCTTCATCGCATTCAGGTCGGCAACCACATCAGGAGCCGTTTTTGGCATCCCATCAAAGTAAGGCGCGCGCTTAATGTAGGTGGATTTCGGGTCCCAACCGTAGCGGTCAGAAGAGCCCGCATCAAGTGCATTCCACTTCTCGTCGCCCTTAAAAACGTCTGCGTAGTTCTTGCGGAACATGTCGGTCATGCCGCACTTGTGGATTGTTTCGGCAATCTCGTGCTGCGAAGGCCAAATGTCGCGTAGGAACACGTCGTTGCCGTCCTTGTCTTTGCCGAGCGAATCTTGGGTGAGGTCAATGTCGATGGTTCCAACAAGCGCATAAGCGACGACAAGAGGAGGCGACATCAGGTAGTTCGCCTTGACGTCGGCATGGACGCGGCCTTCGAAGTTACGGTTGCCACTTAGGACTGAGACCGCAACAAGGTTTTTCTCGTTGATCGCCTTGCTGATCTCTTCAGGCAGCGGACCGGAGTTCCCGATACAGGTCGTGCAGCCATAGCCAACGGTAAAGAAATTTAGCTTCTCAAGATACGGCAGGAGGCCAGAATCGGTCAGGTAGTTGGTGACAACTCGCGAACCGGGGGCCAAACTCGTCTTGACCCAAGGCTTCACATCAAGACCTTTTTCGACCGCTTTCTTCGCCAGCAGCCCGGCGGCGACCATCACCGACGGGTTTGACGTATTCGTACAACTTGTGATCGCGGCAATGACGACCGCTCCATCACGCAGATCGCCAGCAACGGCATTGGCTTCGTCTTCAGGCTTTTCCAAGACTGCGGTTGCAGCGCCAGCCATTGGCAACGGCATCTTCGTGCTGCGTCCCGCCATAACTGGCTCGAATGTCTTCTTAAAAGCCGGTCCGGCATCCTGCAAGGCAAGACGATCTTGCGGGCGCTTGGGTCCGGCAACGCTTGGCACGACCGTGCCGAGATCTAGGCTGAGGACATCCGTGTACTCCGGCTCGCCATCGGCTGTATTGTGCCAGAGCCCCTGCTCTTTGCAGTACGCCTCGACCATTTTTACATGCTCTTCCGGACGGCCGGTCATGCGCAGATACTTGATCGTCTCTTCGTCGACCGGGAAGAAGCCCATCGTTGCGCCGTATTCGGGAGCCATGTTCGCGATGGTCGCGCGGTCCGCCACCGGGAGCCCAGTGAGGCCCGCGCCAAAGAACTCGACGAACTTGCCGACAACGCCCTTATTGCGGAGCATTTCGGTGACTACAAGGACGAGGTCCGTCGCAGTTGTTCCTTCCCGAAGTGTGCCCGTTAACTTAAATCCGATGACGTGCGGGATGAGCATGCTCACCGGCTGGCCAAGCATCGCGGCCTCTGCCTCAATGCCGCCGACGCCCCAGCCCAGCACGCCCAAACCGTTGACCATTGTGGTGTGCGAGTCGGTCCCCACCAATGTATCGGGATAGGCGTATCCTGGCGTGCCGTCGGTCATCACCACTCGGGCGAGATATTCGATATTCACCTGGTGGACGATGCCGGTGTTCGGGGGCACGGCCTTAAAGTTGTGCAGGGCGTTCTGACCCCACTTCAAAAACTTGTAGCGCTCCTCATTGCGCTCAAACTCAAGGTCGCGGTTGATCAAAATCGCCGCTTCAGTGCCGTATTGATCGACCTGAACGCTGTGATCAATGACCAGCTCAACGGGGTTCAGCGGGTTGATTTTTTGAGGATCGCCGCCGAGCTCCGCCATCGCATCGCGCATAGCGGCAAGATCGACAACGCAAGGGACACCGGTGAAGTCTTGGAGGAGCGTTCGGGCTGGCGTAAAAGCGATCTCCTTGCTGGGGTCTGCTTTGGGGTCCCAAGTCGCCAACGCCTCGATATCTTCGTCTGCCACCGTGCCGGTCTCTTGGTTTCGGAGCAGATTCTCCAAAAGCACCCTTAGGGAGAACGGGAGCCGCCTCAAGTTGTGGCCTCGGTCCGCTACGGCAGCGAGTCGAAAAATGGTGTAAGTTTGGCCGTCGACGGTCCAGTTGGCTTTGGCGTTAAAACTGTTCATACGTAAGGGGCTCCGAGACCCCTCCGCCGAGCGAAAAACTGCACTCATCGAAGAGGCGCTATTGGTTAGATTGTACCTTTGCGAGGGATACTTCTCTAAGGCCGAATTGAGCGTAACCAAATGCGCGTTCGGCTCGTACTGATTGTCGGACGGGGAAGCGTGAACCACGAGAACGAAACGAACCCAGAATATGGAGCTCTTCTTGCAGAAGAGATGTCGCAAGAAGAGCTACGCGTTTTGCTCAAACGCCTCGGTGAACAGGAGTTCGGCGATCCCAACCCGACCATCGGTGCAGTTATGGAAGCAACGGGCGCAGATGCACTTACCGTTTCGAAAATGCTGCAAGGAGTCCGAAATGATCAACTCGAAGAGAAGATCAGGCGTGCATTTGAGCAAAGAGATAGGCGAGTAGACCAACTTGAGGCGCGAACAAAAACTCTCGAAACGGATGTCGGTTCCCTTAAGCAAGTTGTTGGGGATAGATCGTATATCAGTGCGCCACCTATCATCGCACAAGTGTATGAGCCTGCAAGTTTCAGCCAGTGGGAAGTGGAGAATAAACGCGCCAGTGACATGCAAGACATCGTTAAGTATGAGGTCTTGCCTCATGTCATCCTTCTTGTGCTTCTCGTGTCCATGATCTTTGGATTCAGTTTGCTTAACAGCAGGTAGCGATAGAGCAGAATCTTAACCCCGACTATCTGGCGCTTCTCTCCGAGGAGATGTCACAGGAGGAGCTTCGAATCCTGCTCAAACGCCTCGGCGAGCAGGAGTTCGGTGACCCCAACCCAACCATCGGCGCTGTGGTTAAAGCGACTGGAGCGGATGCACTCACGGTTTCGAAAATCCTGCGGGCAATTCGCTCAGAATCTCTCGATGCGAAGGTAGATAGAGCTTTTCGACCGCGTGATAAGAAAATCGAGCAGTTGGAAGCACGCACAGGAGGACTCGAGGTACGCACTGAAAGCATCGAGGGGCACTTAGACAAATCTACGCAAAATGGACCATCGCTGGAACCTGGTGCAGAAACGATATTGTAAGACCCGGAGTCGCGGGAGATACTGACTACATACATTGATCGCGAAAAACAAAGAAAAAGATATGAGCCATTCTCGATCGTATTCGCGGGAATCTTTCTGCTCATCACTTTTGGCCTACTCGCAAGTCAATGCAATCCCAGCTACCAAATGCCCTCTCCTAAGTTAACCATCTCCTCAATTGAAACGGATGATGGCGGCAAGCTTCAGGTCGATAGCGCTGGAGGTATGTATTACATCTCAAAAGATGGCAAGAAGAGCCCGCCTCGGAACGAGGCTGAACGCTCTCTATGTTCCGGATTACTTATGCAGATGGTTCGCGGGCAACAATCCGGTAAGTGATGACGCGATGATTGAGCAACAATCCAGCCCCGAATATCTGGCGCTTCTCGCCGAGGAGATGTCACAGGAGGAGCTTCGAATCCTGCTCAAACGCCTCGGCGAGCAGGAGTTCGGCGAACCTAATCCAACCATCGGCGCTGTGGTTGAAGCGACTGGAGCGGATGCGCTTACTGTTTCGAAGATGCTGCGGGCAATCCGAAACGAGAACTTAGATGAAAAGATCGAAAAAGCACTTGGCCCACGAGATCAAAAAATTGAAAATTTGCAGGCCCGGACACATCGCGTGGAACAGAAAGTCGAGAGCATGTCAAAGCAACCTCCACAAACAACTGCCTCAACTAAGAAACTCAGCTTAAGTGATCGCAGACGACGCGAATACATTGACGAGATGATTGACAAGGAGGAGCGCGAGAGAATTAGTACTTTTATCATCTTGGCCTTCGTCGTTCCTCTTGTTCTGCTTCTCTGGGCCGCAGCGTCGTGCAGGTCATAGCCATAAGCTAAGTGAGTGATCGTCAGGTCCAACTCACACGGAGCGCACATTTTTGTACAGTACGCTGACGCAGAAATGGGGCATCTTCAAAAGTGGATAGGCACACCAGTACGAAATGACAGTGCTCGTAGTGAAAGGAGAATTGGGGCGGCTGATGGGTCTCGAACCCACGACCTCCTCAGCCACAGTGAGGCGCTCTAACCCCTGAGCTACAACCGCCGTTTGGACACCCATTGTTGATGATCGGACTCGAAAATGTCAATTAGTCAGGGCTATAGGCTGTGCTGGAGCGATTCTTACCGCCCCTGAACTGAACGCTCAATAATAAGCCGACAAAGCCTCCGCCGACTCTTGTTCTGCCTCTTCACGGTCTCTACCGAACCCGTACCAGAACAGAAACCAACAAACCGCCGAGGCAGAGGCGAAAGCGATTTTTGCCGTATCGGGAACACGTGGATTGAAGCTGAAGAACCCCTCTATAGGCGCGGCAATGTACATCATCAGCACGCCGGTTGCCAGGAGCACGATGGCGTCCTTACCCGCCGCCAGCAACGCCTCACCACGCCGACGACGGCCGGGAAACAATAACGTCCAGCCCATCAGGAGGCCTGTTCCACCTGCCACAAAAATGCCGCTAAGTTCGGTCACTCCGTGCGGGCTCACGCTGATAAATAGGTGGCCCACATGCCCAACCCCCGTAAGCTCATGAGCCAAAGCCCCGAACTGGGCTCCGGTCATGTACAAGATGTACACAGACGCCACACCAAAAGTGACCGCTGCGGAAGACCCCGCGATCAACGACACCCGTGGATTGTTCGAGGCGTAAAAGCCAGACATCCCTGCGCTGTCCTCAAAACTCCGCTCGTCAAACTTGCCGGTCTTCCAAGCGTCAAAGTTGGCCTCATCACCGGGAGAGATGAAGTAGGGGCGAGTCTCGGGCTTGAATTGCATGCTGCCATAGCTAAAAAAGCCCGAAGCTACAAAGATCAAAAAGCTCGCAAAGATGAATCGAAAGTGTTTGCGAAAGGTAATCGCAATCGTCGCTAAACCATCGCCGAGCGATTTGCGGATGCCACGACTTCGAGGCCTGTAGATGGTGCCGTAAGCGCGACCACACAGATCGTTCAGGAATTCAATAAGCTCCAAGTTCGTGGACTTCGTCCGTGCAAGCGCAAGGTCCGCTGATACACGTTTATACAGCCTGACGAACTCTTTGATCTCGTCAGGTGTGAGTTGCTTGGGGCTGACGTCCGCCTTCGCAGTGAGCATATGCAGCCGCTGCCAGTCGGGCTCCC
Organism: Fimbriimonadaceae bacterium; assembly: GCA_019638775.1. Lineage (NCBI taxonomy): Bacteria > Bacillati > Armatimonadota > Fimbriimonadia > Fimbriimonadales > Fimbriimonadaceae > Fimbriimonadaceae bacterium. The sequence goes on along the minus strand of JAHBTD010000003.1, from coordinate 126,757 downwards.
GTTTGTGGACGAATTGAATCTCGTTCATCGCCGTAAATCGCTCGCGATAGCTTACTTGATACTAAAACGGTTCAGGTTGGGTAAATTCACCCCTTCCAGGTCGTCACCCCTTTCTTGTGCCACATGAGTGACCGTAGGCAAGTGTAGGCCGCCAGAGTGCATGTGATCGGAATGAATGGAAAGAGCCACCATGGACCGCGCACAATGCTGTCCGTAATGAACTTGGATGCCACCAGCATCCCAATCAAAAAGTAAAGCCAAGGCAAGGGTGTGAACAGCCAGCCCCAGCCGACGGCTAGAAAACAGAACGCTAGCCACACAGTTCCTACAGTTGAGCCTGTGATCTGATAAGTGTTCTTGGACATCCCATCCAGCGCCTCGCGATAGGTCTCATACATCTCCACTTGCAGGGTTTGGCTCAAGTCGACAATCTCTACCCGTCGACCTTCTTTTGCCATAAGTCGCCCAATCAGAACATCCTCAAGCACTTTGTCTCGAAGCCGCTCGTTTGGATTCACCTCAAAATAGGTGGGGGAATGCCACAGCCCAAACTGTCCATTCGTAAACTTCGCGTGCCCAATGCCCGACCGCGAAACGAGTCCAAACGGGCTCATCGCAAGCAGAACCCAGGGCACCCAACTCAGATAAAGCGGCTCAATCCCTGCCCCAGGGAGCATGGTCGGGAAGCCCGAGATCATCTTCGCCCGACCTCCAAGGTTCTCAATGAGCCAGTTCAGATGGCTCGTAAAGCTCGGAAGCGGCAACGTATCGGCATCCAGAAAAAGGAACCACTCAAACGGACTATCCTCGGCGGCGACTTTAGCTAACTCATGGCAAGCTCGGTTTTTGCCGGTCCAGCCTTCGGGCAGCGGCTCGCGAGGCTGAATCACTTTGGCGCCAAGCTCACGAGCTACCCTCGCCGTTTCATCCTCTGATTCATCGTCAAAAACGTATACGGAAACGCCCTGCTCGATCAGTCGTGGCAACAGTCGCCGAAGGTTAGCCTCTTCGTTACGTGCAGGGATGAGGACGGAAAATCGGGGTTCGATGGTAGGAGATTGTCCTGGCTTGCGCATCAAGAGCCGGTTTGTCGCGGCTATGCCAAGCAAATAGGCATAAACAACCGCAAGCGCCCACGCCAACCACATAGCGACCATGGTACTCGGGCGTTGGCTAAATTTCGTTGCCCGTGCAATCACCAGGTCGAAAGCGGGTAAACCCTGGATTGTCTGAGGGCCCTATGGATTTACTAACCCGCAAAGAGTTTCTAATCTCTTCGTTGCTCGCCGCTACGTCGGCGGCTATGCCTGCAACACAAGAGAACCAGACTCCAAACCCAACCGACATCACCGTCGATGATCTCAAAGTCTACGAAAAAATGATCGGCATTACGTTCACCGACGAGGAGCGCCAGTCGATCCTAAATGATGTAAGACGGGCTCGTGCAAGCATGAATGCAATGCGCCGAACGGAGATTCCGTACACCGTTGAACCGGCTCTCATCCAAACGCCTCTCGGTGGTGGCACACAAGCCGGAGCGAAGATCAGCGCAAAGCCAACCCGGGCGAAGAAGCTCGATCTCAAGTCCATGTCCGACGAAGACATCGCCTTTTCTTCGGTGCGCGAGTTGGGAGAACTCGTCCGCACCAAACAGCTTTCACCAGTTAGGCTCACCGAGATTTACCTCGCCAGACTGAAAGAGTACGGGCCAAAGCTCCTCAACGTCATCTCGCTCCTCGAAGACCGTGCCAGGGCATCTGCCAAACAAGCCGAGGCGGAGATCAAAGCCGGAAAATACCGTGGCCCCTTGCACGGACTTCCTTACGCCCTCAAAGACCTCTTCGCCACCAAAGGCGACCTCACAACATGGGGAGCCGGACCCTACAAAGACCAGAAGTTTGATTACGATGCGGAGGTCGTGAACCGGCTGGAAAAGGCAGGAGCTATTCTCATCATGAAGTCGAGTCTCGGCGCACTCGCAATGAACGATGTATGGTTCGGTGGCAAGACCAAAAACCCGTGGAATCCGGCTCGAGGCTCCAGCGGTTCGAGCGCCGGGTCTGCGTCTTCGACCGCAGCTGGGCTGGTCGCCTTCTCTATAGGAACCGAAACTTACGGCAGTATCTTGAGCCCATCGAACGAGTGCCGGGTAACCGGCCTGCGCCCGAGCTATGGTCGCGTCAGCCGAGCCGGAGGCATGGCTTTGAGCTGGACCATGGACAAGGTTGGCCCGATATGCCGAGAGGTCGAGGACTGTGCCCTTGTCCTCGGCGCGATCGCCGGCTCCGATCCGAATGACCCTTCTGCCGTAGATCGCCCGTATTCCTGGCCCAAAACCATCGATCCCAAAAAGGTCAAGCTTGGCGTCCTATCTCGCAAAGGCAGCGATGGGAAGCCCAACCCCCTTGACGAGAACGATGCCGCGATCAAGATTCTGCGCGAGTGCGGATTCGATCCCAAGCCTGTCTCGATCACGGCAATGGGGCCAGGAATCGACATGATCATCAACGTTGAGTGCGCCAGCGCATTCGACGAGCTGACGCGCTCGCAAAGGATCTATGACCTGAAAGACTCGGCATGGCCCGGCATCTTCAGAGCGGCACGTTATGTTCCGGCGGTCGAGTATGTGCAGGCCCAACGCTTGCGACGGATGTTTATGGACCAGTTCGACCAAGAGTTCGGAGATTTCGACGCCGTCATGGGAACCGGCATAGGTCAAAACCTCATTCAAACCAACTACACTGGACATCCGCAAATCCTCATCCCATTCGGAGATGACGGCAAAGGCATTTCGGTGAGTCGCAGCTTCGTGGGAAGGTTGTATCAGGAAGACATGCTGTGTGCAATCACCAAGGTTTTTCAGGATAAAGCCGGGTTCCTGAGCAGGCGACCAGACCTAAGCAAGCTCTGAACCTGGGGTAGCTTTTATTCGTGGCGAGTTTCGGGCCTGTAGCGCCGTTCTATGACGATCTGATGCGGCAGGTTCCGTATCGGATGTGGGTGGGCTATTATCTCCTCCTGCTGAGCATCCAGGACGTCAAGCCAAAACGGATGCTTGATGTTTGTTGCGGCACAGGAACGCTGTGCGAAATGCTCACGAACGAGAACTTCCAGCTTGAAGGCTTTGACCTGAGCGCCGAGATGATTGAGCAAGCTCGACGCAAAGCCGCGCACAAAGGCCTCAACATTCGATACGAAGTTATGGACGCGGCAGTTGCCGACATGGGCAAGCAGTACGATGCCGCATTCTCGTTCTTCGACAGTCTCAATTACATTTACGATCCGGTGCAGCTGCGCAAAGCCATCATCCAAGTCGGGAAGCACATCCGACCCGGCGGATCGTTCATCTTCGATGTCAATACGGAATTTGCATTCACGGAGAACATGTTCGATCAGCGCGAGCTTAGCAAGAGGGCAAAAGTTCGGTATGACTGGAAATCTCAGTACGACAAAGTCACAAAGATTGTGAAGGTAGACATGACCTTTTGGTATCAGGGTGAGCCGTATTATGAGACTCACATCCAGCGAGCCTACAGCGACGCTGAGCTTAGGGGCATGCTATACGAAGCGGGCTTCGAAAAGGTGCAGGCGTACCATTCGTATACACTCGAAAAGCCACGAAAAAACAGCGACAGGCTGCACTATACAGCGATCAAGACTTGATCTCAGCGCCTAATACGGAGGCGTTGACAGCTTCACAGCATCTCCAAAAAAACAATCCAAAATCTAAAATCCGACGGTTGGGTGTAAAGTGTCTTCATGCGACGTGTACCTGCGATCTGCATCACTTCACTCATTTTCATTGGCGGGCTCTCCGCCCTCATCTCTGCGCAACAGCGCCTCCCAGATATGCCCCGATACGACCGATACCAAAACCTCAACAAGTGGATTTCCGAGACTTATAAGGCAGGCAATGTTGCCGTCACATGGAACGAAGACGGAACCTTCTTCACCTTCCGAAAGGACGACAAACTCTACCGTTTCGACGTGGCAACGAAGGCCGTCACCGAAACCGAGAAAGCCGCAAGCTCAGGCCGTCCAACCGGACGAAATGGCCGCAATCTAGGGCAGAGAGATCGCGGGCGGCAGTTTGCTGTTGCCTATTCCGCAGATGGAGAATGGACGGCAAAGTACAAGGATCGCAATCTGTATCTCGCCAATAAGGCTGGTATCGAAACCCAGATCACCACCGACGGAAGTGTCGAGAACCGCATCAAGAATGCGGTTGCAAGCTGGGTGTACGGCGAAGAGCTCAACGTCACCGAGGCGATGTGGTTCTCGCCGGACAGTAAAAAGCTCGCATTCTACAGGTTCGATGAAAGCGAAGTTCAAGATTACTTCTTGGCGATGAGCGTGACGAAGGTGCAGAACGCGCTTGACGTTGAAGCGTATCCCAAGGCGGGAGCGCCCAATCCCAAGGCTGAGATCATCATGTATGACCTCGCCACCAAGAAGTTCACCAAGATCGACAAGGACTTCGATAGTGGAGCTGGCCCAGACCTCGGACACTACGTTTATGCCGTTCGCTGGTCGCCCGATGGGAAGGAACTCCTTTTCAATCGCACCAATCGCAAGCAGAACACGATGGAGTTTTGTGCTGCGAACCCCGATACGGGTAAGTGCCGCGTCATCGTCCGTGAAACCCAGCCGCAAAGCTGGACCGACAACTCCCCCTCGATCACCTGGCTGGACCCCCAGCCTGGCAAACCTCAGCGATTCATCTGGGTATCCGAACGCAACGGATTTGACAACTACTACATGGGCGACATGAGCGGAGCGCCACTCAAGCCGATCACACAACACAAGTTCGAAGTCGGTGGGATCGTCCGTGTGGACGAAAAGGGTGGAGTGCTTTTCTACAACGCCCGCAGCGCACCGAACCCCTATCTCATGCAGCTTCACCGGATCGGCCTTGACGGTAAGAACGACAAACGTCTGACCGATCCGACGATGAGCCATCAGGTCAGCCTTCAGCCCGGCGGCGAGTTCTTCGTTGACTCGATGCAAAATATGTCGTCGCCACCTAAAACCGTCGTGTGTGATTCGAGTGGGAAAGTGCTTCATGTGCTCAGCGAGAGCGATATCTCGGAGTTTGCCAAGCGCGGCTTTAAGCCCGCTCAACGCTTCAAGTTCATGGCGAACGACGGCAAGACCGAACTATATGGCAAGTATTGGCTCCCATCCGACTTCGACCCTAAACAGAAGTATCCGATGTTGCTCACAACGTACGCAGGCCCCGATTCCGGCGGGGGTACCGAAAGATTCGAAACACCGCCGTCAACAACGGAATTTGGCTTTGTCGTCGTGTCGATCGACGGACGGGGTACCCAGGGACGAGGCAAGGCTTTCAAAGACGCCCTGTACGGCAAGCTTGGCATCGTTGAGATCGACGATCAGGCCAGTGGAATGATGGCGATGAGCGAGCAGTTTCCGTGGGCGGATGGCAAGCGAGTTGGGGTTTATGGCACGTCGTACGGCGGCTACACGACCGTGATGTGTCTTCTCCGCTATCCAGATGTCTTCCACGTGGGCGTCGCAAGCTCTGCCGTCACCGCTTGGTACAACTACGACACGATTTACACTGAGCGTTATCAGGGCCTTCCTTGGGAGAATGAGAACAAGGCAGGCTATGAGGCCGGTTCAGCGATGACCTATACAAACAACCTGAAAGGCCGCCTGCTGCTGTTTTATGGAACAGCAGATAACAATGTCCACCCATCAAATTCGTATCAGCTTGCGAAGGAGCTGCGCCGAGCCAACAAGAGCTTCGATATGATGGCAGGCCCCGATGAGGGGCATGCGTTTGTGGGGACAGGAAAGATGCTTGAATACTTCGTCGAGAACCTAATCTTCAGCACACCAAAGGCTGACGCGAAGGAGTTCAAAGCGATGTGGAAAGCGGCGAAGAAGAAGTGAGCGCCTGTATCGTGGTGAGCTTTAGCCCGCCTACGCCGTAGGCAGCCTAACGAACTCGTCCCATCGCGCCAGGATGCACATCAATCTCGCTAAGGCTTTTCATCGCCTTGGTCCAGAGCCGGTCGAAACCTTCGACCAATGGCCTAGCAAGGTCCTGGCTGCGAATGAGCAGCGATGCAAACCGCTGCTCCGGCAAGAACGGATGGTCCAAGGCGAGGATGACAGTCTCCCCATCGATCACGTGAAAGGGGTGCCCCAATAGACCGGCATACCGAACACCCGTCAGCGCAGAAATGTCATTTCGGTTCTCCTTCAAGAAGGCGATCAGCTCCCCGGCATCACGATGCGTGAATCCAAAAACAACACGATGGCGCACACCACGGTCGGCAGCGTTGCGTGTGATTCGTCGCAAAATATTGAATCCTCGATCCTTTGAGGCGCTGATCGTTTGAAGGTCGTTCTTCTCCATGTACGAAACGACCTCCCGCCGAGCGGTAGCCAAGTGCGCCAAGTGCCGCCGAACATGGCTTTCTGAGCCCAATGCAAGGTCGGCAAACATCGGTCCTGCCTTCGCCTTCGACGCTACGTCGTCCAAGGCCTCTCGCAATGCCTGCATCTCCCCCTCAAACTGCCTCGTGCGTTCGTGCGCCAGCTCAATGAGACGAGCGATCACTTGGTCCACAGACATTGCTGCATAAAGTTTTGGCCTTGTTGGCTGAATCTCAACCAGGTGCATCGAAGCCAGTTTCTCCATTGCAGAGTAGATTTTTGAAGTCGGAATGTCACCATTCTCGCAGAGTTTTGCCGCGTCGGCAATCCCTTCGTGCAGAAGCGTGATGAGCGCACGGCGTTCATATTGAGTCAACCCAGCCTCTTCTAAGGCTGAAAAGCCATCGGCAATCATTATTTCTATTTTCTACTCCAATTAGTAGTTGAATTGCCTCTTTTGATCATCAAAACTATAGCGGTAATCGGCTCTGCACGATAAACAGAACCGACGAAGGAGACAAACAATGAGTACCGCAACCACATTTGATCCGGTAGCCGAAGTCTGCGGCAGACTGGAATTCGCGCGAAAGCGCTTTCTTGAGGACCTTGAATCCATGCCCGCTGGCATGTTGAGCAAGGATAACGGCGGAAAATCCCGCAATCCTTACGATCTCACGTACGAACTCATCGGAATGCATTCGATGTTTACAAATTTGCTGCAGCAGAGAAAGGGGGAAATCGAGGGTCCAAATGGCTGGGTGAAAGCTCCGACCGAGTTTCAAAACAAAGAGAAGGCTGCTAGCGCCTTTGACGACGCGCTGATTTCATTCGTCGATGCCCTGCACAACTATAAGGGTGATGCCATTTCCGACGAGTTCGAATCGCCGTTCGGACCGTTCACTCCGCTTGGAATGGCGAACCTGTCCGTGTGGCATATCATGTACCATTCAGGACAGTTGAACTACATCCAGACGTTGCACGGCGACGACGACTTTCACTGGAGGCCGTGAGCGGCATTCCCAAACTTTTTAGAGGAAAACAAAACGATGAGTGAAAACACAAATGCGCAGATTATGCCGATGCTCCAGGTCGATTCCGTTGATCAGGCGCGGGCGTTCTATGTCGATGTCCTGGGATTCGATCATTACATGGGCATTGTTGCCGAAGATGGGCAACTTGACTTCGTTTCGGTACACCTCGGAGGCGGCAAGATCATGCTGACCCGTGCCGAGAAGCCACTCAATGGAGCGACGCCACCGGTGCAGCTTTACTTCCAGGTGGCCGACGTCAACGCCTACCACGAAACTATCAAGGCGAAAGGCATTGAAGTCTCTCCACTGGAAGACATGTGGTGGGGAGATCGCCTGTTCATCGTCACCGACCCGTCCGGCTACAAGCTCTGGTTCTATCAGACAGTGGCCGAACCAGCCCCGCCGGAAGGCATGAAGATCGTTTGATCTGCACTTATCCACGGCCTCCTTTGTCGAGGCCGTGGCCACTGCAAACTTGGGACAATAATGCATTCGGACTTAGAATTGGTGGAACATCTGCGCGACTTACTTGTTGGGCGGCCCGGCCTTATCGAGAAGAAGATGTTTGGCGGAGCTTGCTTCCACCTGAATGGCAATATCTGCTGCGGAGTGTACAAGTCTTGGCTCATCGCCAGGGTGGGGTTAGAGGCCGCCGCAAGGCTTCTCCAGGAGCCCGGTTGCACTCCAATGGACATTACAGGCAAGCCGATGAGGGGCTGGGTGAAGTTGGAGAAGGAGCAGTGGCAGAACCCAGCTATACGAGAACGGTACGTGGATCGGAGCTTTGAGTTTGTTTCCACTCTTCCGTCGAAGTAACCCGCCGGATTAGACTCCACAACGAGGCGCAACACTCCAAAAAGAACCAATTTCCTGTGTCTGGACGTGTCGTTCAAAACCTACAGCGCCGCGCATCCGCTATAACTCTTAGCAATGCGCAAGGCACGGCTTGGGATATTGGTTGGGATGAAGGGGCGCGGCTCAAACATGAGAGCCATCGCGGAGGCTTGTCGCGACGGCAAGATCAACGCCGAGGTGGCAGTAGTGATCACGCAAGCTGAAGGCACACCCGCAGTAGAAACCGCCCAGGCGCTTGGATTGCCTATAGCGATCATTAGTCACAAGTTAGAGAACTACGGAGTCCAGCTTAAGGACGCCCTAACATCAGCGGGAGTTGACATCGTGTGTCTTGCTGGGTTTATGCGTCTGTTGCCTAACGAAGTTCTCGAAGCTTATGAAAATAGAGTTCTGAACATTCACCCTGCCCTACTCCCGAAATTCGGAGGAAAGGGAATGTGGGGAATGCACGTGCATGAGGCCGTGGTTGCCGCAAGGGAGTCCATTTCAGGGTGTAGCGTTCACTATGTAACCGAGCATTACGACGAAGGGCAGGTCATTCTTCAACTTCAGACCGAGCTCGAAACGACCGATACACCGGAAGACGTCGCTGCGAAGGTTTTGAAGCTTGAGCACCAGGCGTATCCAATGGCGATCCAGAAAGTTTGGGAGAGGATCCATGAGTGATTTGCCCCATCATTCTCGATTCTTTCTGAGGTTTGGTCTCGGCCTTGCCAAGTTTGCCGGATGGCTTCTTCTGACCGTGTTTGGTCCCTTCCACACAACGGGAAAGTACCGCGTTCCAAAATCGGGAGGGCTGCTCATCCTCTCAAACCATCTTGCCGATCTCGACCCGGTCGCCGTTCAGGTTTCTTGCCCGCGTCCCATCTACTTCATGGCAAAGTCTGAGCTGTTTGAAATGGGTCTGCTCGGCAAAATTTTGGGGTGGTTTAAGGCTTTTCCTGTCAAGCGCGGTGAGCCAGATCGAAACGCGCTGAAAAAGGCGATTGAGTACCTCAAGGAAGGAAAAGCTGTTTGCGTTTTCCCCGAAGGCGAGCTCAGCGAATCGGGTGACTTGCTGCCGCTAAAGCCTGGGGTCGCGCTCTTGGTTCGGCAATCGGGCTGTCAAGTGATCTGCTTGGGGCTGAGGAACACGAACAAGATCATGCCATACGGAAAGCTGATCCCTCGTCCAGCCTTTTCAAAGGTGTCGGCAGACTGGGGAGAACCTCACTCCTTCGATAAAAAGTCCGAAGTCGATGAGATTATGGGTTGGGCGGAAGGCCAGCTTCGGAGCCTGACGGGGCAAGAGTTGTAAGTGGAACGAGCACAGTGCCAAGGTCGGGGTCTTTTAATCGACGGAAGGTCACGCTGTAGGCTACATCCAAGCTTGACGACTCCAACACGTCCGAGAACCGTGCGTCGAGCATCACGCGCCCACCCTCCAGGACCAGGCCCCGACTAGCGGTCCTTGCCGCAAGCTGTAGATCATGGACAGCAAGAACGATCACGTAACCCGCTTGGGCCAGTCGCTTCAAGAGAGTTGAAACTTCTAATTGGTGTCCGAGATCGAGATGAGCAGTGGGCTCATCAAGAAGGATAATCTTCGCCTCTTGAGCCAAGGCCCGGGCAAGGATCACCCTCTGGCGCTCACCCGCGCTAATCTCTTGGATCGAACGATCGGCGAGATGCAGACAATCGGCAGTGCGCATCGCTTCGGTAGCCTTAAGTCGATCCTCTTCAGAGTCGAAAAAGGTAGCGCTAAGCGGAAGCCGCCCCATCGTGACAACCTCACGAACGCTAAAGGCAAAGTCGCTCCGCTCCTCTTGGGGGACATAGGCGATCAATTGGGCAAGCTCTTTACTTCCCAATTGTCCAATCTCACGAGTTGCAACGTTCACCGAGCCCGACACAGGCGGCAGCGACCCGCACAGAGTCTTCAAAAGCGTCGTCTTGCCGCTCCCGTTCTGGCCTAGGAGTGCAATGATTTCTCCGGAACGGATCTCCAAGCTAACATCCGACAGGACCGTTCGCCCAGGATAGCCACAGGACAAAGACCGAGCAGAAAGAGCAGCTTCGCTCAATCGATCACCCCGCTGCTGAATGCGCCGTACATGGCGGCGTAGACTCCGTTTTGAGCAAGCAGTTCTTTGTGACTGCCAAGCTCAACCACTTCGCCTCGTCGAAGGACAAGGATGCGGTCAGCACGGGCGGCAGTGGTGAGACGGTGGGCGATGAAAAGGGTTGTGCGGGTGTGCATGACCTCTTCCAAAGCCTGCTGGACAACCTTCTCGCTCACCGAGTCAAGATTGCTGGTGGCCTCGTCGAGGAGGAGAACGTGCGGCTTTCGAACGAGTGCGCGGGCAATGGCGATGCGCTGCTTTTCGCCTCCGCTCAAGCCCGATCCAAGCTCACCGATAAGCGAGTTATGGCGCTCTGGGAATCGCTCGACGAAGACATCGGCATGCGCAGCTTTTAGGGCCTCAACGACCCCCTCGTCAGAGGCGTCCGCATTCCCTAACCGGACGTTGTCGGCGATGGACCCGGCAAAAAGGAACGTTTGCTGAGGAACGACGCCGATCTGGCTTCGCCACCACGCCACGTCAAGCTCCCGAATATCCACGCCGTCATAGTAAATCGCTCCCGAGGTCGGGTTATAAAAGCGCAGAAGGAGGTCAGCGATGGTGCTCTTTCCTGCGCCACTGCTGCCCACCAAGGCAAGGCTATGACCGGCGTTAATCGTAAAGCTCACGTTGTCGAGCGCTACAGTCCCATCGGGATAAGTGAAGCTCACATTTCGGAACTCGACCTCGGCCTTGGGCGATTCGAGAATCTTTGCTCCGCGAGATTCGAAGTGCTCGTCTGGGACGGAAAGCACCTCATCGTAAATCCGGTCGGAGGCGGCTTGGACCTGCGCGTAGGTGTTCTGTACGGATGCAAGGTTTCGGAAGCCTTGGTTGATCACATCGAGCGCGTAAATGAGAGCGATAAGATCGGCGACTTGAAGCTCTTGTCGGAAAGCCAGCCAACCGCAAAGATAGAGCACAAGCGCAAGAGCAACCGCTCCAATCAGCTCAACCAACGGCCTGAGAGCGGCTTGTCGGCGCGTAGCCGCCATTTGACTGCGGAAGGTCTTCTCAACCAGCTCCGAGTAGTTCTCCTCAACGCGCTCCTCGGCGGCGAATGCTTTGACGACACGGGTTCCCTGCAATGACTCCAGCGTCATTGCGTTCAGCGTGGCAAGATCGCCCTGCACTTGCGACTGGGCCAATTTCATCTTCCTTGAATTGCGATTGATCGCCACTGCCATGATCGGCAGGAAAAGCATCGTCAGTGCAGCGAGTTGCCATTGCGTGTAGATGATATATCCCAACGCGGTGATGGCCTTGAGAGGACCGTCGATGCTGTCGCGGATGATGGTGACGGCGGTCTGGTACACACCCACGTCGTTCGTAAGCACGCTCTGGATGCCTCCTGAGCGCTTTTCGTTGAAGTAGGTGATAGGAAGTCGTTGGAGCTTTTTGAAGAGCTTCAAGCGGAGATTGCTCGCAAGTCGGGCAGCGGCTTTTGAGAGATAGTAGGTCTGCCCACGCGTGAACCAGTACTTGAAGATATAGAGGACAACGACAAGAATTCCCATCAGACCGAGAATTCTTACGGCTCCGCGCGCAGTCTGAGGCTCGCGCACAAGCTCTCCCTTCATCTCCGTCAAAGCTTGGCGAACCTCTTCCGGGTCCTCCTTTAGCTCCTTGGCAAGCAGCTCCGTTTCATCCGAACGTAGCGTTTCGCGACTGGCATCTCTGGCTTGCTGAACCTTAGAAAGCGCAACCTTGACGTCACCGGTTTCTTGTCCAAGTTTCTCGGCCAAGACGGCGGCTTCGCCATCGGTGAGCACCCGCTGCTCGGTGTAGCCCGCCGCATCGCTGATAGCTTGCACGGCTGTGCGAATGAGCGGAATTTGGGCCGTTGTCAATAGAGAGGCAAAAAGCACACACACCAGCCCGACAAAGATCGTCGCGCGCTGCGATTTAAGGTCGGCAGCGAGCCGTCGGTCGAGCTTCTTAAAGATGTTGATTGCCAGGGGATGCTCCGTTCTTTGCTCTTGCTAATACGAACTCACAACCTTGTGAGCCTCAGAATTCGGCTTGGCCGGGGGCGCGATGATAAGGAATGACATCCCGCATGTTCTTCATGCCGGTGACATACATCAACAATCTCTCCAGCCCAAGCCCGAACCCTGCATGGGGCGCGCTGCCAAACTTGCGCAGGTCCAGATACCACCAGTACGCCTCTTCCGGGAGCCCAAGTTCTCTTATTCGGTTGAGGAGAATGTCGTGTCGCTCTTCGCGCTGAGATCCGCCGATGATCTCACCAATCCGAGGCGCAAGCACATCCATCGCACGAACCGTTTTTCCGTCCTCATTCTCGCGCATGTAAAAAGCCTTGATCTCTTTGGGGTAGTCGGTCAAGATCACGGGGCGGCCTACCTTTTTCTCAGTGAGCCAACGTTCGTGCTCGCTCTGGAGGTCGGCGCCCCAGTAAACCGGGTTCTCCCAAGTCTCGCCGCTGCCTTCGAGCATCTTGACAGCTTCGGTGTAAGTCAGGCGCTCAAAGCCCGATTCGACCACATGCTTTAGTGTGTCCAGAAGCGACGGCTCGATACGCTGGTTGAAGAAATCGAGGTCGGCTCCGCAGTTGTCGAGACAGTGCTGGATGACTTCGCGAAGGAATTCTTCGGCGAGGGTCATGTTGCCTTCGAGGTCGCAGAACGCCATCTCCGGCTCGATCATCCAGAACTCAGCAAGGTGGCGGGCGGTGTTAGATTGTTCGGCGCGGAAGGTTGGGCCGAATGTGTAGATGTTGGTGAGGCCGAGGGCCATCGTCTCGCCTTCGAGCTGGCCCGAAACAGTGAGGTAGGCGGGTTTACCAAAGAAATCCTCTTTGTAATCGACCTTTTGAAGGGCGGCCTTCACCTCTTCGCCGTTGGGATGGGGCTGCTCTAAGAGTGTGGTGACGGCGAACATCGCGCCTGCGCCTTCGCAGTCGGAGGCGGTAATGATAGGGGCATGGATGTAGTGGAAACCCCTGTCTCTATAGAACTTGTGGATCGCCCAACTCACTTCGCTGCGCATTCGGAAAACTGCGCCGAAGGTATTGCCCCGCACTCGAAGGTGCCCAATCTCCCGTAAGAATTCAAAGGAGGCCCCTTTCTTCTGAAGCGGGTAGGTCGCGGGATCGGCTTCGCCGTAGACTTCTAGCCCCTCTGCCGCCAGCTCGACGGGCTGTCCTGCGGCGGGGGATTCGACGATCTTGCCGTCAAAGCGCACACAAGCTCCTGTCGTGACCTTGCTGAACTCGCCTGCATCCAGCGCTCCCTCATTCACCACAACCTGCAAATCCTTAAAACACGACCCATCGCTCAGTTGGACAAAGGAGATCCCTTTACTGTCGCGGCGTGTCTTCACCCAACCATAAGCGCTAGCTGCGCTGCCGGGCGCGAGGTTGAACAGATCGCGGATATAGGAGCGGCGATAATCCATCGGGCGGATTTTACCGTTCGGTGAGCTTGGGGACCTGCCAAAATCGCCCTATGCCCCATGTTGAGCACCCGCTGAATGCGCTTGTGCAACTCAATGCAGTCGAAGCCGCGCCTCGGCTGCTTGGCTGCACTCTGGTTCGCGGAACCCGGCGTGCGATGATCGTCGAGGTTGAGGCTTATCGCGGGAAGGACGACCCTGGAAGCCACTCTTGGCATGGGATCACACCCAGAACAGCGATCATGCACGGACCTCCGGGCTTTGCTTACGTGTATTTCACGTACGGGATGCACTGGCTCTTGAATTTGGTTGTCGACTGCGAAGGGACCTCTGGGGCGATTCTGATCCGGGCGGCAAGGCCTTTATCGGGGATCGAAGAGATGCAAATGCGAAGACCAAAAGCAAAGAGGGAAACGGACTTGCTGTCTGGTCCGGCAAAGGTGTGTGCGGCGTTCGACATCGCCAAAAGCGAGAATGGAGTTGATCTGCTTGATCCAGAATTCGAGTTAAGGATTGAGGCGGGCGAACCTGTGCAGGACGTCCTGTTTGGACGAAGAATCGGGCTCGCTAAGGGTAAGGGCGACGACTACCCCTGGCGATTCATCCACGCGCAGGAGTCGGGCTGGGCTTCTGAACCTAAACAAGGCCTGGAAGCGCTCAAAGAAGGCGATTGGTCAAAGATTCTATCCTTTGCTGCCGGACTTTCCACCCCGCCCACTACGCGAGCCTGATCGATTCAACAAAGCTCTATAGTCTCGCTTTGGTGTCTTCGCCGGTCCAGGCTGAGTCAGACTCTTATCCTCAAAGTAATCCTTTCGGTACTTCATCGCCACGACAATATCGCGCTCGAACTTGCGTAAATCATCCAAACTGGACAAGCTGTTTTCTGCGGCAACCAAAGCCATGATCGACGTCAAAGGTTCAATATTCCCCGTGTTCACCTTGCGGTCCATCAAAGTTGCGAGCCCTGCTTCCGAGCGAATAACGTCGCTGACTTTGCAGTTCAGCGCTCGACCGCGCACATTCAAGCTGATTGCGTCGTTGCCCGGATAAAACTCTTGCTTGGCGTGGAGAATCTGAGCGACCCGGTAAGCCCGGCTCTTCAATCCGGACCGTTGGAATACAGCGATGAGGCGCTTGTCGTTAATGATCTTGTCCGCAGCCGCAGGCCCCACAAGCTCCGCACCAGTAGCCGGATCGAGAACAATCAGCTTGCAATCGGCGTCGATGTCGATGCCAAAGGCTCGGAAATCAGTAGAGAATCCCGACTCATTCTGCAGTTTATAGTTGCGCAGCATCCTGCCAAGCGCGCCTGAGCCATCGCGCTGGCATGCAAATTGGATGAATCCAACGGAAACGAACCCCGTGTCGTAGGTGTTAACGCTGTCGAAACCGCCCTCAAGAAGTGAGACCGACGCCATGATTCTCTGCTCTGACTCCGTGAGTCCGGCCTGCTTGAAAATCGCGTCAAGCTCTTCTTTGGGCAGTTCACGAACCTTCTTGCCACCCGACATCACCCCCCGTTCAAACCGGTAGTACGCATAGCGGTCGCGCATATTCACGTTGTCTTCGTATCGCACTTCGTCGTTATCGCCAAACCGAATGGTGTAGCCCACCGGGGTGACCGCCTCAGCAAAGTCGGGAGGATTACCTGCGAGAAGGATCAGACCAAGCGGCGCCGGGCCGGGATGTTCCGGTTCGGGCTGGTTAAACTCTACACCTCGACCTATTATCTGTGCGTTTGTCTCAGCCGCTCGCTTTCCGGTCGACCAGCGATCATAAACTATCTTGGCTTCAATCCATTTCTGCCAGACCTGTTGCTCGGCGTTTTGAGGGACAGCGTCTTGAGTTGGAGGGACTTTGCCCATGCCCCTGACTTTGTTGTAGTTCCAAAGCCACGTCGAACCGGCAACGGTTAATCTAACGGTGAATGGACCGGTTTGAGTGGCCCAATTTGGCGCTGTCGCGGTGTAGCGTCCAGGCTTGTTCCAATATGCAACGACATCCGATCGTTCCTTTTCCGAAAAAGCGCCTGCCCACCCGGTGACAGCTATTCCCGTGCCTAAGATGATTGAGGCTATTCGCAACATCCTTGTTTGCTCCAAAGCTTCAGGTCAGAAGGGAACCGATCATGCAGTCTCCTTCCACGCTATTGTAACGCCTTTGTGAGGCTTCTAAAGAATATATCGGCTCAAATCGACATCCTTCACAAGTGCGCTAAGCCGAGATTGAACGGATTTTGCATCGAGTGTTATCTTCTTCTCTTCGATCTCAGGAGCCTCAAAAAGTAGCTCTTCAAGCAGCTTCTCCATCATTGTGTGAAGTCGCCGTGCTCCAATATTCTCAGTCTTTCCATTGACTTCAGCGGCGAGCTTGGCAATTTCATCAACACCGTCCTCAGTAATCGTGAGCTTAATACCCTCGGTGCCGAGCAGAAGTTGATACTGCTTGATGAGGGCATTTTCGGGCTCGCGCAAGATGCGACGGAAGTCCTCTTCGGTAAGCGGTTCCAGTTCAACCCGAATGGGAAGTCGGCCTTGAAGCTCAGGAATGAGGTCGCTTGGCTTGGACATGTGAAATGCCCCAGCTGCAATAAACAGAACGTGATCTGTTCGTATCGGGCCGAACTTACTCTGTACCGTCGAACCTTCGACGATGGGGAGCAGGTCTCGCTGAACGCCCTCGCGGGACACGTCGGGTCCGGAGCCCCCCTGCTTGCCGGCGACCTTGTCAATCTCGTCAAGGAAGATGATGCCTGTCTGCTCGGCGCGTGTGATCGCATCGCGATTGAGCGTGCTGCGGTCAATCATCTTTCGGGCTTCTTCATCAACCAAGATCTGCTTCGCCTCGCCAACGGTGACTTTCAATGTGGATTGCTTTGAGCCGAACGGGTTCGACAGGCTGTTCATATCGAATCCCATCTCCTCGATGCCTTGCGGGCTGAAAACCTGGACGAATGGATTCGATTGTTCCTCTATGTCAATCTCGACGATGTGATCGTCAAAATCACCCTTTTGAATCTTCTTGACGAGCTTTTTCCGCTCTTGGGCAAGCTTCTTCTCGTCAACTTCTACGACTTCCGTTTCTTGGTCGGGGTAGTCGTCATCTATCTTTGAACCAAAGACCTCAAAAGCCTGTCGGAAAACCGGGTTATCCATGATCTGCGAGTCCGGTCTGGCCCGCTTTCGCACACGAGTAGGCTTGGGGCCGGTGTCGACCATGTCAACCAGTCGTTCCATGGCTCGACGTTCTGCCTCTTGCTGCACCGCATCGATGCGTTCTTTCTCGACAAGGCGGACCGAAGCAGCAACGAGATCACGAATCATGGATTCAACATCTCGCCCAACATAGCCGACCTCGGTGAACTTGGTGGCCTCAACTTTGACAAAAGGCGCCTTCGCAAGCTGAGCCAGTCGCCGTGCTATTTCGGTTTTGCCGACCCCGGTGGGACCGATCATCAAGATGTTCTTAGGGAGAATCTCCTCCCTTTGCTTCGCGGGGAGCTGCTGCCGGCGATAACGGTTGCGCAACGCCACAGCCACCGCCTTTTTGGCGGCATTTTGCCCGACGATGTAGCGGTCGAGCTCGCTTACGATTTGACGTGGAGTCAAGTCCTCAATAGGGAGGCTCATAGATGGATGCAGGGTACCACCCTTCCAGTACGCCCGGCAGGGGGCATCAGTTCGGAATGTTCGCGAGTTCGCCTTTTAGGTGGTTCAGCCAGTCGATGTTTTCGGGATCGACATCGTTGAGTGTAGCAAGGTAGAGCGAGACGAAATCACCCAAAAGGGTGAGCGTTAATGCCTTTTCGAGCAGGCTGTCGCCTTTCGCTTGGACCACGATATGCTCCGCTCGATCTCCGATCAGGTCAAGCGTGATCTTGCCCCTAGCCTGCATCTTTGCCGACTCCGTCCCATCCTTCAAGACGACAACGACCCACTGCCCGACACCCTGGTCTGTCGCCTTAACCCAACCAAGGACTTCGTTATGGTTGAGTTCGGGGAACCGTGCCGAGAACGTCATGTTCTTGGCGTTCTCGTTGATCTGGCCCTTCCACCGGTATGCCACAACTCCCTGCCAAGAGCCGAGCCCGTAAATGACGCTGAGCTTTCCATGAAGTTGGGCTGCAATCTGCTTTGCTTGATTCTGCTCAAACGGCACCTCGACGGCACACGATCTTACAACCTCTTCAAGCCCGGCAATCGTCTCAGCAAAAGGTTGCGGAGGGATCAACCGGAACGACTCAGCCGCCACCAGCGCTGGCACAAGCGAATAGCCCAGTGCCGTTCTTGGCGGTTGTCCGCCAGGAATTTGAATTACATCAAAACCATCGGCTCGTGCCAATTCGGCGAGCTTGCCGCCGCTCGTCGTGGCGAGGATAGTCGCGCCTTTCGCCTTCGCAATGGCATACGCAGAAAGAGTCTCCTCGGTATTGCCCGAATAACTGGATGCAATGAGGAGCGTGCCGCTATCTACGCAGTTGGGGAGCGAATAATCGCGATTCACTTGAAACGGCACCGACCCCTGGTCCTCAATGATCGCGCTCAGAAAATCGCCACCGATCGCCGACCCTCCCAAGCCAGACAGAACGACGAACGACGGATCAAACTTTAACGGTTGAAGCGTCGTCTTTTGTGCGATATCAAGGGCTTTGCGGCATTGATCCGGGAATTCGCATGTGAGGCGATACATCCCTTTGGGATCGTTGCGCAGCAGGTAGTCGCGATCGTCGAGGATGTGTGCCATCACTCGTCCGCGAACGGGTCGTACTCGTCCTCTCCAGGGGCAGCGGATACAGCTGCAGGAGCAGCGGCTACGGCATGGCTTCCACCACCACCTCCACCCGCGTCGTCCCGAGGTCGATCCAGCCCTTGCACGGAGTCCGCGACAACTTCGACAACTTCGCGCTGTCCGCCGTCGCTCGCAACATATTTACGCGATTGTAGGCGGCCATCCACAGCAACGAGTCTGCCCTTCGACAAGTAATTGGCGACGAACTCGGCTGTCGAACCCCAGCAAGTAACGCGGAAGAAATCGGCGTCGGGGGAACCGTCGTTCGGCTTGATGCGCTTCTGGACGGCGATCTGGAAGTCGGTCACGTTCTTGCCGGACGTCGTTGTCCGCAACTGCGGATCATGCGTCAAACGACCGACGAGGACAACTCTGTTAATCATAACGTTATGTTAGCCGATCAACCTTCGAGTTTGAAGATGCGATGACGAATCACGTCGTCATTGTTGCCAAGCTGGCGGCTGAGCTCTTGGGGCACGTCGGCAGCCGATTCAAAGTTCATGAGGATGTAGGTGCCTTCTTTGAAACCTTCGATCTCGTAAGCAAGCTTTCGCTTCTCCCACTTTCCAGCTTTGGAGACGGAGCCTCCCTTGCTCTCGATGACGCCTTTGTAGCGGTCGGCAAGTTTCTGAACATCGCCATCGCCGATTGCCGGCTTGACAATCACCATTGCTTCGTACTTTCGTGAATTCATAGATTTTCCCTGTGGACGGATTTTCCGGCTCAGGCTTAGCCGAGCAGGGGTATAGAGGAGCGGATTGTACCCGAGCATGGTCTGTCGCGCCTGTCATTTCGGGTCTTCGGACCGTTCCATTTTTTGACTTTCGGCATTGTCGGAGCTACTGACAAACATTTCAACCGGTAATTGTGCGGGAAGCATGCGATTACCGTTGCAAAAATGAACGAATTGTCATATATTGAACGAACCAAGCCGGGCGTGAGTTGTTCACGTCTCGCTTTGACGTCCTTTGGTTTGGAGGAGATGAGTTGAAAAAATTAATGATTCTTGGGCTTAGCGTCGTGGCATCGTCCGCGATGGCAGTTACCTTTGGCCCGGGTGCTGGATTCGATATTCCTGACGCTAGCGCAACCGCTGGCAGCTCGACAATTAACGTAAGCGGTCAGCCTCCCACAGTTGGCACGCTGAACTGGGTTGAGATTAACTTCTGGCCGACAGGTACAGGATCTTCGCACCCATCGATGCACACGTGGGTTGGCGACCTGATCGCTAAGTTCACGCACGTCGGTACGGGCACGAGCGTTCATCTGATGAGCCGCGTCGGTTCGGTAACCGCTGGTGGCGTTGGCGACTCGAGCAACGTTGCTGGTCGGTATCGATTCTTCTCGGCGGCAAGCGGCGCAGCTAGCTTTGCAGCAGCAGCAGCAGCAGTTGGTGATGGCGTTGTCATCGCAAACGGCGACTATGCTCGTTCCACCCATGCGTTCGGCGCAGGCGCTGGCAACAATAGCCAGGGCATCGCTCAGTTCAACGGCAACGACTACAACGTCTTCAGCGGCTTAGCCATGAACGGCGATTGGAGACTCGATGTCTGGGACAGCGTTGGCCAGGACCTCGGCACAGTTGAGAGCTGGTCGTTCGACGCAACCCCCGTTCCCGAGCCCGCCACCATGGCTGTTCTCGGTCTCGGCGCTCTCGCGTTGATCCGACGCCGAAAGGCAAGCAAGTAATCGTTTAAAGCACGATCACAAAGAGAGGTCTTGTGTAAGCAAGGCCTCTCTTGCTATTTCAAGCGATGTCTGGCGTGTTTTAGCGCAAACATCCAGAAGGCAGGCCACCAGACGATGTCGTTGAATAGCACAGTCCAGCCAAAGACCCACGGCAGATCGCCTTGTAGCGCAGCCCACAAAAAACCGACTGGCCCGAACGTTTTGCCCGCCAAACCGATCCATACAAAGTGAGCGTAGCGAATTGGATCGCGGGCGAGCAGATAGTAGCCGAGTCCATAAACCAATACCATCATGCCGATGCACTGGAAAAGGCTCAGATAGTTTGGCGGAGGCATGCCAACAAGCTCAAAGATGAGGTTGGGGAATAGGATCACACCGACTCCCCATGCCACGTTGTAAAGTGCGGCGGCATAAAACCAGGCTCGGAACTTGCCAAGATGCCCTTCCGTTGACCCGTTTGTATCATCGCGCATGACGTATTCTATGTTTGCACGTCGAACTATAGTCACGCTCTTGAGGAAAATCGAAACTTATGCTTAGCGCACTTCTTTGCCTTGTCGGGATGATCGCCAATCCTGCGCCAACCCTTCCTGCCGGAACAAGCGCCGAATTTCAGCAGCTCTATGGCAGCGTTATCCAGGCCACCTCAGAGCGCAACTTTGCCGAAGCGAAAAAGCTTTCCGCGCTTTTACCGAAGGAGAATATCGTTATCCAATGGGACGATTCCAAGGTTCCTGCCCACCTTCGCAACGAGTTTGCCGAGGCTAGAGACCGCGTGTTTACTCAGTGGCGACAGTTCATGCCGCAGTTCACGATGAAGATCGGCACGAAGCCAGATATCAAGTTTACTTTTGAGCCAAAACTTGCCCCCATCGCAGGCAGCAAAGAGGTACCCGCTGCCGTTCACTTCTTCGGATACTCGCCGGAGGACCCCCGGCTAGAGGTCGTTATTGGACTTGAAAGAGGTGACCCACCACTCCCGAGCGAGGCCACCGACATCCATAACGAAGTCGCTTATGGATTTGCGCTGTACTTGGGGCTTGCCCGAACTCCAAACTTTGGAAGCTACACAACGCGAGCCGAAGTCCCGACGGCCATCTTGGTGCGGCCTCACCCCGGCGAAATGAACCTTGCGCGAATGCTTGTGGAAATAGGCGACCTCGTCAAAGCCTCCATCGCAAAATCTGAAGAGCTTTCCTGGAATCCGCCGAAAGCAACGATTGACAAGATGATGTTCGACCTGGGCACGATCCCACAAGGCCAGATTCGCGAATTCTCCTACCAACTCACGAACATCGGGCATGGCCTTTTGATGACTTCGATGATCCCGGACTGTGGATGTGTGGCTCAACCCAAGGTAGAGCCCATTGATGCCGGGCAATCGCGATTGATCCATCTGGCGGTTCAGACCGCAGATTTTATTGGTGAGCAACATAAGGCGATCCTTGTTTACACAAACGATCCAGACAACCCAACACGAGAGATCAAGGTTCGGTTTTACGTTGACCCTGCCTATCGGTTCCTTGTCCCGGACGGCGAGATCATCAACGTGGACGCTAAGGGGGGAACACGGGAAGTCTTCCTGACTGTCCCAGAGGGTTCGGACATCGTGCCCGAAGACGTGCGCCTTGACGGACTCCCAGCAGCAGTCACAACACAAGCTTGGTCGGGAGAACTTGCCGATCCAATGCTCAACGAGCCAAAAAAGCAGAGAAAAGGTTACAAGTTCACCGTAAACATCGAACCCGGCACCTACGTTGGCAGAAACTCCACGACATTGGTTGTCAGCACAAAGAGCAAGACTCTGCCCGTGCTGCGACAGCAGCTCAGCGTTCAAAGCGGCATCGTTGCGATGCCCGAAACGATCAACCTTGGTCAGATATCGAGAGGTCCAAAAAGGGCGAGTTTCCTTGTCAACAGCGCTCAGAAAGACTTTGAAATCCTAAGTATCGAATCGAATAGCCCCTTCCTAACTTTCACTCACAGACCCGTTAGGGGCAAATGGGAGCACCGAGTGACGATTCAATACGATGGCAAGGCCCCTGACGTACGCATTGAAGCCACGATCAAGGTGAAAACCAACGATCCCAAAACGCCGGTTGTCACTGTCCTCCTGCGAGCCCTCCAGAGATGAAACTATGGGGGTTGCTTGCAGCCCTGACCACAATTGCTGGAGGCTGGGCGATTCAGGCAAAGCCGGACACGCCCTTTGTCGTCGTGTTGGGTGGCGATACCGATGGCTACCTCTCGCCATGCGGCTGCACGAAGCCGATGTCAGGCGGAATAACGCGAAGGGCGACCGCTGTACGCTCACTCATTGGCGAACGCCAAGGGATGTATCTCGAAAATGGCGCATTTGTCCACGGGCACAGTCGGCAAGATGAGCTCAAGGCAGAAGCTCTCGCCGAAACGCTCAAAGCGATGAACGCAACGGCAATTCACTACTCCTTCCCAGAAAGCCAGCTTGGACCGGGGATGCTCCTTGCAATGCAGCAGCTCTCCGACGATCGGCTGGTCACGTCATCCATCGCTACATCGTCAACTTTCAACGTCCCTCAGACCATTCCAAAAGGGCCGTTTCTGATAGGGGCTGTTGACCCTCGAGCGGATTCGATGGCATCGGCTCTTCGAGAAAAGGCCATCGGAGTAGACACCGCAATAACAAACCTGCTGAATGAGGCAGAGCGGGCCGGTCTGCAGCCTATTCTCATGCTGCAGGCCGGGAGAGATGTAGCTGTAGATATCGCGAAACGATTTCCAAAACTCCGATTGATTCAGTACCGCAGTGGCAGCAACCCTCCCCAAGCGCTCGAATACGTGGGCACGACAGCGATAGCCTCCCCTGGAGAAAAAGGCAAACACGTGATCCGCCTCCTCTACACCGGGGGCAAGTGGACGGGCTATGCTGCCGTCAAACTAGAACCCCACTACGACGACGACAAGAAGGTGAAGTCGATCTATGACGACTACCTGACCCGCGTCGCCGACGAAAAGCTGCTCGATAAGCTGCCGCGCATCAAGACAGACGCATTCTCAGGGAATGCCAAGTGCGGATCGTGTCATGGCGAAGCGCTCAAAGTTTGGAAGTCGTCCAAGCACGCCGGAGCGCTTAAAACACTCGAAGACGAAAACCATGGCCGTGACCCAGATTGTGTTTCTTGCCACGTGGTTGGCCTGGAGAGCACACTTGGCTTCCGATCGCTCAAAGAGACCCCCCAGCTTGCAAACGTGGGCTGTGAGAGCTGCCACGGTCCTGGCGATAAACACTCGCTTAAGCCAGAGTTCTTTAAGATGGGCAAGGTTGGCGAGAAATCATGCGCCAAGTGTCATGTTCCGGAGCACAGCCCGAATTTTGATTTTGAGAGCTACTGGAAGAAGATCAAGCACTGATGTGGAAAAGACCGTCTTTTTCCACACTTCCATAGTTCAAATTATTATAAAAACCGTAGAAAACGAGCGAATATTGCCCTATCCACTCAGAAAAGGGATTCTATTTCAGGATAATCTGCTCTTGATTCCCCCGGCTGTTTTGTAATATCACTATCTGGGGAGAGGAAAGCACGCGCTGAGACCTCTTGACTAGCCGACCCTCGGGATGGCAGAGCAGTATGATGACCGCATATTCCACGATTCAAGAGCGTCCCAAAAAACAAGATGTTTCCCCGTTGCGACTGTCCGAAGTGCTCTTTAACGCAGATCGGAACGGCTTCAGAACTTTCTCGGTCCTGCCCTCGAACGTCGACGCCGTGGAGGCCGCTCTGCTTTTTGCAAACGGACTCAACCCTTTTGTCGTTCTTCACGGGCAAAGCGGGTGGGGAAAGACGCACCTTCTCGAATCGGCGGCAATGCACCACCGCAAACTCTTCCCAGGTTCGAACGTACACGTTCTCTCCGCGTCAGAGTGGGTCACCGGCTTTTGGTCGAGAATGCAATCCACGCCGTTGATTCTCGATCACGTTCAGGATTGCCTATCCCTTACTCGGCAGCGCTTGCAATTGCGGCTTGCGCTGGAGCGGCGCTTGAGGGCAGGGTGGCCAACTCTCCTTAGTTTGACCGGCGAGCGCCTCCCCGCCAACTTCTCCCAAGTGATCCCTAACCTACGAGAGTGGCAAGTTGCCTCCATTCGTCAACCGGAGAAGGCCGAGCGACAGGTTATCGTCGATGCAATGGCAAAGCGGGAGGGGCTTGTCCTTTCTGACACGCTGCGCAACATACTTGCCGGCAAGCTTGACGTCAACGGCAGATCCTACGAAGGAGCGTTGAATCGCCTCAAGCTAAGCGGCAATCGTTGGCTCTCCGACGCCGAGGTCATACGCGCGTGCGGTCTGCTCAACCCCTATTTCTCGGATTGTCCGAACTGGGATCTCGCCGATGCGATCGTTTCATCCGCTAAGTCCCAAATGGATTCGGAGCGTGAGGCGGACCAACTTGCGCTGTATTTGATGCTAAAAATTGCCTGCCTCAACGAAGAGGATGCCGCGCGTTCCATGCGAATCGAACCTTCGGCCGCCTATGCTGGGGCGAAGGCCTTTTCTGGTCGTTTACTCGTCGATCCTGCTGAGCAAAAGTGGCTCGAACGGGCCAGCAGAGAGTTAGTCGTTCAGCTTGAAAGATAGCAAACCCGGCAATTCTAACGTTCGTATGGTCGCGATTTTCGTGTTATAACGCAAGCGTAGTTTATTATTTGAGTCTGAGAGGGTCGTTCTTTGGGCGGTTTGTACGACTTCTCGAGGTACCTTCTTTGTGGGCTCATCTGGGTTTAGTACAGAAAAAAGTGCGGCATTGAAACTCGTTTCTGAGCTCAAGCTCTTGCCAGTCTGGGTCAATCCAGATAGCCTAATATCGAGCGCTAGGCTGCTGCTGCAAGGGCACAATATGCGTACCATTGCTGTCCTCGACGGAGTTCGTCTCGTCGGGGCTCTTTCGCTGTATGATATACCTGCAGATGTCCCAGAACTTGCAAAGGTAAGCGACTACATGCGACCCACGGGTTTCGTCGTACATAGCGAGATGACTATCCGGCGTCTCGCCGAAGAATTCCATACCCAGAATCTCGATTCTGCCCCTGTTGTCGCTGGCGAAAAGTACCTTGGTATAGCAACTGCCACAATGCTCCTCAAGGAACTGCTCCGGACGTGGGACCCGATTACCGGCCTGTCCTGGAGCGACCGGCTCCGTGACTGGGGAATTGATCGCCTCAAAGAAAGCGAAGAGCTGACCATCATCTTCCTCGATATCGACGACTTCGGTCTGTATAACAAGAAGTTCGGACACATCGTAGGCGACCGCGTTCTTCAAGTTGTTGCCGAATGCCTTCGGGAACTCATCGACGAAGACCGAGACCTGCTCGTACGTTACGGTGGCGACGAATTCGTACTTGCGACAGTCCGCTATCAAGTCACCGCAAAAGAGTTCGCCGAAGCCGTGCGCGAACGTGTGCGCGTTATCAACATCAGCGACGCCGAAGAACCCATCTCACTCTCGATGGGTGTCTCGGGTGGACGTAGGAGCAAAGAGCGAGAAAGCATTCACTACGCTGCTACACTGGACAACCTCATCAACCTCGCCAGCCAAGACTGTCAGGTTGACAAGCTAAACCGCAAGAAGCTCAAGAACGGATTCGTCCCCGAAGAGCCACGATTTGCCGTAGCTGCCGCTCCAGAAGAAGCAATCGTCGAAACTCCAGAGGTTGGAATTCGAGTTGATGAAGTGTTCGCCGACGAGGCGAACCCCGCAGGGTTGACAACTGTTTTGCTTAGCCGCGGCCCGGACGTCGCTTCCGGCGTCCACTCAAGGGCAGGCGGATCGGTCGTCGAATCGGTGGTTCACGCGACTGCCAAAGCCATCGAACGGCTCACGCCAGGAATACAACTGCTCATCGACGACGTACACCTCTCCGAGCGCGAGAACGGCACCAAGTACATTGCGGTAACCGGACGCCTTGTCAGCGATGGCGGACAAATGCCGATCTCGGCCATCAAACCCGTTGACAACAACCTCAGCCTTAGCGCAGCTCAAACCGCGATTTTGGCGATAGAATCTTCGCGCGTTTAAGTCCTCACTCTCAGGGATGACCAAAATGCCCCGTCTGCTTGGGAATGCCCTGAGTAATATAAGCCCGAGATAGCCGACGCTAGGTCCACACTGGCAGACGCCTCGCAGCCAAGCCCATGAAGTTCCCGATCTCGATGCTTTACGATTACGTGCAGACCTCGCTTTCTGCTGAGCAGGTAGGCGATCTGCTGACCATGGCGACCTTTGAACTGGAAGGGATTGAGGATGTTGAGGGCGATCCGGTTCTGGATATCAAGGTCGTCTCCAACCGTGGGGACGGCCTTTCTGTCTTCGGGCTCGCTCGCGAAGTCCTTGCCAAGGACGCAAGTGCCCAAGCCACAGACCTTTACAAGTCAGCCCAAAACCGCTTCAAAATGGTGGACGAGTCGGCAACCGAAACGGCTCAAAGAGCTTCGGTGAAGATTGAATCGAGCGATTGCCTCCGCTATGGCTGCCGACTGTTTGAGAGTATCGACAACGGCGATTCGCCCGAATGGCTCCAGAAACGCATTCGTCAGTGCGGACAGCGCCCCATAAGCCTTCTCGTCGACCTCACAAACTACGTGATGATTGAACTCGGACAGCCACTTCATGCGTTCGACTTCGACAAACTCGCGGGGCATCGAATAATTGTCCGTCAAGCAACGCCTGGAGAGAAGCTCGTCACTTTGGATGAAGTCGAACACGAACTCCTACCGAATCAGCTCATGATCTGCGACGCGGAGAAGCCCGTCGGCGTGGGAGGAGTGATGGGTGGCTTGGAAACTGAGGTCTCAGACAGTACGAAAGTGGTGCTACTGGAGTCGGCGAATTTCTTGAACACGTCGGTCCGTAAAACACGCAAGCTGATGAATCTAAATACGGAAGCATCGTATCGCTTCGAACGAAGCGTCGATCCTGAATCCGTCGTTGCCGCGCTCAATCGCTTTGCTCAGCTCTTGGAGCAGATTCAGCCATCGGCAAAAATCATCCCGGGTGTCGTCGACGAGTATCCGGGTAAGCCCGAGCCGCGATCTACAACGGTGAGGGTCAGCCGGGCAACGAAGTTACTGGGGATGCCGATCTCCGCCGAAGACGCAAAAAGGTACTTGGAGCGTCTTGGCTTTGGAATCTCCGGGGATGGCGAACCGTTCGACGTGGTCATTCCGACATGGAGGCCGGACGTCGTACGCGAAATCGACGTCGTCGAAGAGATTGGACGGGTTCACGGCTTCGACAAAATTCCTGACGTTCTCCCGGTGGGGACCACGACTCAAGGCGGTGTGGTAGGCATCACGAAGCTCAAGATGAGACTGCGAGAGCTTGTTTTGCGGTGTGGCTACCACGAAATTGTCAGCCATGCTCTTCGCGATGTCAGCCCGCTTGATTTTAGCGACGAGTATAGGCTGGCTGTCCGCAATCCCCACTCTCCGGAAATGGCTTACCTCCGCGATAGCGTGTTGCCGTGTCTTGCCGACGCAGCCAAGCGCAATGGAGCGAAGGATATCCATCTTTTCGAGATCGGGCAGGTTTTCATCAAAGGAGAAGTCCAAGTCGATGAGAGCCCCGAGTTGGGCTTCCTCTCCATCGGTGCCCTCACTGCAAGGCACTGGCACGGCAGCAAGCCCGCCGAGGCCGATTTTTATAGCGCCAAAGGCGTCATCGACTATATAGCGCAGTCTCTGGGCATCGAAATCGGGTTCCGACCGCCAAAGAACCCTGACCGACGTTTCCATCCGACTCGCCAATCTGGAGTGCTCGTCAACGACGGCAAGCTGTGGGTTGGCACAATCGGGCAGATCCACCCTGATGTTGCCGCCGAAGTAGGCTTACCGACGAATACGATCATGGGCGAGCTTGACCTTAGCGTTCTGGCGACCGAGAAACCCACCGATCCCCAGCTCAAACAGTTCAGCCGCAATCCGGCAGTGCGTCGAGACATGTCGTTTGGAATCGCCAAGTCCGTGGGCTTCTCGTCGGTTGAGACAGTCATTCGCGAGGCTTGTGGAGATGTGCTGGAGAAGCTTTGGCTTTTCGATCGGTATGAGGGGCCGGGAATCCCGGAAGGCCAGCATAGCCTATCTGTAGCATTGCAGCTTCGCAAACTCGGCGAAAACTTTACGGACGAGGAAGCGAACCAGGTGCGGGATCGGGCCGTTCAGGCGCTCGCTTCGCTGGGAGCGACGCCGCGCTAACAAGCGAGCTCAACGCAAATTCCATCAGAGACACCGCGAGAAGTGCCCGGAACGCCATCGGCCAATAGTGATAGTGGTCAAAGTGCTTCAGCCACGCCATTGGCAAGAAGGAAAAGAAAGCAAGCAACAGGGCCGTCGCTGGTATGAGCCAATCTTTGCGCGCCTCCCACATCGTTGCAATATTCGAAAGCAAGCCCAGAAGCGCTGCATAAGGGAGCACCATCAGCACCCCGACAAAGCCTCCCGTATCGAGGACATCTTTGCCTACCGCCCTCAATCCGGAGTAAAGGCTCATCGCTGACGGCAAAATATATTCTCCGATCGAAAGCCAGACGCCAGGGCCAGACCGGAACTGTTGAGCCTGATAGCCGGAAACGTCGCTGGGGAGCATGATCTGCCGCAGGGCTAGATAAGCCACCAACATCCCCCAAGCGATACTTTGCCAAGCCCAACGCACGCGATAGCGCCGTAGCCGCAGCGCAACGGCAACAATCAAGAGACAAGCGGGGAGCATAATCGCTTGTTCGTAAGAACCCAGTGCAAACCAGAGGCTTATGGCTGACACGATCAGCCAAAGCCAAGCTCGGCGAGATGGGTCGCTTTTCAAAGTCGTACTCCTCGTTGCAGGAGGATCAAGCGGCGATGGCTCGGGAGCTGCCACGCGAAGGGCAGACGTTCGTTCGAACCGGACATACGCGGCGAGGGCGATGAGACCAAACAAAGCCATGATTGAGGCCGTCCGCCCAGGTAGCCAGCCGACAACACGAGCGGGAATATCTGCCATCGGTGAGACCAAGGCCGCGACTGTCCAACTGACGAGAAACCCGACCACTGACAGCAAGGGTTTCCGTTTTGGCAAGAGAACAGTGAACAGGCACAAGACACCCATTGCCACGACCAAAGTTTGAAGCCATGCAACGGACGCAAAGTGCCACAGAGCAAAAAGCATCCCCGATGCGGTCGCCATCCAAGCCTTGTCGGTGAGCTCTCGAACAAACCAAAACAAAGCTAGAACGCAAGCAATGCAGAGCAGCGCCTGCGTTTGTCCGTACCCGGCTGCGTTATCGCCAAACAAGCGGTTGTCCAGCTCAAAACTAAGGGTTGAGAAGGGCCGGTAAAAGTGATTCTGAAGGGGCCAATCGCCAACAAACCAGCTCAAAGGGGCTTGTCGTTCACGAATCGCGGAAAGAAGAACAGCGGTATCGCTATCTTGCAGGAGGGCGGGGCTCGACGCCCGCATCGTATAGATGGGGATACAACTCAGGATGACCAATCCAAGAGCAAGAAGCCATCGCCGCACGGGGAGAGTATAGCCATTTTGGGCACAGGGCGTTAAGGTGTTAGGCGTTCGGGGCTGTGAAGCTGTTCAGGGCCTGACACTTTCCCTACCCAACGCCAAACGCCCCGTGCCCTCCGCCTACTTCTCCACCTCATAGTGAACCCACTTCGGAGCGAGCTTGAACTGGATGCCCGTCAAGATCAGAATCACCGCAAAAATGCCCCAGGCGATTGCCGAGGCATAACCCATCTTGAAGTAGCTAAAGCCGTTGGTGAAAAGCAGATACACAGGCACCAACAGTGAATCGGCAGGACCCGCGCCAGTAGAGTCGGCTGGCTTCATGATGTAAACCCGGTCGAACTCTTGCAAGGCTCCAATAAAACCCATCACGGTGTTAAAAAAGATGACCGGACTAAGTTGGGGGAGTGTTACGAAGAAGAACTGTTTCGTGGGTGAAGCCCCGTCCAGGCTTGAGGCTTCATAGAGCGTGTTCGAGATGCCCTTCAGCCCAGCAAGCCACAGAATCATGCCACCGCCTGCTCCCCATAGCCCCTGAACGATGAGGGCTGGCTTAGCCCAAGTCTCGGCGTTCAGCCAGCCGGGCGGTGTCGTTCCAAACCATTCCCCAATGGTCGATTGCCACCACGAGTTCATCAGCCCCTTGGTTGGATCACTTGCAAGGATCCATGCCCACAACACTGCCGAGGCCACAATTGGAACGATGGAGGGCATGTAAAAGAGCGTCCGGTAGAACCGCATGCCCCGCACCGCTGCGTTGAGGAGCATCGCCACAGCAAGGCCCGTCATCAAGCTGAGTGGAACTCCAATCCCACCCAGGTAGAAGACGTTAGCGAGCGACTTCGTTACGTTGTCGCGGTCGTATCCAGCAAGGTCCGCGTAGTTCTTGACCCCCACCCAGTGAGCCTCTCCAAGGACATTCCACATCGTGAAGCTGTAGAACAGCGAGGCGATCATCGGCCCGATTGTCAGGACCAGAAATCCGATAATCCAGGGAGAAATGAAGAAATACGCCCACTTTGCCTCGGTTCGCTCAAGACGTCCGATTCGCTTTCTCATGAAAGCGATAACTCCTGCCATGATCGCTAGCGCGATCACGGTTGAGGCGATCCAAACCGGCAGATTGCTGCTCACCACCGGGTAATCCTTTTGCGAGTTAATCTCCTTTAGCTCGCGATTCACGGTGTCCTGCCCCTTTTGAAGAGCCTCCATCGGCGTCATCTTCTTGAGGCATGCGTTCTCGACAGCGCGCACGTGCTCATCCCACAGCATCTGAGCAACAACTGTCTTGGGTCGGTATCGTGCGAAAGGTTGAAGCTCAACCGACAGTTTCTTTGCAGACTGAATTCGAGGGTCGGTTGGTGTGAACTCCGTTGCGCCGATCTCCGATGCCTGAATATGAGCTGAGAGCGGCGGTACGTACTCTCGGCCCAGCCGAGTCTCCCACGCTTTCTGCTCGCGCATATCGACAAGCCTTCCCTCCAAGCTCGTAGCCCATTTGATGAATCGCCATGCGCCGTCGCGGTTGCGCGCTCCCGTCGGGATGGCGTAAGAAAAGCCGCCCATCCAGGTCACAAATTGATCGGGCTCGTCGGCGAATCTTCCGCGCTTGTGAAAGCGGTCATCCGGTACGGGCGGTGGTGCCGCGCCAAAATCCAACTTCGGTCCGTACCGAGCGAGGTTGCGGATAATCCACTCACCGTCGATCTTCATCGCAACTTTGCCGATGACGAAAGAGTCGTTGAGGTCGCTCAAGAAGCCGCTCTGAAAGTTCAGCGCGTTCTGATATCCGCCCACTGCATCGTAGCCTTTGACCATAAAGGCCAAAGCCTCCGCAGCTTCGGGGGTCGCCATGGTGCAAGTGGAACCGTCTGCGCTCATGAAGTTTGCGTTGTTCTGGAACGCGTACATGTAGAGCCAAACGTTGCCGTAGTTGGGCAAAAAACCGGCGATCTTGATCGAGCCGTCTTTGTTGTATTCGGTCAGAACTTTGGAGTAAGCCAGAATCTCCGACCACGTTCTCGGCGCACGGTCGGGATCGAGCCCAGCCGCACGGAGCTCCTTCGCTTTCTTGCGAAAGATCTCTTTGTTGTAGTAGAGAATCCGGTTGTCGGCTTCCGTGGGAATGCCATAGATTTTGCCGTCGTACTTCGCCTCATCCCAGGCGGGCGTGTAGAACTGGTCTGGCGTGGGGGTGAGAGGGTCTTTGCCAGCATCGCGAGCGATGAGTTCGTCAAGCGGCTGGAAGGCGCCACGGCTAGCCCAATCGGCAAGCGTAAAGCGGTCTTGGGCGATGACGTCGGGGGGCACCTTTCCAACGATGGCAGTCATCAGCTTTTGCGGGTTCATTCCGCCCGCGCCCATCGTGGTTACGACCAGCTTGACGTCGGGATTTCGACGCTCAAACTCGCGGACAACTGCTTCAAGCCCCTTCGTAGTCGGGCCAAGCTTCACTCCCCACACGATCACCTTCTGACGTTCTTGGGCCATCGCAAAGCCTGAGAACAGGCACAAGAAGGCAGCGAGGACCCGTAAGGATTTCATGGTGTACGGCCTATTCTACAACTGTCGCCGATGGATTTCATTCGGGGAGTTTCATGCAGGCGATCAACACGCCCAAAGATCGGGGGCAACCGCCGACTGCCGGGTATTCTTCACCCCGTGCAAGCGGACGACCTCACGATGCCCATGAATATCGAGAGAATCCTGGCGTACCTGCCGCATCGCTACCCGATGCTTCTCGTC
The DNA here is from genome assembly GCA_019638775.1 of Fimbriimonadaceae bacterium. Taxonomy (NCBI): domain Bacteria; kingdom Bacillati; phylum Armatimonadota; class Fimbriimonadia; order Fimbriimonadales; family Fimbriimonadaceae; species Fimbriimonadaceae bacterium. The sequence goes on along the minus strand of JAHBTD010000003.1, from coordinate 94,200 downwards.
GACCGGATTCTTGAGATTGAACCTGGGAAGTCGATCAAAGGCCTTAAATGCGTTACGTTTAACGAGCAGTTTTTTCAAGGCCATTATCCAGGGATGCCAGTCATGCCCGGCGTTCTCATCATCGAAGCAATGGCCCAAGTCGGTGCGGTGCTTTTGTTGAGCGACCCCAAACTTGGTGGACTCGTCCCACTCATCGGTTCTATCGACAATGTGAAGCTCCGAAGACCCGTCATTCCTGGTGACCGCTTGGTCAGTGTCGCCGAGATTGCTTGGATCAAAGGCGTCATCGGTAAAGTCATCGTCTCGGCGACCGTCGACGACCAGCGTGTCGCAGAGGCTGAGATCATCTGCAAGCTGGTACCGAGGGAAGAGTAGTTGCCAACCATACACGCCCTTGCTCACGTAGACCCCTCGGCGCAGATCGCGGCTAATGTCGAGATCGGCCCGTTTTGCTACATTGAGGGTGGTGTCACCATTGGGTCGGATTGCAAACTCGATTCCCACGTGACCATCAAAAGCGGCACCACGATCGGCGAGCGCAACTTCTTTGGGCAAGGTTCGGTCATCGGCGGCCCTCCGCAGGACCGCAAATACAAAGGCGAACCCACGTTTCTCACCATCGGCAACGACAACATTTTCCGCGAATATGTGACCATCCACCGTGCCTCGGGCGAAGGCAACACCACGGTGGTGGGTAATGATTGCTTTTTGATGGCCTATTGCCATCTTGGCCATAACGTCGTCTTGCACGACCATGTGACCATGGCAAACAATGTCGGACTTTCTGGACACGTCACCGTCGAAGAGATGGCCAACATCGGAGGAATGGTCGGCATCCACCAGTTTGTGCGCATTGGAAAGATCGCGATGGTGGGCGGCTTCGGAAAGATCGTTCGAGACATCCCCCCGTTTATGCTGTATAGCTCCGGAGACGAGCAGGTTGCCGACATCAACGCCGTCGGTCTTCGCCGGATTGGTGTCACCCAGCCTGTGCGAATGGGTCTGCATAAAGCCTGCAAGCTTCTCTTTAAGTCAGAGCTTGGCCTATCCCATGCGCTGGAGATCGTTCGCAAGGAGGTTGATTCCAGCGTGGAGCTTGAGTACCTCCTGGCATTTCTTGAACGGCTGTTCAAGGGTAAGAACGGTCGCGGCGACCAGAGATGAGGTACTTCCTTTCTGCAGGCGAGGCTTCCGGCGATGCATACGGGGCCGCGCTTGTGCGGGAGATGAAGCGGCTGAATCAGCCGATGGAAGAAGCCGATCCTTTCCGGACCCGCGTTGCCCAAGCGTTGGGCTTGAGCCAAACCCCAACTGACCAAGAGTTGCTCATTGCTGAGGGTCTCGATTCGCTCGATACCATGGAGATGGTCATGCAAGCCGAGAATGTTCTCGGCTTTGAAGCCCCGGATAAGGAAGCAGCAGGCTTGCGCACCTTCGGCGATCTTTACCGCCTCGTCGCCCAGGCTGAGAACCGCGCACTTCCTCCCGACGGACGAACGAAGAGCAACCCAATATCAGCAAGATTTGAAGGCATCGGAGGAGCCAAGATGCGCGACGAAGGCGTCCAGATCGTCGCCGACTCCCGCAAATGGGGAGCGATTGGAATCACGCAGGCCGTCCGTGTGTATTTCAGAGTTCTTGCCGGATACCGAAAGGCGGTACGCGCTCTGAACGAAGGCCCGCCCGGCATCTTCATCCCCATCGACTTCGGCTTTGCCAACCTAAGACTCTCCCGGCAGGCGAAGGCAGCTGGATGGAAGGTGATCTATTTTATTCCCCCAGGCAGCTGGCGCAAAGATCGGCAAGGCAAAGACCTGCCGAATCTTTGCGACGCAGTAATTACCCCGTTTCCTTGGTCTGCCGAGATTTTGAAGGAGATGGGCGTGGACGCCCACTTCCTTGGGCACCCGCTCAAACAGCTCGTGCGAGAGCAGCGGGAGGGCATCGCTCCGTCGATGCCGGATCATCATTCCTCTCCCTCGACAGATCAACGGGAGGGCATCGCCATTCTCCCCGGCAGCCGAGTTGCCGAGATTGAGCAGAACCTCCCAGCCATCTCCGACGCGCTCAAGGACCTGCCCGAAACAGCCGCCTTTGCCGTATCTCCAAACCTGGACCTTGTTGACCTTCAAAGTCGGTGGTCAAAGCTATCGCCCGGAAGAAACGACGAGTTTATCGTCGGCAAAACCGCGCAGGTCCTCCTGAAGGCAAGGGCAGGGATCGTCTGCAGCGGTACGGCAACCCTTGAAGCAGCCCTTTGTGGATGCCCACACGTCGTCATTTATCGCATCTCAAAGACCACCGAGATAGAGGCCCGCCTGGTCGGCTTCAAGGTGAAGCACATCTCTCAACCCAACATTCTCCTCGACCGAGAAGTTGTGCCAGAACTGATCCAATATGCCGCTACCGGGGCTGCGATCCGCGAAAAGCTATTGGCTGTCTTGAAAGATAGTGAAACTCGCACGAATCAGCTAGAGGCGTTTGCCGAGATTGATGCCATGCTCGGGCCAAGCGACGCGATTACACAATCGGCGGAGTTTCTGATTGAGTTCGGGGAGAAGGCGTCTCGTTAAGCTCTCCGCCAGCCCATGAATTGAATCAGTTAAGAGCAGCGTATCGTAGAATAAGACAACCCGATGAAACCGAATGAAAAAGAAAAGGCTGAGAGCCCCGAAGTTCTTGACGCAGCCACGGTCGCCGCGATCAAAGAAGGCATCGAATCCGAGGAACAGGGCAACTTCGTCACTCTCGACGAAGCGGTCAAATTTGCGAAAGAGCGCCGCAAAAAATGGATGAAGTCCAACCAGAGCGCTTAGTTCTGCTCACAGAGGCAGCGATGCTTGATCTCGCCTCTATCGACAATGCTACAGCCTCAAACTGGGGCGATGAACAGGCAAACCGGTACACCGCCTTCTTGCAAGAGACGCTTCAGAGCCTTGCTACCAACCCGTCGATTGGTCGTACAATTCAACAATATCCCGAATTGATGATGTACCTCGCGAAGATCCGAAACAGGCGCTCTGCGCACGGTCACAGAATTGTCTACAGACAGATCAGCGGCGGCATTCGTATCATACGAATCCTTCATACAGCGATGCAATGGGAAGATCACATCGCCTCAACTCAATCAAACTAGTTCAATCCATGACAGTCTGTCCTAAGGCTGATCCAGCCTCACTGGTAAACTCAACCCCATGCTCGCTAAGCTCGAAGGGATTGAAAAACGCTTTGAACAGGTCGAAGCGGATCTTCAAAATCCTTCGATCACCTCCAACATTTCCGAACTCCAACGCCTCGGCAAAGAAAGCTCCGACCTCCAAGAGATTGTTGGGCTTATTCGCCAATACAAAAAAGCTCTTGATGACCTCAAAGAGATCGAAGACCTGCTCAACGACTCCGACCCCGAAACACGCGAGTTTGCCCAGGTCGAGCTAGAGCCGACCAAAGAGAAAGTCTCACAGCTTGAAGATCAGCTCAAGCTGATGCTCGTCCCCAAAGACCCGATGGACGACAAGCCAGTTATCATCGAAATCCGGCCCGCTGCCGGAGGAGACGAAGCCGCGCTTTTCGCCGGTGACCTCTTCAGGATGTATACGCGCTATGCCGAACGCCGAAAGTGGAAGTACGAAGTCAGCGATATTTTGGAGTCTGGGATCGGTGGCTTAGACCGTGTCACGTTCAGCATCGACGCCAAGGGCGCCTACAGCCAGCTCAAGCACGAAAGCGGTGTGCACCGGGTTCAGCGCGTCCCCAAGACCGAAAGCGGCGGCCGCATCCACACTTCGACAGTGACCGTTGCTGTTCTTCCCGAAGCGGATGATGTCGATATCGAGATCAAAGACGATGACCTTGAGATCTCTACGTTTCGTTCAAGCTCTGCGGGCGGGCAGCACATGCAAAAGAACGAAACCGCAATTCGAATCGTCCATAAGCCCACCGGAACGGTCGTTACTTGCCAAGACCAGCGTAGCCAACAGCAAAACAAGCTTCAGGGCATGTCGGTTCTTCGCGCCAAGATTTATCAGGCGGAACAAGAGCGCCTTGCAAAGGAGCGCGGCGAACTGCGCAAAGGGCAGATCGGCTCAGGAGACCGCTCCGAGAAAATCCGAACCTATAACTTCCCACAATCCCGCATCACCGACCACCGGATCGGATTTGATGTTCATAACACCGTAACCTTTATGGACGGAGATATTCAGGCGATGCTGGACGCGCTTTCACAAGACGAGCAAGCACGGAGATTGGCAGAGGAAGAAAGCGCAGAGTAAACGGTGCTGAGCTTGATTATCGCATCCCCCTGAGTTAACGCACTCGTTCAGCGTTGACTTTTAAGCCTTCCTCATCCAAATCTCTAAAGAAGCAAGACCGGTAATTTTCGTGGCACGCCGCGCCCACTTGCTCAACCCAGACGAGCAGCGTATCCATGTCACAGTCCACGGCAATCCGCTTTACAAACTGGAAGTGCCCACTGGTCTCGCCTTTGATCCAGAATTTCTCCCTCGACCGACTCCAAAACGTACATCGTTTGGTCTCGACCGTTGCCACCACCGCCTCACGATTCATCCAAGCCATCATCAACACCTGCCCGTTCTCATGGTCTTGCACGATAGCGGGGACGAGGCCATCGGAATTGAACTTAATTTGGTTGATTACGTCGGTGAGAGCGCTGGACATAAGCAGAGTTTACGGGAAGTTCGAGCGCAGGCTCAAGGTCCGTCCCGACTTCACAATCCTCGAAGGGTGTGCTATGTTGAGGGCAATCCGTCGGATGAATTCCGGCACGAATGGTGATATCTACAATGAAGCGATTGACACTTATATTTTCGACGATTGTCCTTGCAGCGCTCTGCATCGCCCAAGTTCCGAACCTTGAAGCCCCAGCCGAGGTGAAGAAACTGGACTGGTTAATCGGAGATTGGTCAGCCACGGTCAAGATGAGCATGCAAGGCATGGACTTCGAGACCAAGTACACGATGAAAAATGAGTTTGATGGACAGTTCTTGAAGTCAACAACACTCATGGACATGATGGGCGCCAAGATGACCGAATCGATGTACATCGGTTGGAATTCGACAAAGAAGCAGTACGACTCATGGGCTTTCACAAACTTCAGCCCCGATCCTCGAATTGAGCACGGAACACTGACAGGCGACAAAATGGTCATGGTCAGCGAGCCCTGGAACGTTGGAGATGGCGCGCCAACCATCGGGCGAGGAACGATGACCAAGAAAAGCGCCACCGAGATTCACTTCTTGCTTGAGTTCAAAGAGGGCGACAAGTGGGTCAAAGTCGGTGAAGGCACCTTTACGAAGAAGGTCTGACGCAAAGAAAACGAGGCGCGATATGCGCCTCGTTTCTGTTTGTTTATGAGATGACTTAGTTGCCGCCTTTCTTAGGATTCGCAGCATTCTCGCGGTCTTCAGGGTTCACAACTCGCGCCGTGATGAAGAACACAATCTCCGTGCGATCCTTTGAAATATCCGACCGGCGGAACAGAGCGCCGATCAACGGAAGGTCCTTGAGGATCGGAATCCCCGAGACGTTTCGTCGCTCGGTCTCCTGAATGAGACCGCCTAGGGCAATCGTTTCACCACTGTTGATCGCCACGCTGCTCTGAGCAACGCGAACGCTTGTCTGCGGAAGGTTTCCACCACCAGGCACTGGGGTGAACCCTGTCAGACTTGCCACAACCGGACGGATGTCCATCGTGATCTTGCCTTCGCCGCCGATTCTCGGCAGGACAGCAAACCGGATGCCGACCGGCACTTCACCAGTGACAACGGTAGTACCGTTCTGTGTCGTCTGCAACGACTCGATGTAGCGAACCACATCACCGACAAACAACTCAGTCTCGCGTCCGTCCATGGCGAACAGATTCGGGCGTGCGATCAGGTTACGATTATTGGCAATCTGATCAAGAGTTGCAAGAGCCGAGATCGAGGCTCCATGGTGGCCTAAGCTGCCGCCCACGTTGCCAGGAGTAGCAGATGTATCGCCTGTGCCTTGGTTAATGCGGATCGATTGTAGGGTTCCTCCGGTAAGAAGATTCCAGTCGATACCGAGCCGCTGAGCGTCGGTCTTCGTAAGCTCCATGATTCGAAGCTCAAGCGCAATCTGTCGCGGAGCGATGTCGAGAACCGACAACATCTCCTTCGCACGGCTCAGCTGATTTGGGCTGCCGCGCAAGATTAAACGCATCGGGTAGGCCACATCCTCAAGGCTGCTGTAAGGCTGCCCGAGGCCTTGGTCCTTGCCCTGGTCGCTCTTGATGCTGATCGCTTGCTTGTTGCCAGGAGCGTTCTGTGTAGATGTCGCGTTCGGATCAACAACTTCAGTCGCCTTCGCTTTGGTATCACCCGCAACATAGAGTTTCGGGTTGCCAGCCGAAGCGGGCGGGATCGAAGCTCGAATTCCGGGGACCTGAGCAAGCAACTCTTCGCGCAAAGCTCGCGGGTCGGCGTACTTCACGTCATAAGCGATGAAAGAGCTTTCGGTTGTGTCTTCCGAATCAAGCTGCTGAAGCGATGCGACCATGCGCTTCACTTCATCTTCTCGACCCGTCAAAACGATCGACTGTCGGCTCGTGCTGGTCTTCGGCGTTGCTGCGATTTCTACGTTGCCAAGCTTGTTGCTCTTTGCGCCAAGCGATTCGGCAAGGTCAGCAGCAAGTCCGCCGCGTACGAAGTAAGTCTCGCGAACGACAGCATTGCTGGACGGATAGTCCACGCCCATCGCTGAAGCGATTTGGCGGTCGATAGCGCGAACATAAAGTTCGACTTCCTGAAGACGGTCGGATGTACCGATCAGAACGACATACTGGTCCTTCTGCTCGCCTGTTCCGGTCGTTGCTTCAACGATAGTGCCGGTTCCTGCGGCTTGACCTGCCTGTCCGGCATCTGCGCCGGTTCCCTTTGCCGCGCCAACATCTTCGGTCTTGCTAACTTTGAGCTGATCCGAAGGAAGAAGAATCTCAAACTGACCCTTCACGGTGTCAATCGAGACTGCCTTAAGAACAGCAGCTTTGATCTGTGTGCCCTGACCGCTGAAGATCGGAACAACACGAGTCTCGCTCGACAACTCGTTCTTATTCGAGATTTGGCGAACGGTCTCAGCGAACTTAGCTGCGGTTGTGACCACAAAAGTTCGACCAATCTTGGCGTACTTGAGGCCAGAGAGCGTCGTGACAAAATCGAGGGCTTCGCTCAAGGCAACCCGGTCAAGAGCAACCGTGAGCTTGCCGGACACGTCCGGAGACGTGACGATGTTGACATTCGCTTGAAGCGCAAGCGCCTTGATGATCTGCACAACGTCGGTGTTGACGAAGTTCAGGCTGACTCTCGATTCCTGCCAATTCAATACGGAAGGCACCGATTCGCCCGATCCGGTTGCGACAAGCATCTCGGAGGTCTTGGGCGTATAGTTGTCCTTCGCATAGGCTGGCTTCAGCATGTCGAGAGGCGGAACCTTGTCAGGAAACTTCTGTGCGACAGTCTGCTTGGGTGCCGGAGCGGCCTTGGCTTCAACGGTTGCGTTGCCGAAAACGGCAGCCCAACCCTTCTCTGTCTCCACGAGCTTCATCGTCGACGGATCATCGAAGACAAAATTCACATGAATCTTCGGGGGCTTGCTGGCAAGCCATCCCCAGCTAACGTAGCGAACACCGTTTTTGCGGACGCTTGTGTAGCCGTGTTTACCGAGAAGCTTGGCGTCAAACACAAGTTTGACGTTCTTGCCGCCGTTAGATGAGGTCATCTTAGGCTTAGCAAGTTCACTCCCCTGGATATGAATGGAAACGCCGTCGGCTTCCTTGTCGAGTTTGATCCCTGAGATCTGGCCTTGGGCAAACGCTCCTCCAATGAGCGCCGCCGATAGGCCGATCACCCAGAGGCCTTTAGCATTACTTTGCATCGGGTTGTCCTCCCATAGTGAGCGTTATTTTTTTGCCTTTGTGGCTGACGACGACCTTCCCCTTTGTCACCGAGATCACTCGGCTGTCACCATCGATCTTTTCTCCTTCGGTGAGGAGTCTCTGGTTGCCTTGGTCGTCAGAGAAAACTGCTGCGGGTCGAGCACCTTCGATCACGCCTGTGACGTGATAGTTAAACGCGCCGGCATTCGGAAGCCCTGCACCCTGCTCGATGTTGATGTTGCCACCGGAGGCTCCAGGAAGCTGGAACGCGCTCGGATCGAGCGGGCCGAGTTCGTTATATGGCGGTCGGCCATTAGATCTCGGCGGCTTTGTATCGGCCGGAGGCGGTGTCTGCTGTGCCGTCGGGACCGTGATCGCGGGGTTCGTGGTATCCGCAAAGGGGTCCCGCGTCGGAAGCTTGTAAGTGTAAAGCGTCCTCAAGGGGCTGTCCTCTGGGAAATTCGAAGCCACTGCCGCTGTGACGTCTGTAGTCTGCCCGTTGGGATTGCCCTCAGGCATAGCTGCATTCGCTGTGCCTGTGGCAGCATTCCCGCTGGCGGCGACGTTGTTGGCGGCGTTAATGTCGTTCTTGATCGGCCCTGCAGCCGCAGGATCCTTCTTTTCTTTTTTCGCGGTCGGAGCGGTATCCGACGATCCAGAGATGAACTGAAACGCACCAACGCAGCCAATCACGACTACGAGCACGCCCAGGACGATCATCTTTTTCTTGTCCGCATCACCTTTGATTGCCATCCTTTGCTCTCCTTAATTGCTGGAACCCTCGGCCTTGGCCTTCGGCTTCGTGTCTTCCTTTACGGCGAACACATAAGCGCGCAGCTCGATGGTTACGTCGAGTTGGCCTTTGACATCGTCGGGTTTTCCGGTGCGGATCGGCTGAAGCGAGACAGTTCGTGCCGCCACGATCTTTGGAAACGTCTTCAGCGCATCAACAAAATTCAATACTGAGCGGTAAGAGCCACGGCCTTTGACCTCAATCGCAAGCTCGTCGTAAGCCTTGCGCTGTGGCTTTGTACCGTCCGACTTCTTCGGCGGCTCGGCGATCGTGATTGGCCTCACGCCAAAAACATCGATCCCTTGAAGCTTGCCGGTGGTCTCCAACTCCTTGAGCATGGTCGGGATGTAAGCAAAGTCGGGTACACCCTTTTCGAGGTGGTTCAGCTTTGCCTCACTGTCGACCAGCTTTGCGCTCGACTCCCAGACTTCTTTCTGGAGGTCGTCGCCTGATCGGACCGATGAACGCATTTGTGCAACTTCGCCGGCTCGTCCGCTAACCTCTCCCCAAAGGTAGAACATGCCGCCTCCGCCAAGCACTAGCGTTGCTATCATCATCACGATGTAGCCGGTGGGTTTTGGTGTCTTTTTCATCAGTTCGACCCCTCGTTCTTGCTTTCGTCCTTCGGCTTCTGCTCTGCAGTGCCTGCTAATTGAGAGTTGATCTCAAACTCGATATTTCGTACTTCGCCGGTTGTCCGCTCTTGTGCAAATCTCAAGTTCACATTCTCAAGCCGCTCACAGCCCTGCAATCGCAAAATCGACTCTCCGATGATGTCCAGCCGATTGCTAATACCGGTGAAGTTGGCTTCAATCGGCTTAGTAGGATCGGAGGAGACACATCGCAGACCGGTAAGCGTCACGCCTATCGGTGTGTGATTGGTCAAATGGTTGAGAATGTCGCTCCAGCGGTTGGTGGCTTCTTGAGCATCCTCAAGCGTGCTCAGCCTGGGAGTGAGGTTCGAGAGCGCTTTCGAGTTCGCCTCAATCTCGCTCAGCAAAGGAGCTTGTTTTTGGGACTCGCTTCGCAGTTTGCTCACCTCGGAGCCGAGCGCCTCGTTCATAAAGAGAAGCACTCCAACCCCAAAGACTGAAAGCCCAAGGCTTGCAGAAAATCCAAGAAACGCAAATCGCGTCTTTTGCTCGGCGCGCTTACGGGCGAGCCTTTCTTCTTCAATAAGATTAATAAAGGGCATGTGACTTCTCCTTAAGCGGCCTTAGCCTTGGCAGACTTTGCGTGCGAACGCATCGCCAGCCCCATGACCACACTCCACGCAAGTCCAGCGTCTTCGGTCGGCTCCGGCAGAACAAAGCGTGGGTTCACGAAGACACCCAAGGACTCTGTTGCCAAGCCGAGTTTGTGGCCCATGTATTGGGACAAACCGTTGAGCATTGCCCCACCACCGGTGATGATTAGCGCGTCGATCTGCTTCGATTGATTTGCTTCTTGCTGCTGGGACTGGTAGTAGTTGAGCGAGCGGCGCACTTCACGAACGAGATCGTCGACGTGCGGCTGCAATACTCGAAGGGGCGGATTCTCTTTAGGCGTCGAATCGTCCAAAAGCTCCTTAAAGTCGAGAGATGCCTTGCCAGCTTCAGCCTCTTCGTCGCCCAGCTTGAAGTAGCTCTTGAGGGCGTCGGTGAGGATCTGTCCGCCTTGAGGCATGGTTCGCGTCATTGCGAACGTTCCCCGCTGAATCACGCTGACGTTCGTAGTGGAGGCGCCGATGTCTACAAGCGCGACCGTCTTGTCTTGCCATGCTTCAATATCACCCGCCTCAATGAGGGCGCGATAGGCAGCAAAGACTTCGACGTCAACGCTTTCGACCCGTAAGCCAGCTTTCTCACACGCCAAGACTCGCGACTGGACGATGTCCTTCGGAGCAGCAACGATGAGAACGTCCATCTGGTTATCCTCGGCCTTGCCAAGAATCTCGAACTCGATGTAGCTGTCCTCGACCGATGACGGCACATACCGGCTCGCTTCGAACTGGATCGATTTGCGAAGCGTTTGCTCGGTCATCGCCGGCATCTTTACGTTACGAACGACAACGGTTCCGCCAGCAACGGCGATATGCACACCGGAAGCTCCGATGTGCGTATCCCGCAAAAGCTGTTTGATCGCAAAGGCGGCGCTCTCTGGATCGATGATCACACCATCCCGAACAGAGTCGGGAGGGGTTTGAACGCTACCCGCCTTGACAACCTTCCATACATCGCCCGAGCGTTCCATCTCGACGGCTTGAAAAGTATGGTGGCCAAGATCAAGGCCGACAACATTTTGGCGTTTAAAAATACTAAGCGACATCAGACTGTCTCTCCTCCTCGAACGACTTCGCGGTTAACCACTCATCGACCACGTTGCGCGAGAAGCGCCAACGTCCGTCGATATGGATTGCCGGGACTTCGCCCGTTTGCGCCATCTCCTCAAGAGTCGACGAGTTGATACGCAGGTAGCTAGCTGCCTCGCGGAGTGTCATCATCGTGTGCTGGCTCGAGATAATCGAGCGAAGCATCGTGGTCATCTGCTCCGGTGAAAGGAATAGCTCAATGCGCACCGCGTTGCCGGCTTTGATTGCCGCATGAGGCGCTTGTGGGGCGTCGGACATATCTCCGGCGACCGCTTCAATCAACAAATCGGTTTCGGGCTCATCGTCTTCAGCGACGACTGCCTTTGGCTTCGGCTCCTTCACTGCCGGTGTTTCGGCAGGAACGAACTGCTGCTGTGTGGGCTCAACCGCCGGAATCATCGGATCGTCAACATTCCGAGCGGCAGCTTGTCGAATGGCATCGGCGAGGTTCACGCTGCACGCTCCTCTCCGCTGAATTCTGCAATGACGCTGTGCATGAGGAAGCCGTCAATCATCTTCACTCGCTGAGCCATGCCCATAAGAAGAGCTGTATCGGCGACCTGACAGATCAACCGCGGCACACCCTTGGTGTACTTATGAATCTCAAAGATCGCATCGGGGCTGAATGGGCTCTGCTCTTGCGAGTATCCAGCGACTTGAAGTCGGTGATTCACAAGATTTCCAACGTCGTGGACGTCGAGGGGCTGCAGGGTATAGCGCACCGCCATACGCTGCTCCAATGCAGGAACCTTCGCTATCTTGGGTCGGAGTTCAACCTGGCCCAAAAGGATCAGATTGATCAAGAACTGATCGTTCATCTGACAATTCAGCAACAGCCTCAGCTCTTCCAGCGTGCTGGTGGAGCGAATGAGGTGTGCTTCGTCGATCAGGAGCACGACCTGCTGTCCTCGATCATAGTTCTGAATGAGCGTGTCGTGGAGCTGCTGAACCAAAACCTGACGGTTTCGGCTCAATATCTCAACATCGAGCTGGCTCAATATCTCTTGTAAAATCTGCGTCGGTGTCAAGATCGGATTCACGATCAGCACCAGGCGGTGCTTGACCGGGTCGAGAACCTCCAACAGCTTGCGGCTGATGGTGGTCTTGCCTAATCCGATATCTCCACTAAGCATCGCCGCACCTTTATTGCGCGTGATGGCGTAGTGCAACATCATCAGCGCATCTTCATGGCCTCGGCTCATGAAGAGAAAGCGCGGGTCTGGTGTCAGGCTGAAGGGCGGTTCCTGTAAACCCCAATAAGACTCATGCATCGTTCGATCTCCGTTTCGATCCCAGTAAATTTGTCGGGTGATATTCGCGAAACCTCAGGCCCTACATGAACTTTTGTGTAAGAAGGGGCCCCGGAACAAAGCAGTCCGGGAGTGATGGGGAGCACATGTCGGGTGAGGTGGCAGTAAGGCATCCTTGCCGAAGGTAGCGTGCAGTTTCAACGCGCTCTGTTTAGAGACCTTCCAGCATCCTTGGTCCAGACATCACGCCTAAAGTACGGGGTTTGCGGTGGCGGGGCCTCTCCCTAACCCGCCATAATCGGGGTTACATGAGCAACGTTCTCCTCGACGCAGCCGATATGCGGCGAACGCTTGGGCGTATGGCTCACGAGATACTGGAAGCCAACCAGGGCGGTGAGGAGCTAGTCGTCATCGGAGTCCTTCGTCGTGGTTGGCCCCTGGCAAAACGCCTCGCATTCGCGATGAGCCAGATTGAAGGGGTCCAGGTCCCGTGTGGGAAGCTGAGTATCGGCCCATACCGTGATGATCGCCCGCAGTCGGAAACTGACGAATCGGACATCCCATTCGAGGTCACCGGAAAGCGCGTCGTCATCGTCGATGAGGTCATCTATACGGGCCGGTCCACTCGGGCCGCTCTTGAAGCGCTTTTCCACTTCGGCAGGCCTTCAAAGGTTGAATTAGCCGTCCTGATCGACAGAGGACACCGTGAACTCCCGATCCAGCCCAATTATTGCGGCAGAATCGTGACCACGGAAAAAGGGGAAACCGTGGTTGTCAAGTTCAATGAATACGACGGTGAAGATGCGGTGGTGCTGGAACCCTCGCCGCAAGGAGTGACGGGGTGACACAGAGAAACTTGTTGGCGATCAGACACCTTGAAGTCGACCAGATCGAAGAGCTGATCGATCTAGGCCAAGAGCTCAAGAAACGTGTCAACGAAAGCAAAGCCCTGCCCGATATGAGCGGTCTCGTGATGGGCATGCTGTTCTTTGAGAATTCCACACGAACGCGCGTTTCGTTCGAACAAGCGGCTCACTACCTGCGCATGAAAAGCGCAAACTTCGGACAAGCCGGGAGCTCGATGAGCAAGGGGGAAACGCTCAAAGATACAATCCTAACTCTCCGTTATGAACGCTTGAACGGTCTGGTCATTCGACACAGCGCGTCGGGAGCGCCTATGCTTGCTGCCGAATACTTCGGTGGACCAGTGCTGAACGCTGGAGATGGACAGCACGAACACCCCACACAAGCGCTTGGCGATGCCGTGACCATTTTGGAACGCAAGGGGCAGATCAAAGGCCTAAAGGTTGCGATCGTCGGCGATGTTCTTCATTCGCGCGTCGCAAGATCAAACGCATGGCTCCTCCACAAGCTGGGCGCAAAGGTCAACTTCGTAGGGCCGCGAACACTGATGCCCGCCCATAGTGGCATGCTCCCCGGCGACGTTTTCTTTGAGCTTGAGGATGGCATCGAAGACGCGGATGTGGTGATGTGCCTGCGGCTGCAAAAAGAGCGCATGAACGGCACCATGATCAGCAGCATCGGCGAATACGCAAAGATGTACCAAATCAATAAGCAGACCTTGCGCTGGGCTGCCCCTGGCTGCTTGGTGATGCACCCAGGACCGCTTAACCGGGGTATCGAACTCGACGATCATGCCGCCGATGGCGAGCAATCTGTCATCACCAGCCAAGTTGAAAACGGAGTCTTCGTTCGTATGGCAGCGCTCTATTGGTGCTTTGGTGGGGGACGCAAGAAAAACAGCTCTGAGGCAAGCACATCAACAGCCAAATCCACGCGAACAACTAAGGCCAAGCCGAAGGGGAAAGCAAAGGCATGAGCATCCTACTTAAAAATGGGCGAATTCTCGACCCTGCGCAAAACCTCGACATCATCGGCAATGTGCTGATCGACATGGACCAAGTCGTGGACATGGGCCCCGAAGCTATGGACGATCTGGCGGACGAGGTTTATGACTGTACCGGGATGTGGATTTGCCCGGGCCTGGTTGACCCCCATGTCCATCTTCGCGAACCTGGACAAGAGCACAAGGAGACCATCGTCAGCGGAACGCAAGCCGCGGCAGCAGGCGGATTCACCACCATCTGCACGATGCCGAACACCGATCCGCCGCTCGACAACCCCGCACTCATCGACTTTATCCTCGACAAAGCCGCATCTCCCGAAGCCGGAGGCGTGTTTGTCGCCCCGGTCGGCGCCTTAACCCGGGGAAACAAAGCCGAACAGCTCTCTGACCTGGCTGCGCTTAAACGAGCGGGAGTCGTCGCCGCCAGCGACGAAGGAGCGCCCGTCCAGAACAGCGCGCTCATGATGAAGGCGATGGAGATGTGTCTCCAGTTGGACATGCCGATCATGGCCCACTGCGAAGACGCATCCCTCTCCAAAGACGGGCACATGAATGAAGGCTCCATGAGCGCGATGCTGGGTGTGAAGGGCATCCCGCGAAGCGCCGAGGACATTGCCGTCATGCGCAACTGCATTCTGGCGATGCAAACCGGCTGTCAACTTCACATCATGCGTGTGAGCACATGGGGGACGGTTGAACTCATCCGGCTTGCCAAGCACCTCGGTACACCGGTGACGTGCGAAGTCTCTCCGCACCACTTCATCCTCACCGATGAGATGGTCAAAGAGTTTGATCCCCACTACAAGATCACGCCCCCACTACGGACCCAGATTGACGTCGACATCATCATCCAAGCCCTCCAAGACGGCACTATCGACTGCATCGCTACCGACCATTCCCCTCATGCCAGCTATGAGGTCCAGGCGCCTTTCGACGAAGCGCCGTTTGGAATTGTGGGTTTAGAAACGGTTGTTGGGCTCACACTCACCCATCTCACACACAAGGGACTGCTAAGCCCCCTGAATACGATTGAGAAACTAAGCACGAACCCGGCGCGTATCTTAAGACTAGATGCGGGAACCCTGAAGCCAGGGGAGACTCCTATCGCGCAAGTGACCGTCATCAACCCCGATCTCGAATGGACCTTCGACGTCAACAAGACGTTCAGCAAGAGTAAAAACACCCCGTTCGATGGGCATAAGATGAAGGGCAAAGCGATGCTAACCTTCTGTGGAGGCGAGATTTATCGCGATTCACAGTTTGAAGGGAGCCGTTACCGCTCGGTGATGTGATGCTTAGATTTTTTGGAATCCTGCTTGTGGCCTTGATTGCCATCGCAGGATGCAAACCGCCCCCCGATCCCAACGATCCTGCCGATGTTGGCGTGATGGACCCCGAGGTCCTCATGCGAAACCTCAAGACGGCATCGATTGTCGTCAACGAACGGGTTGCAAAAAAGGAGATTACGGACGAAGAGGGCAAAGACATCCTCGCCAAGTACGCCGATAAGCTCACCGCGAACATCGACGTCACGAAAATAATCCCACAGACCGCCTGGAAGTACGGGGATGTGTTCAGACTGGCGAGAAAGTGGGAAGAGGCTCAAAAGCTGCTCACGGTGGCCGTCGAACACGCGGAAAAAACCAAGAACGAAGACCGGCGTGTAAACGATCTGCTCCGACTCGCGCAGGTTGAGGCCAAGCTGGACAACTACGACAAAGCTTTTGAATTCACACGTAAGACTTTTACAACTCCCGCCTCGGGCAAAGCTCCAATTCTTTACGGGGTTCTCTATGAACTTGTGCCAGCTGCCCAGGGAAACAAGAGGGATGCCGATCTCGCGGAACTACTCGAAGAGGCGATCGCCCAGCACAACGAAGTCATCGTTGACCCACAAACCGAATCGGGAGTGACTTTCCTATCTGCCAAGGGCTACCACGAAGCCAGAGCGTGGACAAAAGTGATTGAGCTTTATCGTGCCGCCGGAAAAGATGACCTTGCCAAACAAGCTCAAGAAAAGGCAGCGGGCACGATGACCAACCAGCAGAGGCTCTAGAGCAACACCGCACGAACAAGCCAAAGAGCCTGAATACCCCTCAATACGCTCAACCCCATGCTAATATGGCTGGGATGGACCCCATCGCCGAAATCGACGTTTTGGTGCGCGCCAAGTACCCCATTTTGTACCTCGTGTCGTGGGAGGAACGCCGCGTCGAAGAGTCCCTTCGCGCGATGTGCCAGAAGCTAGATCGAACGCTCTACACCTGGTCGATTACATCGGGCACCAAGCCCAACGTTCCACGAACGAGCGGCCCCAAAGCGCCCTCGCAGCTTCCAGCTGAACTAGAATCGCTGGCGCTCATCCATGAAGCGCCCGAGCGCAGCGTCTTCCTACTTCGGGATTTTCACCCCTACATGAAGGATTCGCGGGTCATCCGTCTCTTGCGTGATCTTGCCCTCAGGCTCAGGGATCGCACGATCACCATCATTTTGCTCAGCCCAGTCATAAACCTCCCTACCGAGCTTGAAAAGGACGTCAACGTCGTTGAGTTTGGACTTCCTTCCCGCGAGCAGATCGAAGAGTCGCTGGATAAGGTCATTGCGGCGGTGGTGGGCGATGGAAAGATCGACACGAAGATGGAGCCCGAGGATCGAGAACTGCTCATAAAATCGGCACAGGGGCTCACGCTTGACGAGATTGAAAACGTCTTTGCCCGAAGCTTTGTCGAAAAACGGAAGTTCGACGTCAGCGTCATCCTTGAAGAAAAGAAGCAGATTGTCCGCAAGTCGGGCCTCTTGGAGTACTACCCTGCAGAGAACCGCCTGAAGGACGTTGGTGGAATGGAAATCCTCAAGGAGTGGCTTGAAGAGCGCAAGGCCAGCTTCACCGACAAGGCCAAGGAGTTCGGCATTCCCGTTCCCAAAGGCATCCTTATTCTTGGTGTGCAGGGTTGCGGAAAGTCGTTGCTCGCGAAAGCCGTCGCCGCCCACTGGAGCCTCCCGATGCTCAAGATGGATGTCGGGCGGATCTTCGGCTCCTTGGTCGGGCAGAGCGAAGACAATATGCGCCGGGCTGTCCGAATCGCGGAATCCGTCGCGCCTTGCGTCCTCTGGATGGACGAGATAGAGAAGGGTTTTGCCGGGATGTCGGGAAGCGGTGTGAGCGATAGTGGGACTACCGCGCGCGTCTTCGCTACCTTCCTTACTTGGATGCAAGAAAAGACCAAACCGGTCTTCCTTATCGCCACCGCGAACGACGTTTCAAAACTCCCACCAGAGATGCTACGCAAGGGACGATTTGACGACATTTTCTTCGTTGATCTCCCCGACAAGCAAGAGCGCAAAGAGATCTTTTCGATTCATATTTCTAAACGAAAGCGCGACCCTGCTAAGTTTGATCTGGAAGAGCTTGCCAAAGTAACTAAGGGCTATAGCGGCGCCGAGATCGAGCAGATCGTCTCCGGCTCTCTTTATCCAGCATTTGAAGCGGGGAGAGACCTCACACAGGACGATCTATTGAAGGAAAGCAAAACCATTGTTCCCCTCAGTGTGATGATGCGGGAAGAGATTGAAGACCTGCGAGAGTGGGCTCAAATGAGAACCCGCCCTGCGAGCAAGCAAGACGGAGACTAACTAATTTGGAATACGATTGACGATTTAAGAATTATGATTGTTAATTCCTAATCTTAAATCTTAAGTCGTCAATCGTAAGTTGGACTATTCCATTGTTACCCGGATTGCGCTGATCACTTGATCGACGTCAGGCAATGCCGCATATTCGTACGTCGGATGGAAGCCAATCGGAACATCTTCGCGGGCGACGATCTGCGGGGGTGACAAGAACAGATTCCAGCGCTCTGGCTTCGACGTCATCTCCGCTACGACCGTTTGTCCAAATCCGGCCGTTCGATTATCTTCGTAGATCACCACAAGTCGTCCGGTCTTCTCCACCGACTTGCTGATCGTCTCATAGTCACAAGGCACAATCGACCGAAGATCGACGATCTCAAGATCAACCTCGCCCTCCAGCTTCTTTTGAGCCTCTTCTGCAAGCTCCAAACAGTTGCCGTAACTGACGACGGTGACATCTGCCCCAGCTTTGACAACACGGGCCTTGCCAAGCGGAACCGGGTTCACGCTCGTCACATTGATCGGCTTTCGGAAAATGTGCTTCGGTACCAGGACAACAGTCGGATCGTCGGCGTGGATCGCCGTCCAGAAGATTCCGGCGGCGTCTTCGGGTGTTGATGGCATCGCCACCTGTACACCGGTCGTGTGAGCCAGATAGGCCTCATTCGACATCGAGTGCCACAAGGATCCGCCCGGCAGATACGCGCCGCACGGGGCGTAAAGAACCATCGGGCACTTCCAATCGCCATACGTGCGCCATCGCAGTGTCGAAACGTTGGTGACGAACTGATTCCATCCTGGAGACATAAAGTCGATGAATTGAATCTCGAAAATGGGACGCATGCCGAAGATCGACATGCCGACGGCGACCCCGACGATGGTGGCCTCAGCAAGCGGACTGTTGAAGACTTGCTTCGGGAAACTTTGGCTAAGCCCCTTGGTGATGCCAAACACGCCGCCCTTGGGGTCCTCGATGTCCTCACCGAAGAAGATAACTTTCGGGTCCTCTTCGAGCGCTTTACGGAAGGTTTGGTTGATGGTGTTGACCATCGTCTGGCGTTCGCCCGCTTGAATCGGGGGCATGGTCGCCGCTGTCTCTGAGCCAAAGTTGTGGAGAAGAACTTCGTCGGCGCGTGGATCTTCCAGCGTCTCCGCCTTCTGGTAGTCGGCATCAACCGCCGCCGCTAACTCCTCTTGAATCTTGTCAAACTCATCTTCACTGAGTTCGCCCGCGTCCACCAACTCCTGCTTGAGGATGAGAATCGGGTCTCGCTTCATCATCTCGTCGATGTCGTCGAGATCGCGGTACACACGGTGGTCGTCGGAGGAGGTGTGGCTGCCCAGCCGGTCGAGGTCGCACCACAGAATCGTTGGGCCATCGCCTCGGCGGGCCTTGTCAACTGCGGCTTGCCCAGCCTGCAATACGTTCTCGGCGTAACGAGCGTTGACGTGAACCACAAGGTCGGGATTGATGACCCCGAGGTTCAACGGCATAAACTTTTCTGTCGGAGTCGAGATACCGTACTTGTTGTCCTCAATGACAAAGATCACCGGGAGCTTTTCTTGTACGGCAAAAGCGATCGCTTCGTAGAATTCGCCTTGCCGGGAGGCAGCATCGCCGATGCTAGCAAAGCAGACCGAGTCCGTCCCACTCAGCTTCATTGCCCAAGCAGTTCCGCAAGCCGGTAGCAGGTTCGCGCCGGTAGGAGTCGGGACGCTAAAAACATTTAGCTTGCGCGAGCTATAGTGGCCCGGCATCTGGCGTCCGCCCGAGCTGGAATCCCTCTTGGCAAAGTAAGCCGTCGCCAAGTCGGAATTTTTCATGCCCCGTGCGAGCATCAGCGCTCGGCTTCGGTAGTACGGAAAAATATAGTCGTCTGAGCGAAGACAATAGGCAAATGCCGCAAGCGCTTCGTGGCCCAAGCCACCGACCTGGAACCAGCCTTTGCTCTGGCGAAGAAGAATGCCCTCTCGTCGGTCGCCTTCACGACTAAGCATCATGAGGCGTAGAAAATCGAGCTTTTTGAAGGTTGCTGAAGCAGGTACGGTGGACATGAGAAAACCTCTTTTTCGGCGCTGAAAAAGGATCGCGGACGGGCCGCTAAATCTTGGCTGAATTATAGCTGATCCGGCGCATCTTTCCGAGAAGGGGTCCCACGACGGATTTGAAGATACAAGGTTGTGAGTTGGACCGCGAATCCAATCGCTGCCAGACCGCAGCCCGCAAAGATCGCTGGAGCCCCCGCCCATACGAGAGGGACAACCATCGCCGTTGTGAGCGCGGCAATCAACCACGAGAATCCCACCATCATAAAGCCACTCTTGAGCCGCAATGCGCCTCGAAAGGTCTTCATATCAGATCGGAGAATCAACAGCCCTACCCCAAACAGAACCGCCGAAATCACCCCGCCTACGGTTAGCGATGCGCTCCCCAACTGCGGCGTCTTTTTCTCAATCATAAACGTCAAAGCAGACGCCATGAGAACAGCGAAGGCCCGCGCACGTTGGATACCGCTTCGCTGAATCATAACTCCAGTATCTTCCCATCCACCATGATCGCCCAGTTGCCAGCTTCGCGGGCTGGCTTAGGCAGGAGTTTTTCCGGCGTTCCGTGGGCATTCCACTTTGTATCTGAGCTCACAAAAAGAAGGGGGGTCTTGTCGAGGTCTTTTACATCGTCGATGTACTGACCGCTGAAAGCGTCGTTCATCGCGATTCCATAAACACCCTCCGCGCCCGTTTGGGCTGAGGGGTCCATAAACTTCTTCATCGCCTCCGAATCCGCCATGTTTCCAGTGCGCACCCGATTGCGAATGGCATCCATCCAGCCTGCCGCATCTGGGAACTGGCCCTCGCTGTCGTGATAGAGCATTAAAGCGGCCCGCAGTTTCTTAAGACTGTCTTCGAGATCGCCCCTGTATTTGACCTTGTCCGCTTTGTCGAAGGAACCTGCTCGCCAAAGGATGAACGCTTCGCGTGCTGGCGTGAACTGGTCGACCAAAACTCCAATCGCGACAAGTGCAACCAGCGCGATCCCCCATTTTTTTCCTCGACTCATCTTTGCCATACCTATCAGATTATGACGCCCGTAGCTCACCACCGGTCCGTCCCCCCACAAGCACCCAGGCTGAAAGTCATAATCAAGATGTGCCAACGGTCCCTGAAAAAGTCGATCTGATCGTCACCCCAACGCCTTTGCACGCACTTCCCAATCTTTCGAAAGAGCTGGGGATCGATCTGTGGATCAAGCGCGATGATCTCACCGGGTTTGCACTTGGCGGCAATAAAGGGCGCAAGCTCGAATTCTTGATCGCCGAAGCTCTTCGACAAGGCGCGGAGGTCGTGGTCGGGATGGGAGCATCACAGTCGAACTTCCTTCGCCAGCTTGCCGCCGCATGCGCCAAATACGGACTTCGCTCCGCAGCCGCTGTAATGGGGCTGCCTTACTATGCAGCGGCTGGTCGACCTGCCATTGACTACGTACCCGACTCCTCTGGCGGCAACGTGCTTGCCGATGAGATTTTTGGCATGGATGTGCGCCTCTTCCCCGATGGCGACTGGGATCAGCTCGAAGCTTATGCGGAAGCCATCGCTCACGAGTACCAAGCTATAGGGTTGAAGACATTTGAGATCCCGATCGGCGGCAGCTCCGTTCTCGGGGCCTACTCGTTCTATCTTGCCGCTCAGGAGGTCATGGCCCAAAGCGCAGAGCCGTTCGATACCATCGTCACTGCTAGCAGCAGTGGAAGCACCCACGCGGGCCTCGCCTTTGCCTTTGCCGGTTCCTCAACGAAGGTCATCGGCATCTCTGCCGACCCCGACCCCGATGAAGTTCTCCAGCACGACGTCCACGAACTTACCATCGGGCTAGGCGAACTCACTGGACAGCCCAAGAATCTCCGCTACGAAGACCTTGACCTCCGCATGGACTACTTCGGCGAGGGATATTCGATCCCAAGCCCCGAAGGCAATCGGGCGATCCTGAAAGTGGCGAGATCAGAAGGAATTTTGTTGGACCCGACCTATAGCGGCAAAGCCTTTGCCGGGCTCATGGATATGGTTGGCAAGGGCGAATTGAAGGGGCGTGTGCTCTTTTGGCATACCGGCGGGGCCGTGACGCTGTTCGCCACACCCAAGAATCTGTTGATTGTAGATTGATGATCGCCGATCACTGATTACGGATCACGGACCTCGGCCCTCACGCTTGAAACTGCTCCAAGAACCGCAGATCGTTCTCCATAAAGTGCCGCAGATCGTCGATCCCGTACTGCATCATCGGGATGCGCTCAACGCCAAGCCCAAAAGCAAACCCACTGTACTTCTCAGAGTCGATCCCGTAAGCCTCAAGGATGTTCGGATGGATCAAGCCCGCGCCGCCAAGCTCGACCCATCGGCCGTTAAAAAGCTTGGGAGTTGAGATCGCATAATCCACGCCCGGCTCCACGAACGGGAAAAAGTCGGGCCGAAAGCGGATGTTCACATCGTCGCCAAACATCGCCCGCGCAAATGCCCCAAGCGTGCCCTTGAGGTGCGCCATGGAAATCCCCTCGTCAACCATAAATGCGTCAACTTGGTGGAAGGTGTGTGAATGTGTGCGGTCTACCGCTTCGTTCCGATAGGTGCGGCCTACCGTGAAGTAGCGGAGTGGCGGCTTCTTCTTCTCGAAGACGCGACCCTGAATGGCGGTGCATTGGGTGCGGAGAACCTTACGATCGGTCACATAAAAGGTGTCCTGCTCATCCATCGCTGGATGATCGGGCGGATAGTTCAGCGCGTCGAAGTTGTATCGAAACTCCTCAAGCTCAGGACCGTCGTAACACTCGAACCCAAGCCCAACAAAAACCTCGCGAATGCGCTCTTCGGTCCGCCGAAGAATGTGCTCCATGCCCCCATTTGCTTTGCGGCTCGGCATGGTGATGTCGATTCTCTCCGACTCAAACGCTTGACTCTGCTCAGCTCGTTTGAGCGCCGACATCCGGCCTTCCAAAATCTCCTCAAGGCGTGCTTTAGCCTCGTTGACCTTCTTGCCAAACAGCGGCTTTTCCTCGGGTGGCAATTGGCCAATGTTGCGCATCAAGCCGGTCAGCAGACCGCTCTTGCCGAGATATTTGATCTCCGCATCGCGGAGTTCAGAGGTCGTCGTTGCCGCCTCTATTGCAGAGGCTGCTTCCTTTTCGAGGGATTCAATCGATTGCATGCGCGGGCTAAGTTTAAGCCCACTGAAGGGTCAGATTGCAACCGGGTCCCACAACCTGCGCATCAACGCTTGATCAAGCCCATCAAATACTGCCCGTAAGGATTTTTGCGCATCGGTTCTGCGAGCTTAGCTACGTCGTCAAGCGAAATGTAGCCTTGCCGATAGGCAATCTCCTCAGGGCAGGCCATCATCAACCCCTGACGCTTCTCGATCGTCTGCACGAAGTTTGCGGCCTCAAGGAGCGACTCGTGGGTGCCCGTATCGAGCCAGGCAAACCCCCGGCCCATGATCTCAACCTGAAGCTGCCCGCGCGTCAGAAACTCACGGTTGACGTCGGTGATTTCAAGCTCACCACGCGGCGACGGTCTTAAGTTAGCGGCGACGTCGAGCACGGAATTATCATAGAAATAGAGCCCCGTCACCGCATAGTTCGACTTCGGCTCGGCAGGCTTCTCCTCAATACTCGTCGCCTTCATCGACTCGTCGAACGCAACCACTCCATACTCGGACGGATTGTTTACCCAATAAGCAAAGACAGTTGCCCCCGAAGGTTGTGCGTTGGCCCGCTGAACCATCTCCACCAACCCATGCCCATAAAAGATATTGTCTCCAAGAATCAACGTCGCGGAGCCATCTCCAACGAACTCCTTTCCAATCAAGAAGGCTTGAGCCAAGCCTCCTGGGTTGGGCTGGACGGCATATTCAATCTGGATTCCCCACTGCGAGCCGTCGCCCAAAACGGCTTGAAAAGCGGCCTGATCGTGCGGTGTCGTGATGATCAGAACCTCTCGCAAGCCCGCCAGCATGAGCGTTGTCAGCGGAAAGTAGATCATCGGCTTGTTGTAAATCGGCATGAGCTGCTTGCTCACCCCCATCGTGAGCGGATACAGCCTCGTGCCCGATCCACCGGCAAGAATGATCCCCTTTCTGTTTGCAGCCATGAGCATCATTTTGGCTCGCAAAGTCCCGATCCCGAACACTTAGGGGTCTCGAACGTCAATAAAATACGACTATGGCTGTTTCTTGGATGGTTGCAACGGTTGTGCTTGGCATGGGTCAGGCAGGAACCGCGATGAGCGCGAAGAAGGTCGGAACGACTGGACTCACGCTGAGCCTGCCCACGGTTGAGCTTAAACTTGCAGAAGGCTCTTCCGATAACAACCAAACTTACAACTTCTCGGTTCAAGGGGTGGACGTGATTGTCACTTACCGCGAAGCTCCGGCAGGCGTTCTTACCGATATCGAGTTTTCATCGCGGGCCGCTGCCGACCTTCTTCCGGGCGCGGCTGACCTTAAACCGACGTTCAGACCTGTGAGCGTGAGCGGACTCCAAGCACGACGGTTTTCTCGGGGGCAGCTTGCTTCGGGTCTTTACATTCAGGCAGGCGAAAAATCCTGGCGCATCCTTGCCCGAGTAAAGGCCTTG
Source organism: Fimbriimonadaceae bacterium (assembly GCA_019638775.1). NCBI lineage: Bacteria > Bacillati > Armatimonadota > Fimbriimonadia > Fimbriimonadales > Fimbriimonadaceae > Fimbriimonadaceae bacterium. The sequence continues at coordinate 69,778 of JAHBTD010000003.1, read as the reverse complement.
ACCGCGGCAAAGGCCCGCGATGCGATCTTGGACTCTGCCACAGTCGCGCTTACTTCTCCTGCAAGCTGGCGTAGCCAACAGCTCAAGAACTCGAAAGTAACCGTATCCCTACCCAACGAACCCGACATCTCGTTTGGAAGCGTTCCGAACGCCTATCGCTTGTCGACATTCACATCCGTCACCGATGCTGCCATTGTCACAGTCACCGAAATTGAGACCGTGAAGGGTCAAGGCCCGGACTTGGCCAAGCAGATCGCGGGCGTCGATGCCGATTTGGGAATCCCTACAGATGCCGACATCTTCCGAAAAGCGATTCAGCCAGTCAAAATGTCTGGAATTGATGGAGTCCGCATCGACTACGAGTTTCGTCTCGCCTCTAGCGAAGGCGCTTTCTCGGCTCTGCTTTTGGTTAGAGGCGATGAGACTTGGCGCGTCCTCATCGCGCGAAAGAAGGCCGATGCGGCGGGTGCGAATATCGCCGACTGGGTTTTGAACTCGATCCGCATCGCCAAATAGATGAAGTAATCTACAGGCTCATCTCCGTATATAGCGGCGGTCAGCCTATGAAACCGAAGTATTTAAGCCTTATCCTCGTGCCCGCACTTGCCCTATCGGCGTCGAGTGATGCACGACAGCTTGGCGATCCCAAGCCGAAAAATATTCTTGGCGCACGGTCGATCTCGATCAGCCCCGACGGCACACGCGTTGCATTCTCCTACCTCGGCGACGTGTGGGTCGTTTCAAGCGAAGGCGGCAGAGCGGTCCCCGTAACCACCCATATCGAGATGGACGACAACCCTATCTGGTCGCCGGATGGCAAGTGGATCGCGTTTTCAACGAACCGCAACGGCGCAGACGATATCTACGTGGTGCCAGCAGATGGTGGCGAGAGCCGACGCCTCACCTGGTTTGCGGGAAGCGATGTCGCCAGCGATTGGACTCCAGACGGAAAGCAGTTGCTTTTCCGCTCCACTCGTGATGCTCAAGACAACGGCCTCTTCTCTTTAGATGTGCGAACGGGAGCCTTTGCAAGGTTCCTGATCGACCAGACGACGGTGCGTAACCCCATCATGTCAAATGACGGCACGATGGTCGCTTATAACCGAAACGGTTTCCCCTGGTACCGAGCGCGCTACCAAGGAACAGGAGCTTCAGCGCTCTGGCTCTTTGATACGACGAGCAAAAAGGCAAGGGCCCTCCGCGACAATCAGTTTCAACATCTTTGGGCTGGTTTCAACCCCGACGGCAAGTCTCTCATGACAGTTACGGTCAGCGAGAAGACGCCCAGCGCTAGCTTCCTGGACAAGCCGATTCCGAAGAACGTCGATAACGTCAACCGAACACCGAACGTTTACAAGATCGACCTTAACGGACGCACGGTACGCATGACAAACTTCGTTGGCGGGGGAGTGCGCTATCTCAGTGTCGCCCGCAACGCCGGAACTGCTGCCTTCGAATACGAGGGCTACGTGTATACAATGACGCCAGGTGGTGAGCCCAAGAAAATTGATATCATCGCCTCGACCGACGATAAGGTCAACTACCAAGAGCGATTGATCCTCACCGATGGCGTCTCCGACGCCGCACTGAACCCAGCCAGCGACAAAGTCGCGTTTACGGTGCGGGGAGAGATTTGGACCGTCCCCGTGAAGAAGGGCAAGGGGCCAAACGCCAATGATGCGACCCAGCTTACGGACTGGGCAGGCTCCGATCAAGAGCCCCTCTGGACTCCCGATGGTAAGAGCATTTTCTTCACTTCAGACAGAGAGGACAGCGACCGACTTTATCGAATGGACGTCGCGACCAAGGCCGTCACCGCTGTGAGCGCTCCTGGCTCTGACGTATCCGTGGTCACACTCTCGCCCGACAAGAAATCGGTCTATTGGTGGCAAACCGGCACGAATGGCGGCCTTTACGGAGCGCTTGTCGCTGGCGGAGCCCCCAAGAAGATCACCGGAAGTCAATCGAGCGTCGGAACACCTTACGCTTGGTCGCCCGATGGACGCTATCTTGCGTACTCGCGGCAAACAGGCGGAACCGTCATTAACATGGCGCCGCCCGTCAACATCTGGATTTTTGACAGCACGACTGGAAAAGAGATCAACGTAACTCGGCTCAACGCCCAACACGGCGATCCTCTTTGGTCGCCCGATGGTCGATACCTCTTCTTCAGTTCAAATCGAGACGGAGGGTCCGCGATTTACGCGCTTCCACTCAAAGCCGAAGATGCTCGTGAGACCGAACTGGAGCTCAAATATGAAAAGCCGAAGGAAGCCGTCAAGGTGGACATCGACTTTGATGACATCCATCGCCGTATGCGTCGAGTGATTTCGCAATCACCCCAGGGCAACCTGCGAATGAACCCGGAGAACGGAACTCTCTACTTCCGAAGTGAGGGCGATGTGTGGATGGCAAGCTACGATGGCAGTGAAGTTCGACGCATCAGCCAGGGCGGAGGGCTTCAATCTTTCGAGCCCAATGCGGACTACTCGCAGTTCCTGCTGGTCAAGGGTGGAAACATCTCTTTGTTGAACCCAAAGCCGCCGCAGTTCCAAGTGTCACAGGTCGAGTTTCGTGCCGACTGGTCTCGCGACGTACGCAAAGAGCGCCAAGCCGCATTCTCGCAGTTCTGGCGCAACTTCAACAGCCGATTCTACGACCCGAACATGCACGGGCGCGATTGGATGGCTTTACGTAAGCGGTACGAACCGATGCTGTCCTCGGTGGGACACCGAAATGAGTTCGCGACGGTCCTGAACATGATGGTCGGCGAACTAGAATCTTCGCACTCTGAAGTCGGTCCCGCGCCGGGCAACCCTCAAGGGGAGAATTCGGCGCACCCAGGGTTCACGATTGACTACTCCTACAGTGGCCCCGGAATCAAGATTGCCGAGGTCCCCCGCTACGCTCCTGGAAGCTACGCGAAGACAAAGCTCGGCGCAGGGGAGTATGTGATGGCGATCAATGGAACCGACGTTTCAGCAAACGAAGCGCTGTTCCGAGACGTGCTCAACGCCCAAGATGGACGAGACATTACGCTCCTCGTGAACAAGACCCCCACCAAATCGGGCGCGCGTGAGGTGAAGTACCGTGCGCTGTCTGGTGGAGCCTGGAACGGCATCCAATATCGCAACCGTATCGAAGATCGGCAAAAGTATGTCGAGGAGAAGTCAGGCGGAAGGATCGCTTACTTCCACATCTCCGGCATGGGTGGAAACAACTTCACGACCTTCAACCGCGAGGCTTGGGAGTTTATCGACGGCAAGAAGGCCGCCATCATCGACGTTCGCAACAACGGAGGCGGCAATATCGCCGACTCGCTTGTGGACATGCTCGAGCGAGTGCCCCATAGCTACTATCAAGCTCGAGATCAGGAAGCAGGCCTTGCTCCCGCGAATAGTTGGAACATCCCAACGGTCGTGATGCATGCCGAGACTAGCTTCTCAAATGCCGAGATGTTCCCCGCCGCAATGAAGGCAAGGAAGCTGGCCACGCTGGTTGGCGTCCAAACGCCGGGATACGTGATCTGGACGTACGGCTTGCGATTGATCGACGGAACCAGCGCACGAATGCCAAACTCGGGCTCGTACCGGATGGACGGCTCGCCAATGGAGAACCTCGGACAGATGCCGGACGTTAACGTCCCACTCACCTACGAGGACTATCTCGCGGGACGTGATCCTCAGCTCGATAAGGCGATTGAGATCCTTCTCGGGAAGATGGATTGAGCGGTTGGTAAGGAGGTAACGAGTCAGGTGTAAGGACGTCGAGATTGGGAACGAGCCACTTTGCTGTGGTCCAGGAAGTTGCGCTTTTTCCCGATTTTCCGCCTCCCCCCCTTTACCTCCTTACCTCTTTACCACTCTGACAATCCTTACCCCTTTGCCAAAGCTTCCAGCGGCCCCATCTCATTCCAGTTGGGGCCGAACTTTGAATCCACTTCGATGGGGACATCAAGCGGCATGGCCTCTTCCATCGCTTTGCGGATCGGCTCTATCAGCCCGGTTTCTTCACCCTTCGCAAGCTCAAACACAAGCTCGTCGTGAACTTGCAGCAACATTCGTGTCTTCTTTCCGTCCAGCTTTTTGCGAACTTCAAGCATCGCGAGCTTGATCATGTCGGCGGCGGAACCCTGGATCGGTGCGTTCATCGCCTGACGTTCTGCGTACAGGCGTTCATTTCGGTTTTGGGCATGAATGTCGGGGAAGTATCTTCGCCTGCCGTAGAGCGTCGTCGTAAAGCCCTTCGCCTTGGCATCGGCGATCACCGAGTCGGTAAAGCCCTTCACCTTCGGGAATCGCTCGTAGTATTGGGTGATCAGCGCTTTTGCCTCAGACACCGAGAAGTTGCCGCCGAGCTGGTTCGCAAGACCAAAGTCAGTGACCCCGTACAAGACGGCGAAGTTCAGCAGCTTCGCAAACCCACGCTGCTCCTTCGTGACGTCATCACCCGCCGCCCCAAACATAAGCACAGCCGTCGCCTTGTGAACGTCCTCGTGATTGGCGAAAGCGTCCACCAGCGCTTGGTCCTTGCACATGTGCGCCAGCAGCCGCAGCTCAATCTGAGAGTAGTCAAATGAGGCGAGTATGAAGCCCTCATCGGCGGTGAACGCCTTACGAATTTGCCGACCCAACTCTGTGCGTGTGGGGATATTTTGCAGGTTCGGATCGTTCGAGCTGAGGCGTCCGGTTGCGGCAACAGCTTGGGCATACGTTGTGTGGATGCGTCCGTCTTCCCGGATCATGCGCGGCAGGGCATCGGCGTAAGTCGATTTGAGCTTGGTTAACTCGCGCCAGTTCAAGACCTCAGTGGCGATGGGATGCTCGGGAGCGAGCACTTGCAGAATCTCTGCACCCGTAGCGTAACCCGTTTTCGTCTTCTTCTCGCCGGGAATGCCCATCTTGTCGAAGAGCACTTCACCAAGCTGCTTAGGAGAACCTATATTGAACTCCTGCCCCGCCATTTCATAAACCTTCTTCTGAGTTTCTTGAATGGTCACATCGAGCGACTTCGAGAATTCACGAAGGTAATCGGCGCTGGTTTTGATGCCGTAATTCTCCATCTCGGCAAGCACGGGCAGGAGTGGGAGTTCGATCTCCCGCATGACCTTCGTCTGCCCCTCCTTCTCCAACCGCTCGCTCATCGCTGCGTCCAAAAGGAAAATCGCCGAGGCCATCCCCTCTTGGGTCTCCGGCATGGCGATATCCAAATACGCCGAAACTTGATCTCGAAGGGAATAGCTGGAACGGCCTGGATAAAGCACATACGCCGCGAGCATCGTATCAAATCGAGGCGCAGTTTGTGTCGCGGGGATCGCCTTGAAAAGTGGCTTGACGTCATGCCCGATCAGCTTGGAGGGGTCCTTGTGGACGAGGTTCAGAACGGCCTTGTCGGTAGTCTTGGCAACCTTCGAGCCGACGGCGACATAGGCAGCACGGCCAGATTCGTCGAACATGCTCATCTGCGCAGGACCGGAGTCGAGCAGAACGGCAAAGGGAGAGTTGCCAACGAACGCAATCAGCGCGTCGGGGTCTTGAATCTCCGAAGAGGTGACAGCAAGCGACTCTTGTGCAACCTCCACCACCGGAGCATCCATCGCCTGCCCCCCCTCCATGTAACGCGACATCACCGCTGGCAATCGCTTATGATGCGACTTGAACTCAAACGATTCCAGCATCGACTTCGCGGTTTCAAGCTGCTCGGCAGACACTCGGAACGGCTCAAAGTCATACTCTAGCGGAACCTCTCGGCAGATCGTCGCAAGCCATTTCGACTTTGGCACTTGCTCAATCACAGGCAAAATCTTCTTGCGGTATTTCTCTTCGACCTCATCGAGATTTTCGAGCAGGTTCTCGATGGTCTGATACTTTTGCAATAGGTAGGTCGCGCCCTTCTCGCCAATTCCTGGAACGCCTGGGATGTTGTCGGAGCTGTCACCCACAATCGCCTTCCAGTCGGGCACATTGATCGGGGGAACGCCAAACTTTTCGAGGACCTTCTCCGGCGTGTAAACGAGCAGGTCGGAGACACCCACCTTCGTCGTGAGCACGTTTACATATTCATCCACAAGCTGCAGTTGATCGTTGTCGCCCGTCACGATGTATGTGTCGTAACCCTTCGATTCGGCCTCTTTGCTTATCGTGCCGACGATGTCATCCGCCTCGTAGCCCGGGACTTCGATCGCGGGTATGCCAAGGGCGTCCAACAGATCACGTGCCCACGGAAATTGCTGCACAAGCTCGGGTTCGGGCTCTTTGCGGGTGCCTTTGTACTCGGCGTATTCGGCGTGCCGGAATGTCTTTCCAGGGCCGTCCAACGCAAGAACAAGCGCGTCGGGCTTCTCGCGCTCCAGGATCGAAAAGATCATTCCCGTGAAGCCGTAGAGCGCGTTTGTGGGGCGCCCGTCGGTCGTGCTCATGAAACGGGTGGAATAGAACGCCCGGAAGAGCAGGCTATAGCCGTCGATGATGATCAGCCTGTGTCGGCTCATGCGAGTGAAGGTACCACGTATCGCACAAGCACCGTCACGGGGCAATGCCGATCATGACCAGAGGGACGGCTGGCGTGGATCGTCCTTGCCGTAGGAGGTTGTAAAGCTCGCCCTCGTAATAGGGAACACCAGAAGACATCTCGACTTGCAACTCTTTCATTGGGACAATTTCTACGCCAACATCAATCACGTCTCCAATGAAAAACGCCATGTGCTTTACAAAGAGGTCATAGGCAACCGAAAAATACTTTCCAAACTGAACCTCAATCTCAACACGCTCTTTCACGAAGTCAGTCTGATTGTATGAATAGATTGGATTAAGGCCGGCTCTCTCAATCTCCCGCTTCTGTTCTTCTTTTGACATCGTCATTGTCTGCCGAATCAGAACATGATCGGACGTCACAAAATAGCTAGTCCTAGACTCACGCCACTGACGTTCGACAAGCAACCTCTTGAATTCAGAATTCATTGCCTTAGGGTCAAAAAGAGCCTTGCCAACCATTCCTTTTTCGTTGCTTATCTTCGTCCGTAATGAATGAGCATCAACAAGAGAAATGACTCTCTCAATCTCCTCCCAGAGATGCGGCTTGTGAACAACTATGTGCTCATACCCATTCAGATGCGAATAGTATTGAACGACGCGCATCAGTCAACCCCATACGGTTTAACACGTTCAAACAATCGAGACTGTGGACTATCTGCAATCTGGACAAGCTTCGGTGGGACATAGCTAGTCGTTCCATTAGGGTTATGAACCGGGCGTTCCATGGGGCGAATTTTCAGGAGTCCGTTATGAGCTTGTTTTAGCCTATCCAGCGCCTCTTGGTAATAGTCATCCATGATCTCTGCTCCTGCAGCACGCCTACCGTGAATCAACGCAGCAATAGCTGTTGATGCCACGCCCATGAACGGATCGATGACGAGATCGCCAGGGCGAGTCATGGATAGAACCAGTCGCTCAATCAACTCAACTGGAAACTGACAAGGGTGGATCGTCTTTTCAATATGGTTCGACTTTACATTGGGAACATCCCAAACATCTGATGGATTCTTACCAAGAGGATTGCAGGATAATTGTCCAGCTTTGTCACCTTTGAACGCCTTCTTGTTTGGATACTTCTGGGGCACACGGATAGGATCCAGATCGAAGTAGTAGTCTGGGCTGCGTGTGAACCAAAGAATGACCTCATAACGGCCTGAAAAGCGTTTTGTTGCATGCAACCCATGCCCAAAATGCCAGACAATCCTGTTGCGAAGCTGGAGCCCAAGTGATTCAAAAACAGGATACAGGGCAATGTCGAGTGGAACGATTTCGCCTTTGTCAACGTAATTCCCCACTTGCCAGCAGATACTCCCCGAACGATGCAGCGTGCGAACGCACTCTGTAATCACCTTCTTCTGTTGACTCACATATTCCGACAAATCAAGGCGGCTTTCATAAGGCTTGCCCAGGTTGTAAGGAGGAGAGGTGACAATGAGCTGGGCAGCCTCGTCAGGAATGTCTTTCAGCAGGTCCAAACAATCACCCTTGAATAGGGAGACGGATGCTTCGGAATCGAAAAATGGGCTGACCTGCATGAACTTACTGACGAACCAGAAATGGATTTGGATTTAGTATACACATGACAACATATTAAGTATGATTCAGTTTCCCCCAAATAATCCCCATGGCCTAAGATTTGAAGTTCAAGAGTTTGCTGTGAGTCCAACATGCCTTCGATGCCTCTCATTGAACTTCTTCATGCCAAAATAGCCGCATGGCCGGACATTCCAAATGGAAAAACATCCGACTTCGCAAGGGCAAGCAGGACGCAATTCGCGGCAAGATGTTCACGAAGCTGGGGCGAGAGATCATTGTTGCTGCACGAATGGGCGGAGGTGACCCGGGCACGAATCCCCGACTCCGAGTCGCGATCCAAAAGGCACGAGAGAACGCAGTCCCCAATGACAACATTCAACGGGCGATCGACAAGGGCACCGGTGCGGTCGAGGGCGAGAACTACGAAGAGATGACATATGAGGGCTATGGGCCCGGCGGCGTAGCAATCATGATCGAATGCTATACCGAAAACAAGAACCGCACCGTCCCCGAACTGCGCCACGCATTTAGCAAACACGGTGGAAACCTGGCTGAGAATGGGTCGGTGAGTTGGCAGTTTAACCACGTCGGCGAAATCAGCGTAGCCGCAGAAGGATTGGATGAAGAGGAGTTCACTCTGACCGCCATCGATGCGGGAGCCGACGACGTTGAAAAGGACGACGAAGGCAATTTTCTGGTCCGCACTGCCATTGAGAATCTGCACTCCACCAACGATGCGCTTGAAAATGCAGGCATTAAGACCAACGAAGTTGGGCTAACCTACATCGCAACAAACAAAGCAACACCTGCCGATGACGATTGGCCTAAACTGCTGAAGCTGCTGGACATGTTAGACGAGCTTGACGACGTCAAAGAGACGTATATCAATGTGGACATCCCTGAAGAGATGATGAGCGAAGATTGAGCCCCAAACAACGCGTCCCGATAGCAACGCTTCTTTTGATCGCGGCCAACATAGGGGCCGCGTTCGCTTTAGTCTGGCAGCCTGACCTGCTAGGCGATTTTGGCTTTAGTATCGACCGCCCAAGCGTCTTCGCCGCCGTGACGTGTCTGTTCCTGCATGTCAATCTGTTTCATCTCCTTGGCAATATGCTTTTCTTGGCTGCTGTCGGGCCTGCCGTTGAGTTTGCGGCTAAGACATGGCGCTTCCTGTTCATCTACTTGACAGGAGGTTTGGCGGGGGTTGGCCTGCATTGGCTTCTTGCCGCGAAAGCTGTCGGCGAGCCACCGCTGATCGGTGCGAGCGGCGCTATCTCGGCCTGCGCTGCGTTCTTCACAATCCGATTCTTTCGGGTACGCGTCCCCATCGCCCCAAAAATCGCTGTCCCCGTGCCTGCCATTACCGGTATCTGGGTGTTTCTCCAAGTGCTTGGAGCCGTGATCAAACTTGGTGGGGAGTTCGAGGGTGGAATTGCCTGGTGGGCACATATCGGAGGCTTCGCGGCAGGTCTTGTTTGGGCAGGTCTCTTCCGGGCAGGCAAAGAGGCGAACATGCAGTTCGGTCATCAAGTGCTCGACCAGATGAACGAACGTGGCCCAGCGGCAGCGCTGGCAGCAGCGGAAAGCCACCTGCGAGAGCATCCCGAAGATACGGTTGCCCTTGAAAAGGTCATTGAAGCTGCCCGCGACCTTTCCGACCATGCAAAAGAAGCCGAGGGTTTGTGGAAGCTGCTTGAGCGTACACCAGAGTCGGAACAAGCGCCCCTCCTAAATAGACTGACCGAACTGGACGAAATGAAGAACGTCCCGAGTCTTCGCCGGACGTTGCTCGCTGACAGACTCAAGAACTCTCATCCTGAAACTGCTGAGCTCATCTTATCAACGGTCCTTGAAGGCGACCCCCAAGACCCACAGCGGCCAGAGGCCCTGTTGGCCCTTGCCGAGATTAGGCGAACTCGAGAAGAACCGTTCGAGAGCCTCATTAAAGAGTTGACGGAGCGCTTCGAGCTTCATCCTGCAACCGAGCTTGCAAAGGCACGAGGTCTGCTCCCATGAAAAAGTGGTGGCGAAGAGTTCGTCCTGCCCTGCTTGGCTCTCTCATCTACGCCATCGCGAGAACATTCGCGAGGAGCTTGCGCCTCAAGGTTATTGGCAAGGAGAACTACGAAAGTCTCACTTGCGGAATGATCTTTACGGGCTGGCACGGGAAGTCCATGATCCCTGCCAACTTCTTCAAGGGACAGGGCGTATGGGCGCTCTTCAGTCTCTCGAACGATGGTGAAATGCAAACGCGCATTTTTAGGAGATTCGGGTTCGAGACCATTCGCGGATCAACAGGCAGGGGAGGCGTACGGGCTGCGCTGGAAGCAATCAAAGTCCTCAAGACCGGGGCCAAGATGGCGGTGACTCCCGACGGACCGCGCGGTCCCTCCGAGGTGGTTCAAGGAGGAGTCCTCTTGATGGCGCACAAGTCTGGAGCCGCGCTGATCCCTGTCGGCTCCTCGGCAAAGCCGTGCCTACGGGTGGGTTCGTGGGACCGTTATATGATCCCTTGGCTTTTCTCAAAAGCCGCTATCGTTTTCGGGGAGCCGATCTATCTGCATGAGGGACCGACCGAAGAAGAGGTCGAGGCATGCCGTGTGAAGCTGGAAGAAGCGATCAAAGAAGTCGAAAGGATCGCGGATGAAGCCGTGGGGTTATAGCGTATAGCCTCAAGACCCCCGTTCCTACTCTCCTATCTCCGATTCTGCGATCTCACACAAAATGTGCCCGATCAGGATGTGCATCTCTTGAATTCTTGGCGTCTCCGAAGACGGCGCTTTAATGCAGACATCGCAGTATTGCCCCAGCATTCCCGCGTTCGACCCCGTCATGCCGATAACCTTCATCCCGCTTGCTTTTGCCGCCTTCGCTGCTTGAACGACGTTCCCGGAGTTGCCACTGGTCGTGATCGCGATTAAGACACTTTCGGGCCTTCCGTGCGCCTCCACTTGACGCGAAAAAATAAAATCGTAGCCATAGTCGTTGCCGATAGCCGTGATCGTCGTGGAGTTCGTATTGAGAGCCAGTGCAGGCATGGCCCTGCGCTCTCGCAGAAAACGGCCCGTGAGTTCACCAGCAATGTGCTGAGCATCGGCTGCCGAGCCACCGTTTCCACACACAAGCACGGCCCCACCATGCTTATTGAGGCACTCGGAAATGATCTCACCCGCGCGTTCAACGTCTTGAGCGATCGTGTGCATTTTTTGGGCAACGATCAAATGGGTTTCAAACGCGGCGGAGATGATCGACGACTTCATGTCTGCAGACATATCTGTATTCTGCATGACCCAGGGCGGGCAGGTCCACAGGGCCTGAGGTACCCTTCACGCCGATGCCGTTCCAAGAGCTCACTATTCCCGGCGTTTGGGTCAACGAACTCAGCAAGTACGTCGATCAGCGCGGCTGGTTGACCGAACTCTTCCGCGAAGACGAATTGCCTGAGTGGTTCAAGCCCGCGATGTGCTACTTGAGCGTCACACATCCTGGGATCGCCCGCGGCCCCCACGAACATGTGGATCAGACCGACGGCTTTGCGTTCATATCAGGCGCTTATGAGCTCTACCTTTGGGAGAATCGGGAAGGCAAGCCAGATCAGATGCTTACATTAGCGGTTGGAGAAGAGAATCCATTGCTGGTTTTAGTCCCGCCGGGAGTGGTTCATGCCTATCGAAATGTTGGAACTGGGGAGGCCTTCGTTCTGAACTTTCCAAATCAGCTCTACGCCGGACGAGGAAAGAAAGAGCCGGTGGATGAAATCCGTCACGAAGAAGAAACGGAGTCCAGATTTAGATTGCCATGAGGATATTGGTTACCGGCGCAGCCGGATTTATTGGTTCGAATTTTGTTCGCCTCGCCTTGCAACGTTTGCCTGACGCAAAGCTCGTTGTGATTGACGCGCTCACCTACGCCGGAAACCTGAGCACACTTGCCGATGTCCGCGACAAGATCGCGTTCTATCCCGGCAAGATTCAAGACCCGACCGTAGTTGAAGGGATAATCAAGGCCGAAAGCATCACCCACATCGTCAACTTCGCCGCTGAAAGCCACAACGACCGTTCCATCCTTGAAGCGGGCAGCTTCATCCAGACGGACGTTCTTGGAACCTATGTTCTCCTCGAAGCCACCCGCAATTTTAAGCTGGAGAAGATGGTGCACGTCTCGACCGACGAAGTTTACGGCTCCATCGACAGTGGACACTTCACCGAAGACAGTCCCATTCAGCCGAACACACCGTACTCCGCCAGCAAAGCGGGCGGTGACCTGCAAGTGCGCTCGCACGTCAAGGCTTTTGGCACCCCCGCCGTGATCACCCGAGGCGGCAACACCTACGGGCCCTATCAATTCCCGGAGAAGCTGATCCCCTTTTTCACCGTGAGACTCCTCGACGGCAAGAAAGTACCGGTCTATGGCGAGGGCAACCAGGTTCGGGAGTGGATTCATGCCATGGACCACGCCTCTGGAGTGCTATCGGCGCTGCTCAAGGGCGAGCCAGGGCAAATCTACAATGTAGGCGACGTCAACGAGCGCCCGAACAGCGAAGTCGTGAAGATTCTGCTTGAAGAAACGGGCCGTGATGAATCGTTGGTGAAGAAGATCCCCGACCCCCGCAAAGGAGCGCACGACAAACGGTATTCGATGAAAGCGGACAAGATGCGTGGTCTTGGCTGGGCGCCCGAGTATCCATTTGAGGAGAGCCTGCGCAAAACCGTCCGATGGTACAAGGAGAACGAAGCTTGGTGGAGACCCCTTATCGAAACTGAAGACTTTCAAGCCTTCGTCAAGCGCTTCTATGGTCCAAGCTTAGGTGAAGATTTATAACGTTACTGCTACGGAACGAATAACATAAGCAGGCTGCTCAGTTCCTAAACCAGGACCGATCACTCCAATTTGAACTCACACAATCGCAAATCCAAAATCCAAAATCTAGAATCGTAAATTGCAATGACTGCCATCCACAAGTTCGTCGAACAAGCCAAAGCCGGAGAACTGCCGAACCTCGTCTGCCAAGTGCGTTCTGGCTGGCTCATCATGGGAGGGGTGCAAGTGGTCAAAGGCTACTGTCTACTCTTGCCTGATCCCGTACCGGCTCATTTAAACGACATGGATGCGGAGAGCCGGCTGCTCTTTCTCGCAGACATGGCTTCAATCGGCGATGCTATCCTTGAGCTAGCAGGGGCAGCTCGCATCAACTACGAGATGCTGGGGAACCTGGAACCAGCCCTCCATGCCCACCTTTTCCCAAGGTACGCCAGTGAACCCGACGATTTACGAGCCAAACCGATCTGGTTCTACGATTGGAGCGCGGCGCGGCCCTTTTCAAAAGAAGAGGACGGCGAGTTCGCAATCAAACTCGCCGCCCGTTTGGCAGAAATCGGGATCGCGATTTAGCTCACGCACCGACCTTCAGTCGCCCGATATCAAAAACCTTCGGGTCTATCTTTCCATTCACCTTCACCGACTTTGTCGTCACCATAATTGACCCGAGAGTCGGGCTGCTGATTCGGGCAAGGAACGGAAGAACCAGCCCTTCGACCGTGCGGAAGTCGTAAAACTCCTCCGTTGCGTTCTCTCCTTCACGCTTTAGGATGCGGAAAGTCGTGGTGGAGACAAACTCCTTGAAGCTTGACCCGCTCTTGGTGGTCCACTCCACAAGGTATGCCTCCTCATTTCTGAATTTCTCCTTCGCAAGGATACGCTGAGAAGCGAAGTGGCTTTTGTAGTTCACAAGGGCCAACAGATCGGATTGAGTACGCATGTCGGAAAGGGTCGTCCCCTCAATCTTTGAGTATCGGCCAAACTGATTTGCCACACCTTGCTTGCCGTCAAAGACTTGTTGAAGGCTGGCAACTTCTTTGCCCATCGCCGAAAAGAACACATCCTCAGCGAACTTACCGCCAGAAACATAGCGGGCAGATGTGCCGGTCAACCCCTGGCTTGCAATCAGCATGTCCGAATGAACTTCTAACGATTTCACAGCGCGAAGCGCGTGCTCTCCCCCAAGAGCATTGATCATCTTGCCAACCAAATCTTGGATAGAGATGTCTGGCTTATAGTCCGAGTCTTCTCGTGTGAAAACGACCTTTGCCCCGGATTGCTCAAGCAGAACCTCAGTCTTACTGGGGTCCTTCGAATCCGGCCTGAATGTGAGATAAATGCCGTCTGGAGCGGGAGGTGCGAACTTGTAAACTCGCCCTCCAAGGTTCTTGAGTTCAAGAGTCGGCTGCCCTGTGGGGCTCACAGAAAGGGTCTTGCCCTTCAAAGTAACTTTGAGCTTGACGGGAATGTTTTCGGTGCTGTAACTGCCCACTTCTTTTGCAGGATCTCCCTGCGGATCGGAAGTCTCTCGCGGATCCTTCGGCTCTCCAAACATGGTCTTCATCACCACGTTCATGGAGTAACCAGCGAGCTCGGAGACCCCCACATTGGTGAGAACGACGATTCCCAACTTCTCGTCAGGCAAAAATCCAACTTGGGCGTTGAAGCCGTCGATGTTTCCACCGTGCTCAATCACCTTTTTCTTATTCCATTCGCGAACGAACCAGCCCAGGGCATAACCATTCGCCGGACCTACCGGGGTGATCGGTGTCAGCCACGCTTTGTAACTCTCCTCAGAGACGAGCCGTTGCCCGTTACCATAGGTGCCCGTCATCGCAAACTGAACCCATTTCGCCATATCAACCGCGTTCGAGTTGATGGAGCCTGCAGGCGCGCAGCTGATCACGGGTCTGTATTCAACAGCGTCGGCCCCGGTACTCGTCAACGAATAACCTGTGGCCTTGTCGTTCGATTTCAGTAGTTCGTCGATCGTTAGGTTCGAGCCGGTCATACCCAAGGGTTTAAGAATGCGGTCACGCGTCACCTGCTCCCAACTCGAATCGTAAACCTGACCGACAATCTCTCCCGCCGCCGCAAACATGATGTTCTGATACTGGAATCCTGCACGGAAGGGGATCGTTGGCTTCACAAATTGCAGCGCGCGGATGGCTTCTTCACGGGTCAGCGCCCCCGTAATCCAAAGAAGGTCTGTCCTGTTTAACCCACTTCGATGGCATAGCAGATCAAGGATGGTGATTTTCTCATCCGCCTGCTTGTCCCACAGGTTGAAATAAGGCAGATACTTTTTCGGGCTGTCATCCCACTTCACTTTGCCATCATCAACCGCAAGGGCAATGCCGAGACTGGTAAATGCTTTCGTCGAAGAGCCGATGCCGAAGAGTGTGTTCGGCGTTACTGGCAGCTTCTTCTCTTGGTCGCGATAACCGAGCCCCTTCATGTAAATGACTTTGCCATCTTTGACGATCACGACCGACATGCCGGGAACCTTCAGCTCCTTGCGCTTGGCATCAATGGTCTTTTCAATCGTGGAAAGCTTGGCGGCAAGATCGGCATCCTGGCCAGCGTATGCGTAAACAACAGCCGACGCTGCCAACGCGAAGACGAACGGAATTCTATAAAAAATGGACTTCATGGACCCTCTCCATTACGTGTACCCGATTATCCAGGTTGCAATTTGGGCAAGCCGTTTGAAGTAGAACAACGAGGTTAAGGCGCTGTGTTATCGCCCACAAATCGGACCGATCCATCCGCAAAAGCGATCACATTCCCCGGTTGCCCCTGTTGATGGCGACCCGGTTTGGGAAGCAAACTTAGATCGCCATTCAGGTTCCATCTCCCCGAAGCTGCATCAAACACCATGGGCGTTTTTGCCGGGTCTTTTATGCCATCCAACATTGCCCGTGAAAGCGCCTTTGAAAATGCGTAGCTGGAGCCTCCCTGCTGGAACGATTCGTCGTTGATGCATTGAAAAGACTCGGCGTATACGCCTGTCTTGATCGCATCGCACCAGGATTCGGCATGCGGCAGCAACCCGTCAAAGTCCATCGCATACAGGGTGAGTCCACGAGCGAGGTCTTTTTGACCGTCGATGCATGCGCTATCCCGTGCCGATTGAACGGACTTGAGATAGACCGGAATAAAGATCGCGCCACCGACCAAAGCCAAGAACAAGATCAAGCCAATTACCCCCAGCGCGAAGGATGCTCGCGAGCCGCCTTTAGGCGCCTCAGGCAGGGCTCCGGGGCTTTTACTGCCAGGACGCATCAGGGAACCTCTTTGACGGTTCCACCGGCGGTTATGGCGTTGTTGTTCTTCCCCTCAACGTGTCGGCGAGGTTCTGGCAGCATCTCTTTCGGGTCGCCAGCTGCATTGCGTTTGAGGTTGGAAGAATCGAATATCAGCCAAGTCGAGTCTGGATCGGCGACCTCGCCTTTGCGCTTGGAAGAGAGCAGGCTGTTAAACCCATAACCGAAGTCCCCGGTCCTAGTCATTGAGACATCCGGACATCGGAAAATCGACTCGGACTCATCGTCAGGACTCTTCTTCGCTGCGTATTTCCAAGTCGAGTCGATCCAACGATCCGCGGGCGGGTAATGCTCGTCATTGTCGGCTGCGTACAGCTCAATTCCCTTGTGGACCAGCACGAGTCTCTCCTTGCAGTCCTTGTCGACCTTCTTGAGAAATCCCCCTGCTCCCCACTGTTGAATCATCTTCGATACGGGGGAAACCATCAGGCATGGGAAGATAAAGAAGGAGGCGAGGCACCCGAACATGATCCAGTGATCGCGAGATTTTTTGGGGGCTTCAGCTTCCGTTTCACTCATGTCGCTATCTGTTCGGCAGGGTACCGCAAGGACGCCCGTCGCCACACGTGGGACGAACTCTTCCGGATCCGCTATCTTAGGCCCCTAAAACGTCGACTCTACTCTTTGGCGACGAACTTCGACTTCACCGCTTTCATCGCGGCTTCTGTTCGACTGTTCACCTGAAGAGCCTTCAAAATGTTGCTGACGTGGTTCTTCACCGTCTTCTCGGCGATGCAAAGCTGCTGCGCGATCTCCTTATTGCGCATACCCTTCGCGATGAGGTCGAGGATCTCGGCTTCACGATCGCTCAGCACGTACAGTTCGCTGTCGTCGGTCTCATCATCGTCCTTCACTCTGCGGAAGTCTTCGACGACCTTGGTTGCGATCTTCGGCGTAATCTTAGCCTCACCCTTGTAAGCCAACCGGATCGCGTCAATCACGTCCTGAGGAGTGGAGGTTTTGAGGAGATATCCCAACGCTCCAGCGCGGAAAGCCTCATACACGGTCTCATCGTCCTCTTGAACTGTCAAACACACGAAATGGATGTCCTTCTCCTGCTTGAGCAGGCGGCGCATCATCTCAATGCCCGTCATTCTCGGCATATTGATGTCGGTCAACACGACATCCGGGGGATCGGCCAAACATGCGTCAAGGGCTTCTTGCCCGTCTTTGCAAACGGCGACAACCTCGCACTCCGGCATCAGCGTGAGTGTGCGCTGAAGCGCACTTCGATACGGCGCTTCGTCGTCGGCAACGACGACCCTGATTTTCTGCGACATGGGTGCAGTATACAATTACGATTCAACTCTGCAAATACCCCGGGCACCTTTGTCCCGTGTACGCCATAATGCTGAGGAGCATGGCTGTACTTGAAGTTGAGGGCCTTGAGGTCGCGTTCGGTCCTAACAAAATTATTCGTGGCGTCTCCTTCGAGCTTGAGGCTGGACACACGCTTGGCGTCGTGGGCGAATCCGGTTGCGGAAAATCGATGACCGGTTTTGCGATCATGAACATGCTTCCCGGCACCGGAAAAATCGTGGCGGGCTCCATCCGGCTCGAAGGCGAAGAGTTAACCACACTCAGTCGACGGCAATGGCTTGACGTTCGTGGCGAGCAGATTGCCTTGGTCATGCAGGATCCCTTTACAAGCCTTAATCCCATGATGCGAATCGGGCACCAGGTTGCCGAGGTTTTGCGCATTCATCACGGACTCTCGCGCGCTATTGCTTGGACTCAGGCAATTGATATGCTCGAAAAGGTAGGTGTTCCCGCCCCCGAGAGTTCGGCAAAGAAGTATCCTCACCAGCTTTCGGGAGGGCAGCGGCAGCGCGTTGTGATCGCGATGGCATTCGCCTGTAAGCCCAAAGTGCTGATAGCCGACGAGCCCACAACCGCCCTTGACGTGACCTTACAAGCCCAAATACTTCGCTTACTGCGCGAACTAAAGGAGACCGAAGGCACTGCGGTCATGCTGATTTCACACGATATCGGAGTCATCGCCGCAATGGCTTCGAGGATCGCGGTCTTTTATGCAGGCAAGATCGTCGAGCATGGCGATGCCGAGCAAGTTCTGCGGACTCCGCAACACCCCTACACCTCTGCGCTGCTTTCGGCGCTCCCCCGTGCAGGCCAAAAGACGCTCGAATCCATCATCGGACAACCTCCCGACCTTGCCAACCTCAGCGCCGGATGCTCTTTCGCTCCCCGCTGTCCATTTCGATTTGACCATTGCCAAAACGACCCTCCGCTGCTTGCGTCGCCTTCGGGGCAGAATGCGGCATGCTGGAAGCTCGAATCGGGCTATGTCGCACAAAGTTAAGATTTCGCCGCGTAAAGGTTGCTCAATACGCAATCTTGTCACGTAAACTGGTTTTTCCGGAGACCAGAATGTTTACAACACTTGTTGCCTTATTTGCCTTGGCAGGGCCCCCAGTTGCCACCGAAGCTCAGCTTCGGAAAAGCCTTGAAGTGATCGCGACCGACGCCCACGAAGGGCGTATGACTCTTTCACCAGGGATCATGAAAACGTCGCAGTATTTTGCCGACGGCTTTCAAAAACTCGGACTCAAACCGGGTGGTGACGACGGCACATACTTCCACCACTTCGAAATCACCGCTGGTCAAAGGCCAACGGCGAACAACTTCCTCACGATCAAAGGCAACGATGGCAAGTCGATGATGCTGAATCTCGATACGGACTTCCGGCCTCTCGCCGGCTCCGCGATGAGGCTCACCAGCGGCGATCTCGTCTATGTCGGATTCGGATTGGCGGAAGACGATTGGAACGATTATCTCGACACCGATGTGGCCGATAAGGTTGTCATCGCACTGCGAGGGGTTCCCGAAGGACGTCGCAACGCATCGAACAGCGTCAAGGCCCGTGTGGCCAAGGAAAAGGGAGCGGCAGCAATCCTCTTTGTCGGGCCATCCGCACCCGGTCGAAGCGATCTGCCTACCTATTCCCGACTGCAAGGCATCACTGCCAGCATGGATATGGTCGCAGGCGGCGTCTCCGAAAAGTACTTTAAGACCCTCACAGGGATGAGCTTTGCCGAAGCAAGATCAGCCAAGAAACCTGCCAGCAAAGCGTTGCCATTCTCCGCGAGAATGGTTTTTGAGACGGAAGTGAATGCGGGCAAAGATCGAAACGTGATCGGCATTCTCCCCGGCAACGACCCCGTTTTGAAAGACGAGTACATCATCATCGGCGGACATCACGACCACCTCGGCTACGCAGATACGGGCAGCCGAACGGGGGTTGACGCGCTCCACCCAGGCGCCGACGACAATGGCAGTGGAGCAGTTGGCGTCCTCGCTCTTGCCCAGCACTTCGCCAAAACAAAGGGCAACCGACGCACGATCATTTTCCAACTGTATTCGGCGGAAGAAGTTGGCCTTCGCGGATCGGACGCGTGGTGCAGAGACAACCCCGAAATCCTCGCCAAGACAAGCGCAATGCTGAACATGGACATGATCGGCACCGTGCGCCGAAACAACGTTTATGGCTATGGAACAAGCAGCTCCGCTCAATGGGAAGAAGTCGGCAAGCAGCTAAAAGTGGACGGGCTGAACGTCGTTTGGAGACCAAACACCCGTGGAGACAGCGACCAGGCATCTTTTGTCCGACGAAATGTTCCGGTTATCTTCTGGCACACGGGTCTGACAAATACCTACCACAGCGAAGCCGACACCATCGATACGATTAACTTCGCGGGAATGGTCAAGGTCCTTGAAGCCGTCGCCCAAACAGCGCGGATCATCGACTCGTTCAACAGCAAAATGACCTTTAACCCAAGCGTGGAAAGAGGCAACCGCCCAGAAGACCGTCAGGTCCCACCCCCGCTTCTGAAAGCAGCATAGAGGCATCAGCGTCAAGCTATCGGCGGTCAGCTATCAAACGGAGAATGGATAGCTGGTCGCTGATGGCCGATAGCCCCTGATTGTTGCTTCATGCCCAAATCGGTTTTCGACTCGAAGGTATAATTCTTCGCTCGTGGTTCGGGATGACGCTTCCTAAAACGCCTTGAACCGCACGCGCTGGGCTGGTAACCCCGCGCAATGCAATAAGAATTTGGACCGGTTACGATCATGGCAAAAAAGATTTCAGGCGTTATCAAGCTCAATATCCCCGCTGGCAAAGGCACTCCCGCACCTCCCGTTGGTCCCGCGCTCGGTCAAGCCGGCATCAACATGATGGAGTTCCTTAAGAAGTTCAACGAGATGACTGCTCAGCAAATGGGCATGCTCATGCCGGTGGAGATCGTCGTTTACGAAGATCGCTCCTACAGCTTCGTGGTCAAGCAGCCGTTGACGACCGACCTCATCAAGAAGGCGATCGGCATCGAAAAGGGTGCAAGCAACCCCGGAAAAGAGGTTGTGAAGCAGATCACCAAAGACCAGCTTCGAGCCGTGGCACAGCAGAAAATGCCCGACCTCAACACCACCGACATCGAGCAGGCCATGAAGGTCATCGCTGGCTCCTGCCGCCAAATGGGCGTCAAAGTCGTCGGTTAACACGAACCCTTTAAACAAAAATAGGCTCACCGAGAATTCGGTGAGCCTATTTTTGTGCCTACCGGTGGCGCTTAATCAGGCAGCATGTGCCCCATCTTCGACTTCTTTGTCTCCAAATACCTCTCGCGAGCCTCATTTCCTGGCGCGACAATCGGGACGTGCTCGACAATCTCCAGACCGTAGCCCTGAATTCCTGCCACCTTGGCGGGGTTGTTCGTCATGAGCAGCAACCGGCGCAGACCAAGGTCGGCGAGCACCTGGGCGCCGATTCCATAATCGCGTAGGTCCGCCTTGAAACCAAGCGCCTTATTCGCTTCCACCGTATCCAGCCCCGAATCTTGAAGCTCGTAGGCTTTCAGCTTGTTGGCAAGCCCGATCCCTCGGCCTTCTTGTGCAATGTAAACCACAACGCCACGCCCTGCTTCCTCGATCCGTCGTAAAGCCATCTCAAGCTGATCGCCGCAGTCGCATCGGAAAGAGCCCAACAAGTCACCGGTAAGGCAGCTTGAGTGCATCCTCACAAGCACCGGCTCATCCGTGCAGACATCACCTTTAACGATCGCTACATACGGCTCCCTCTCAACGGCAGGCTGGTAGCAATACAGGGTGAAGTGCCCAAATTTCGTGGGAAAGTCGATCGGGCCGGCGATCCGCTCAACTAACTTTTCCGTTTTGCGTCGGTAAGCAATCAGATCAGCGATCGTAATGATCTTGAGTCCGTGATGTTCAGCGAACGGGATCAAGCCGTCAAGCCGCATCATCTCACCGTCGTCGCCGATGATCTCACACCCAATTGCAACAGGCTGCAGCCCTGCGAGCACGCACAGATCGACAGATGCCTCGGTGTGCCCTGCTCGGACCAGAACTCCTCCCTCCTCCGCCCTTAAAGGGATGACATGTCCTGGGCGCATCAGATCGTCAGCCTTTGCCTTCGGATCGCAAAAAACTTGGACGGTCTTGGCGCGATCCGCAGCTGAAACGCCGGTTGTGGTGCCGTAGCGAGCGTCAACTGTCTCCGCCATAGCCGTGCCCAGGCGCGCCGTGTTCTGCTTGGTCATCATCGGAATGCCAAGCTCGGCAAGTCGTTGCTCTGTGGTCGGAATGAATGGCACCCCGCGCCCAAACTTGATCATGAAGTTCATCTCTTCGGCGGTACACATCTCGCCCGCCATGATCAAGTCGCCCTCATTCTCGCGGTCGGGATCGTCAACGACGACAATCATCTTTCCCGCACGGATGTCTTCTAGGGCCTCTTCGATAGTTGAAAAACTCATTTCTATGTTCATTTTACGTCGTGCAAGGGGAATGCACTGAGACTGACAGGGACACTTACAGCGCTCACTTCGCCGTCAAGATATGTAGAATGAGATGATCGGAGCCCACTATGGAAGTTAGCCTTTCAAGCTTTAACCGTATCTTTCGCCCCGTCTCCAACCCCGAAATTGATTGGACGCTGCTCCTGCTTCATGGCACGGGCGGCGACGAAACCAGCTTGCTCGAATTTGGCGATATGGTTGGGAATGGCGCAGCCATGCTTGGGGTGCGGGGAAGGTCTGACGAAGAGGGATATCCCCGATTCTTTCGTCGACTCTCAGAAGGAGTCCTTGACGAAGAAGACATCCAAATCAAGGCCCAAGAGCTAGCCGACTGGCTCCAACTCACACCGCGCGACAACGGCTATGACCCCAATCGGCTCATCGGCATGGGCTATTCCAATGGCGCGAACATGGCAGGAGCGATGCTCATGCTTCACCCAAAAACGCTTGCAGGAGGAGTTCTCCTGCGACCTATGGTCCCACTCCAACCCATCCCCGCCCCTGACCTCACCGGCAAGAAGGTTCTCATCCTTGCCGGTGAACAAGACCACATCTCGCCCATGCAAGGGGCGGTGCAATTTGGGCACATGCTCGCCGACTACGGCGCATCGGTGACCACCCGAATCGTCAATGCGGGGCACGGCCTCACTCAGGACGACGTCGACCAGGTCCGGGATTTTCTGCTGGAGTTCTAATCTCGAAGCCTCATTGCTGCTCGTGAGCACGGAAGGATAGAAGAAAAGGGGGTGTCGTTGTTCTGATGCCCATTCTTAACTCATCGTTCCTGAATCCTAGTCCGTTCGAATATCTCTGAGGAACTTCGCATGTGTGTCTAAGAACACCCGATTCCGTCCACCAAAGTGGGGGGTCTTTCCCTTCAGATTGGCAAGAACCGAGGGGATCGTTTTGGGGAAGTACGGGTCTACAATCAGCTCAATATCGGCAACTCCGTCCGGCATTCCTGCTTGAGGATTGTTTGCGTCTCGCAGATCAAAGACACACTGCTCAGGCGATTTCCCCCAGAAGTTGTCGAGCGGGATCGGATCGTCAAAACGGTCGAACCGCCACATCCAAAAGTAAGTGCTGGGAGCCGGGTTTTGAGCGCTCGGAATCGTCTGCTCGGCCTGGACGACCCCCCTAAAGAGCGGTTCTCCATTGGGGCATGTCCAAAGCCGGTTGTTCTTGATGTAAGGATCGAACACGACTGCCGCCCAACCCGAACGCGGATCAGATGGGGGCCAGCTTGTCCATGGACGATAGCCCCCGGGGAGTGATGTCTTGAGGTCACGCCGGTCGGGGAGATAGTCGTTGTAGTCGGAGAGATACATGTAGATGCCGGTACCAAGCTGCTTCATGTTGCTCAGGCAAGCAATCTGTTTAGCCTTATCTTTTGCTCGGGCGAAAACTGGGAACAGAATAGCGGCAAGGATCGCGATGATTGCGATCACCACAAGCAGCTCTATGAGCGTAAATCCTTTTCGGGGCGAGTCAATTTGCAAAGACAACTTACTTTATCTTACGCAATCCGTTACCCACAGCATTCTCGTCACTCCCAGGTCGGACTGAACAATGAGGCCGGAGAGCTTGGTCCCCGGTACAATTCAACCCATGATTAAGCTCTCCGGCCAACCGCTGACCCTCGCCGAGATTGAGGCCGTCGCGTTTGGCAAGCGGCAAGTCAGTATCGACTCAGCCGCGATCCTAGGGATTGAGAAAGCTCGTGCTTTGGTTGAGAACATCGTTGCCGACGATGCGGTTGTTTACGGCATCAGCACGGGTTTCGGCAAGCTCTCAGAAGTGAAAATCCCAGCGGCGGAGCTTAAAGACCTTCAGCTCAACCTCGTTCGCAGCCACGCATGCGGCGTTGGCAACCCCCTCTCGATCCCCGAAGTCCGCGTCATGCTCCTCCTTCGTGCGAATGTCCTCGCCAAGGGGTTTAGTGGGGCGCGATTGTTGGTCTTAGAAACGTTGCTGCAGATGCTGGAGAAGGGAGTCCACCCGGTTATTCCCGAAAAGGGAAGTGTCGGAGCTTCTGGAGACTTGGCCCCGCTGGCCCATCTTGCCCTCGTCCTTCTCGGAGAAGGGGAGGCATTTTATGACGGGGTGCGCATGGCGGGTGACGATGCCATGCAGTGGGCTGGTATTCCCACCATTGAACTTGAGGCCAAGGAGGGACTGGCCCTCCTCAACGGCACACAAGCTATTTGTGCAGTCGGTGGACTGGCGCTGGCCCGCGCGCAGAGAGTAGCCCACGCTGCCGACGTTGTCGGCGCTATGACGCTCGAAGCACTGCTCGGAACGCCCACGGCCTTCGATCCCCGTATCCATCAAGTACGCCCACACTCCGGACAAATGGCCTCGGCAAGCCATTTGATGGCCCTGCTTGAGGATTCTGAGATTCGTATGTCGCACCTCGAAGATGACCCACGCGTACAAGATGCTTACAGCTTGCGCTGCATGCCTCAAGTACATGGAGCCGTTCGCGATGCCCTCAATCACGTCCAAGGCCAGATTGAAACCGAAAGCGGCTCCGCGACGGACAACCCCCTTGTTTTCGCCAACGAGGGCGACGTCATCAGCGGAGGAAACTTCCACGGCGCGCCCTTAGCGCTTGCATTGGACTATGCAAGCATCGCTATCACCGACCTAAGCAGCATCTCTGAACGCCGTATTGACCGGATGGTCAATCCCGATCTCAACGAGCATCTTCCCGCCTTCCTCACCGCTCACCCTGGCACGTCGTCAGGATTCATGATCCCCCATGTAACAGCCGTGGCATTGCTCAACGAATGCAAAGTCCTGTCCCACCCCAGCAGCGTAGACAATGCTCCAACCTCGGGAGGAAAAGAGGATCATGTTTCGATGGGGATGACGGGGGCGCTGAAACTGCGGCAGATCGTTACCAACGCCGAGCAGGTGCTGGCTATAGAGATGCTTGCTGCCGCAGAAGGTCTGGAGTACCGGAAGCCCCTAAAACCCGGAAAAGGGGCCCTGAAAGCGTATGAAACCGTTCGGAGCCATGTATCGCGACTCGATAAGGACCGGTCCATGACTGCAGACATCGAGAGGATCGCGCTCGCTATTCGCGATGGCGAATTCGATGGTTTCTGACCGCGGCACACCTAATTTGGTGCGATGACGACATCCCTCGAAAAAGCCCCTTGATTGACCTGTTTAAAGGCGTCGATGCTTAAATCTTCGCTCATCCCAATCGGCTTTTTGTAAGGCAGCAAAAGAGTCACGCGACGGTTGCTAAAGTGATTTGGGTCTGCCGTGTTCTTAAGTTCCTTGTCGGCAAGGCCAGTCACTGAGACGAACTGATCTTCCGCGACGCCGTTCTGGCTCAATGCACGGCGCATCGCCTGGGCACGGTCAGTGCTGAGGTCCCAGTTTGTGTAACCCGAGCCGGCATAGGGCATCGCGTCGGTGTGCCCCTTCACGATGATTTTGTAGCCGGAATGGCTCAGAATTGGCCCGACTTTGCTGATCAACTTCATCGCCTCCGGGCGAATGGCATAGGAGCCAGACTCAAAGAAGACCGCGCCAACAGCTTCTGTTAGCTCCACAAGCAGGCCCTCGTCAGTTACCGTAAGCGAGACGTACTTGAGCAGGCCCTTGAGCTCAGGATCGGCAGACAAAGCCTTCTCGATCTTCGTCTTTACCGATTCCAGATTCTCCTTTTGAAGTTGCATCTCTGCCGACTGTTTCTCACTTGTCGACCGGGTGTCCGGGCTCATGCCCTTCGAACCTGCCACTCCCTCTTTCGGCTTCGGAGAGCCTGGGATAGAGAAAGCGGTCTGGGTTTTTGGCGGGTTCTTGACAAATCCAAGCGGGTCGTTGAAGTAACCCTGGATCATTGAGCGCGTTTCCGAGTCCATCCCCATAATCCACATGACCATGAAGAACGCCATCATCGCGGTGACGAAGTCGGCATAAGCGACCTTCCAAGATCCGCCGTGGTGCCCCCCGGCGACGACCTTTTTCTTCTTGATGATGATCGGTTGTACTTCAGCCATTGTAGTGAGTGGTTGGTCGTGAGTCGTGAGTCGTGAGTCGTGAGTCGCTGTAAATGATCAGTTGTCAGTTATTCGCGATCTCCAATCCAAAATCCAAAATCTAAAATCTAAAATCCCTACGCCGCTTTCTCCTTCACCGAGTTCTCCATCTCCGTAAATCCAGGGCGGACGCTGGGTTCGATGTTTCGGCGGGCAAACTCGACGCAGGTGATGGGCGACTCGCCACGTGCAAAGCTAAACAGGGCGTAACGGATGCAGTTCATGTATTGCCCGTTCGCCTCAATCCGTAGCTCCATCGCCCTTGCCAGCGGGGCGCAAACTCCGTAGGCGAGCAGAATTCCAAGGAATGTACCGACGAGCGCAGCAGCAACCGATTCGCCGATTGCGGCGGCTTCTCCGCCGATCTTGCCCATCGTGATGATAACGCCGAGAACCGCGGCAACAATGCCAAAGCCCGGCATAGCGTCGCCGACCGTTTGAATGGCGTGGGCGGGAAGATGCTCCTCTTTGTGGGCCGTCTCAAGGTCAAGCTCCATCATCTCGGACAGGTCATGCGGTCCAACCGAGCCGGACAGAATCACCTTCATCGTGTCGCAGAAGA
This sequence comes from Fimbriimonadaceae bacterium, assembly GCA_019638775.1. Taxonomy (NCBI): domain Bacteria; kingdom Bacillati; phylum Armatimonadota; class Fimbriimonadia; order Fimbriimonadales; family Fimbriimonadaceae; species Fimbriimonadaceae bacterium. Next base: position 43,117 of record JAHBTD010000003.1, on the reverse strand, counting down.
AACCGACCGCATGGTGATTGTTCAAGAAAGACGGGTACTTCTTGATAATGTCGCTCTCTTCCGGGTTTTCGATGTGCTGCTCCAGCCCCAACAAGCCCTCTTTTCGAGCGACGTTGAACAGCTGATACATCATCTTCAGGAGATCAAGGAAAGTGTCTTTTGTGGGGCTTGGCTTGAGTACGCCCATCACGCCCTTGATCGTGGCTTGAAAATTCTTCATGCCAACCGCACCAAGGAGTGAGCCGATGCCTGCACCACCAAGGATCACGAACTCGTTGATTTGGATAAGCACGCCGATGTTGCCACCGTGCATGATGTAACCCACCATCGTCGCAACAAGAACGATTCCAATCCCGATAAATGTAAACATATCCCTGTCTTGATCCCCTCATCCAGAATGCTTAGACTTCCTTGTCACAGCGTCCAAAAAAGCTATTCCACGTTTCCCGGTAATTCTTATGGGCTCGCTGAGCCTTTTTCCCACAAAACTTGCCGGGACAAACAACGCGCTTGATACGTCGTCCAAACTAATGATCGGATTGGAGACACGCGCCCGACAGGTACTTCTGCTCGATGCTCACACGATTAACCAGATCGCGGCGGGCGAGGTCGTCGAACGTCCCGCTTCAGTCCTGAAAGAACTGGTCGAAAACAGCATCGACTCCGGCGCGACGCGCATCGAAGTGGAGCTTCGGGGCTCAGGCAAGGATCTGATTAGGATCTCCGACAACGGCTGCGGAATGTCGCTGGACGATGCACGTGCCGCCCTCCAACGCCACGCAACCTCAAAGATTCGCTCCACTGACGATCTGCTGGGTGTGATGTCGCTAGGCTTTCGCGGAGAGGCCCTCCCTTCCATCGCCTCCGTGTCGCGTATGACCCTCTCGACGGGCACCGAGGACGGAGTACGCCATATCCTCGAAATCGAAGGCGGGGAACTGCGAGAGCCCAGATCGGGCTCGGGAGCGAAGGGTACCGAGGTCACCGTTGAAGACCTTTTCTTTAACACTCCGGCCCGGCTCAAATTCTTAAAATCGGATACGACTGAGCTTGGTCAGTGCATTGACGTTCTCTCCAAATACGCCATAGCCTATCCACACATCGCCTTCATCGTCAGCCATAACGGACAAAACGCCATCACGACCACCGGCTCGGGCGACCTCCTCGACGCAATCAGCGGCGCATGGAGCCGAGACCTGGCCCGTGGACTTGCCGAGATTGACGCCGACATCGCTGGCATACGAGTCACCGGATTCATCTCCCCACCCCACCTCACCAAGGCCACAAGAGCCCACCAATACATCTATGTGAACGGGCGCCCCGTGCGCACTCGGACCCTGACCGCTGCGCTCGATCAGGCTTATCGAATGCTCACACCGGAACGCAGATATCCCGTCGTCGTGCTCAAACTAGAGATCGACCCCAGCCGGATCGACGTGAACGTCAGTCCAACGAAAAGCGAAGTCAAGTTTCAGCAGGAGGGCGCGGCCTTCGACGCGATCAAGTACGCGATCCGCAACGCCCTTGCCGAGCATGGGATGATGCCCAGCGCGGTGGACGTGAACGCGGCTAACGAAGCCATCGCCTCTTCACAAGCCATGCTCGGCGGGATTCCAAACTATCTCCCCAGAGCCATGCCTATGCCAGGAGCGCCTCACTCCGCTTATGTGGATGCGAGCATCGCGGCTCAGTCACCGGTGGATGTTGGCGGGCAGCCGTTCAGTGCGGGGTCCGAAGAGGCCTTTCAACCCAATCGTACGGAGCGTTACCCCTTTGCCGAGTTGATCGAGGGTCTGCGGGTGATCGGTCAGGCGATGAACACTTTCATCATCGCCGAAACCAAACGCGGGCTTGTGGTCATCGACCAGCACGTCGCCCACGAGCGCGTTCTTTATGAGTATCTCTGCGGCTTGCGCGGACCGACCGCAATCGAGGTCCAGCACTTGCTGACGCCAGAGACGCTCCACCTCGACAAGCGGTCGGCGGTTTTACTCTCCGATAAGCTGGATGAAATCAAGGCCGTTGGGTTCGACATCGAGCCGTTCGGCGGTGAGAGCTTCCTGGTGCGCTCGGTGCCTGCAGCGGTCCGTCAAAAAGACCCCCTCAAGATCCTGCGCGATATGATCGATGAACTGGTGGAGACGACCGTCACCCGCAAGCTCGTACCCACACGCGAACAGATATGGATCACGACCTCTTGCCGGATGGCGGTCAAAGCCGGTGACCCGTTGAGCCTTGCCGAGATGGAGCGGCTGATCATGGAGCTGGCGACGACCGAGAACCCTTACCTTTGCCCGCACGGCCGCCCGATCACCCTCACCCTGACCAGCGATGACTTGATGAAGAGGTTTAAGAGAATATGAGGGGCGTTAGGTGTTGGGCGTCGGGCTATAGGTCAGGCAGAACCTATAGGACATATATGGCCAATAGGTCCTATACTCCTCACACCCAAAGCAGGAGCGCAGCTCCGTGGTGATCCTCGGCATCGACCCTGGCCTAGAGCGGATGGGCTACGGCGTTATCCGACGTGTGGGCTCCAAGATGGAAGTCCTCGACTACGGCCTGCTCCAAACCCCGAAGGGACCGATCCAAGACCGGCTTATCCTTTTGCACAAGGGCGTTCAAGACCTCATCAAGCAGCATCAGCCCGATGCCTTCGCCACCGAAAAACTCTTCTTCGCCGTCAACAAAACCACGGCGATGGATGTTGCCAAAGCCGTCGGAGTAGCCCTTCTCGCTGCCGGGGAGGCCAGTCTGGACATTGCCGAATACTCCCCACCGGAGATCAAGCAGGGCGTCGTCGGCAACGGCAGCGCGGACAAGAAGCAAGTTCAGTTTATGGTGACGAAGCTGCTTAGCCTGAAAGAGACACCCAAGCCCGACGACGTCGCCGACGCTCTCGCCGTGGCGATTTGCCACGCTTTCCGTTCACGGGTCAAAGTATAGGCTTGTAAAAAAGCCTGACGAGCGGGTAGTTTCGCCATGGCCCCGCTTTCTAATTTGCTGTTGATACTGCAGCATGATTAGGGTGTTCAGTACACTGGCGCTACGACGGCTATGTAGTCAGTAGCTACCAGTTGTCTACCTTCGCGTAAGGAAACGAAAGTAGGGGCCTTGAATTCAGTATGCGAATCATAACAAGTCTGTGGCAACTGGAAGAAGAGTGGGGCTATGAGGCAGGAACGCTAGCATTTGTTGCATATCGTACTAACATCGACTCTCGCTATACGACATATAACATACGAAAGCGCACCCAAGGATACCGCCAGATCGATGAGCCAGACGAATTGCTCAAAGGAGTGCAACGTAAAATCAAGGAATTCTTGGAAGACAAATATGTGCCAACGACTTCAGCTTACGCCTATGTATCGAATCGCAGCCCAGTGAAGAATGCTGCCCTGCATACGCGAAAAAAGTGGATTGTAAATATAGACATAAAAGATTTCTTTCCTTCTATCCATTTTGGGAGAATCTGCGGTGTTCTTCAATCCAAACCGTTTCATTTGGAAGCGAGTACCGCTAAAGTCCTTGCGACGATTTGTACTAGGAACCACGCTCTTCCTCAAGGGGCTCCTTCGTCACCCATTCTTTCAAATATTATTTCGTATTCATTAGACATTGCCTTAATTCAATTCGCCCGATCACATGGATTTTATTATACGAGGTATGCAGATGATATCACCTTCTCAACTTGGCAATCTAAATTCCCTAATCAACTACTAACTGTAGATCACGAAGGTACACGTGTTGCAGACTCGCTGGAGCAGATAATATCAGGAAACGGGTTTACTGTGAATGGACTTAAGACTCGGTGCTTAGAACGCCGCCAGAGGCAAAGTGTCACTGGATTGACGGTGAATAAGTTTGTCAATGTGAGAAGGAAATATATAAGACAAGTGCGGGGAATGATTCACGCGTGGCAAAAGTATGGAGAAGAATCTGCTCAAAAAACCTTTGAAGAGAAGCACTTAAACAAACATTATGTGCCCTCTGGCAGAATTCCAAAATTTAGGTGGGTGTTGCTAGGCAGGCTACAGTACATCGGGCATGTAAGGGGATGGCAGGATCCTGTTTATAGAAAGTACTTCAGACAACTTTCTGAATTATGGCCTGACCTTTCAAAGCGAATGCGGGATCGGTTTGATATCTTGGCGCAAAACTTCCTTGAGCTGTCTAATATGACTGATCATCGCGCTAAAGGTTATGCGCTTGAGAAGTTCATATACGAGCTTTGTGATGATGGCACTGTTGGCGTTTCAGGACAGTTTCGAAGGCAGAATAATATTGAGCAAATTGATGGAGCCATCTCTTTTAATTCAAATGCTGTGCTTATTGAATGTAAATTCTACTCCGAACGGATAGGTGCACTTCTAATCGACCCATTTAGCATGAAACTTGCTCGGTCTGGTGCAGGGACTCAGGGTTTATTGATTTCAATGTCTGGTTATACTAGTGAAGCGCTCGAAACAATAAAACTGAATCCTGGTCAAAATCTGATGCTGCTAACGGATGCTGATTTACAAGTTTGGTTAGACCGGCGTTTGACTACATATGAGGTGATTGCAGCAAAGTTAAAGGCACTGCAAGTACTTCGAGAACCCGCTCTCAGCCTTGCGGAGTCAGTTGAAATTGAAGAGTAGACTCCACCCCATGATCACCGGCCTCACCTGCTACCTCTGCGGCAAGCAGTACGACCATCGCACCCTCCAAACCACCTGCGAATGCGGACGCACCCTGCGCGTCGAATACGACCTCTCTCCAACCACCCTTCGCAAAGAGGACTTGGCAGGGCGAGAAGCCAATATGTGGCGGTACCGGGAGGTCATGCCGGACTGCGAGCCGGTCAGTCTGGGAGAGGGGATGACGCCGATCCACCACACGCCGCGACTGGGAGAAAGCTGGTGGGTCAAGGATGAAGGCGTGAATCCAACCGCCAGCTTCAAGGCCCGAGGAATGAGTGCGGCGGTTTCGATGGCGAAGAAGCTGGGGGTGAAGAAGATGGCGGTGCCCAGCGCAGGCAATGCGGGCGGAGCGCTCTCGGCCTACGCCGCCAAAGCCGGGATCGAAGCGTTTGTGTTCATGCCCAAAGACACACCGGAGGCTTGCATTGTCGAGTGCCGGATTCACGGAGCCCATGTGGAACTGATCGACGGCCTCATCACCGACTGCGCTGCCGAGATCGGCAAGCGCAAAGTCGAGGAGGGATGGTTCGACACCAGCACCCTCAAAGAGCCGTACCGCATCGAGGGCAAAAAGACGATGGGCTATGAGCTTGCCGAGCAAATGGACTTTAATCTGCCCGACGTGATTCTTTATCCCACCGGCGGCGGCACCGGCCTGGTGGGGATGTGGAAGGCGTTCGACGAGATGGAGCGGATGGGCTGGATTGGCAGCAAAAGACCAAAGATGGTGAGCGTGCAGGCGGCAGGGTGTGCGCCGATCGTGACCGCCTTTGAGAAGGGCGAGCGGTTTGCCGAGATGTTCCCGAACGCCCACACCGTCGCTTCCGGCCTGCGCGTGCCCCGCGCCATCGGCGACTTCATCATGCTGGATTTGATTCGGGAGTCGGGCGGAACAGCGCTGACGGTCACCGACAACGAAGCCATTACTGCCGCCAAAGAGATGTCACGCATAACCGGAATCTTCGCCTCGCCCGAAGGGGGAGCGGTCCTCGCGGCAGCTCAAAAACTGCAGAGAATGGGCTGGTTAAAGCCAGAACAAAAAACTGTTCTATTCAATACTGGATCAGGCGTAAAATACATCGAAGCCTTGAGATAGCAAAGAGCTACTGCAACGCATACCGTCCGTGCTTGTAAGAGATTAGTAATGTCAGCGCCACCCGTCATTCCACAGCAGCATTCTTACAGTCCTCCCCCACCCCCACCTCGAAACTCAAGCAAGGCGCCGCTTTTTGTGATCCTTGGCATTTTGTTCGGAGGGTGTTTGATCGTCTGCGGAATCGGCTATTGGTTCGTAAGGGCGATTGGACAAGACGCTGTCCCCGCTGCAAACCTGCCCCCCAGCATCGTCGCCGAACTTGCAAACGACTGGAAACAGATCAAACTTGATGCAATCGGTCTCACGATGGAGCTGCCGTCGCTGCCCGAACGGGACGATTCGTTGGCGATGGACGACCCAGATGTGTCTGTCTACTCGCGTTTTGCGGGCTATTGGGCCGCTGACGACAGCACGACCGTTTATATCATGGCGCTGACCAGCAAATTTGGTGCGCTGTTTGAGCTTGATGACGAGACCACGGACTTCGTCGACGGATATAAGGCCGACCCGGGTATCAGTGGCCTCACGCATATCATCACCACCACAACCTGCGCAGGAAAAGAGGCGCGTCTAGTGGATATGAGGTTCACCGAGGACGGTATGCCCCTCCATTGCAAGTTGATTGTATTTCTGGATGGACGGGTGACGTACTATCTACAGGTTTACACCGACCCTGACGCCGACCTGGATGCCGTCGCCAACCGAGTATCCGCGTCGGTGACGATACACGACTCAAACTCTTCGATGAAAGAGAAGTAGGGCGAGCGGCTTGAGTTGATAGATAATAGATTCGAGGCCTCATGAACACGCCCGACTTTCATACCCCTCCGGCTCCAGCGCCCAAACCTCCGAACAAGGCTCTGCCCCTGATCATCTTGGGCATCGTGATGTTCTTCGGGTGTTTGACATTCGTCGGGCTTGTTGGCTATGGCGCCTATCTCGGCTTTCAGCAAGGCACACGCGATCTTGCCAATCGAGGCAGCAGCACAACCGGGCAGACGGTACAGGGATGGACTGTCTACTCACTCGAAGGGGCCGGATTTCAAATCGCTCTGCCTTGCCCGCCCAGCCCGGACAAGACACCGCTCGATTCCTCGTTCAGTTCTGAAGTCAGCAGATATGCCACTTACCGAGCGAATACACCGGATTGCTGGACGATCGCAAACATGTATGAATACAATTATCCGCAGGCCGATATCGAAGTCGGGATCCGGGTCACGCGAGAGTGGGCGCAGTCGTGGCTGGGCAAGGACATCACTTCGATAAAAGACGATAGATTGACCGTCCAAGGTTTGAACGCCGCGAGGGTCTATGTGGAGTACATGGAAGATGGCAGAAAGTGTTTTGCGGACACCTTGTTGCTTGTAGAGGGGAACAGATCGTTCAGCTTAACTGTTGGCGCTGTAATGCCCGCCAGCGGAGACCGTTACGAACTGCTCCAGAAGCTTCAAGATTCATTCAAGCTTGAATAGCTTTGCGGGCATGGCGGGCGGGTAGTCTCACTCCGCAATGAGTCACGGCCCCCTTGCCAACATCTGCCAGATTCAAACCGATGTCCGCTCCAAGCGCATCAGCAGCTACGCCCGCGACGGCGGCAACAGCGACTACCACCCCATCGAGCCCGGCGAAACCCTGGTTCTTGCCGACATCGAGGGCGCGGGCATCGTCAAGCACATCTGGATCACCATCAGTTCGCAAGACCCGCTCTTCCGCAAGAACCTGATCCTGCGGATGTACTGGGACGGGCAGGAGCACCCGAGCGTGGAAGCTCCCATCGGCGACTTCTTCGGGCAGGGCTGGGGCAAGAAGTACCTCTTCAACTCGCTCCCTCTGGCAGCCGCGCCGAAGGGCGGCAACGCACTGGTTTGCTACTTCCCGATGCCCTTCGCCAAGGGCGCGAGGATCACCGTCGAGAACCAGAGCGAGCACAGAACCGGGGCGTTCTACTACTACATGGACTATGAAGAGCACGCCTCGATTCCCGACGACATGGGGCGGTTCCACGCTTGGTACAACCAGGAATACACCGGACCGGAGTCGGACTTTGGCGACCGCGAGAACGAATGGGCGATCCTTGGCCCGACGCCCAAGAACCCAACCGACAAGAACAACTACCTTTTCTGCGAGGTCGAGGGGGCTGGACACTTCGTCGGCGTGAACTACTACGTCCACTGCCCTTCGCCGGTCTGGTACGGCGAGGGCGACGACATGTTTATGGTCGATGGGGAGCCGTGGCCCGGAAGCGCCCACGGCACTGGCACGGAGGACTACTTCAACCAATCGTGGAGCCCCGACGAGATTTACATGCACCCGTATTTCGGCACTCCCTACGCTCCCGGACGCATCGGAAACGACGATCAGCTCTTCGGCTGGATTGGGCAGACCCATTGCTATCGCTTCCATCTGGAGGACCCGATCCGGTTCACGAAGAGCCTGCGAGCGTCGATCGAAGCGGGACATGCGAACGTGCTCACTCTGGAACTTGCGAGCGTGGCCTATTGGTATCAGACGATGCCGTCGAAGCCGTTCCCGCAACTGCCCAGCGCGGAGGAGAGGAAGCCGAGAGAGAGCATTCGTCCGGCGGATATCCACGCCTGGCGGGACGCGTGGCGTCGGATGCAAGGCGGAGGAAAGCTTTGGGGGAATGAGAAATTGAGTAATCCGTAATCAGTGATCGGCCGGGAGGGAACCGCTCCTTCGGTTCCTGAAGACTGATCTGTGATCGTCAGCGATTGTGGTGCAGGCATCTTGCCTGCGCCTGCGCTGGATGCCTCAACCCTCCCAAAGGGTTGAGGCTCTGCACGAGCCATGGCTTAGCCTCAATCCTAAGGAGGATTGAGGCATGAGAGTAATCGGCAGACGGTCGGACAGTGAGGGCAATGCTTTGTCGTTGCCGTGCGACAGACTCGTCACAAAGTCACAAAGAACCGCCGATGCACAGCTTTGTTCTTTGCGCCTTAGCGTCTTTGCGAGAAACAAGGAAGCCGTGCCGTTCGCACCCGTTATCCTCGACTCATGACTGTAGGAGCCAATCTGCAATCTGCAATCTGCAATCTGCAATCTGCAATCCGCAATCTACAATCTACGATCTACAATCAAAAGTTGCCTACGGCACAACCGGCTGCCCTTCTGCAACGCTTCGATAACCCGCAACCGCAATCTTAGCCGCCCGCCAACCGTCTTCGGCAGAAATTGGCATCGGCGTGTCGTTCTTGATCGCATTGACGAAGTCGTTCACCAAGCCGTCGTCGGTTCCACTGCCATAACCAGCAAGGCCGTGCCGCATATTGCTGTTTCGATAAACATCAAAAGCCTGATTGAACATATCCAGCTCGATCACGCCTTTATCGCCGACCACGTTCATCGTCACATCACCCCAAGTCTTGTACGACTTCGGTCGTGACCAGCTTGAGTCCAACGTGACGAAAACGCCGTTTGCGTATTCGAGGGTCACCATTGCCGTGTCCTCCCATGACTGGCTGTACATGTTGTTGCCAATTTGGGCTTGCACACGAACAGGCTCATGCCCGAGAAGCACATAGAGAAGGTCGGCAACGTGGACCGTGTGGTCGATCATTGCCCCGCCACCCGAAAGCTCCTTCTCTACAAACCACCCGCCAGGGTTGCTTCCCCGATTGGTGGCGCAGATGGCCTGAATCTCACCGATGTCGCCGTTTTTGACTCGCTGAAGAAGCTTTTGAAAAGCAGGTGAGTATCGGCAGGGGAAAGCCGTCATCACCTTCACACCAAACTCTTTCTCGGCATCAAGAATTCGCTGAGCATCCTCCAAAGTTGCCGCCAAAGGCTTTTCGCACAGAACGTGCTTTCCGGCCTTAGCTGCGGCAACAACATCGTCGGCATGGTGATTGTTTGCCGAACAAACGATGATGGCGTCGGACAGCCCAATCACTTCTTCGGCGCTGCTGAAGACCGGGCATTTTGCAAACTCCGCAAACTTCTTCGCTGCGTCCGGGTCTCTGTCCCACACACCCACACACTCTGTATCCGCATGCGAGTTGACGCAGTTCGCGTAAGAATAGGAGTGCATATGCACAATGCCGACGAAGCCGATTCTCAAGGCCATGACTCTATTGTGGCGAATTTACTTTGTCATGTGGCGCACGGCGGAGCTGCTGCCCCCAGATTAACCCTTCGCGTTCTTCGACGGTGGAATGTCCAGGCTAAAGAACTCAAGCACATCATCGAGCCGATCGCCTTCTGCGTTGCACGTGCTAAGAGCTTGCTCCAGCAGTCGCTTGGCCTCCTCCATTCCGCGCTTCTTTGAAGCTATCTCCGACTCCATTGCCGCAATTTGAAGCTGCGTCGCAGCGACATACTCCGAAGTCTTCGCCGAGAGAGCATCGGTGTAAGACGAAAGCGCAGCGAGCTTGCGCGACGCATCTGCAACAACCGATTCCGACGTGACTCCCAATGCCTTACCCATCGAAGTAATGGAAACGCTGACGGTCTTGCGCTTCACTTCCAACGGCAAATCCCCAGGCAACGCGTTGATCAACTCCAAAGCTTGCTCAGCAGAGAAGGACACCGGCGGCAGGTTTGCGCTCTCATAAATCTTGGCAAAGTCCGGTTGCCCACCGGGCGCGCTCACCGGCTCAACCGAAGCTGATTCAACCTTGACTTCATCCAGATTCGGTCCCGGGGCTGCCTTGACGATCTGCTCCACCGTTTTGGTCTCTGTCTTTGGAGCAGGCGCGGGGGCTGGCTTCGGCTCTGGAGCCGAAGTCTTCGCTAAATCGGCAAATGGATCGTTGGAAACAGCGGGGCCGTCGCCTTCGATTTCGACGAACAGTCCGGCAGCTTTCTTAAGGGCGTCTCTAATCGGCATTTTAGGCACCTATTCGGGTTACAAGCTCTTCGAGCGGGGTCACGGCTTCGATGGCCTCGGTCAGTGAATTCGTGGTCAGCACGACTTCGTCGATATCGGCAAGGACCTGCTCTGGCGAGCGGGCCCGGATTTCGTCGTTGATCAAGCCAAAGGCGTCGCTCATTAGCTCCATCTGGTTGTGCAGGTTGGAAAGGATCATCCCGATCTTGCTCACGTAGTCGCTGCGGCGCTCCAATACTTCCAAACGCTTCTGGATAACGCGTTTCGTGGGCTCGTCAATTCCCGATTCGATCTTGGCGCTCAAGGCCTCGCGCTCCTGCTTGTAGTGATCTCGTATCGTTGTCGTCGTGCGATTGATCCACTCTTCAGTTGGCACGATGATTCGGCTTGGAGCGGTCACTTGGAATTGTGGTTGGCCCGCCGCAATACGACGCTTCTTCTGACTTTGCTCGACGATGGGCGGGGCATCTGATCGGCGGTCGTTCCGAACCTCTTCCAACACCGATAGCAGATAAGTGACAAATCGGGATTCACGCTCGGCAAACTGCAGGAATTTTTCAAGCAGGTAGTCGAGCTTGCGAAGGGCTTCTCTGAACCATCGATCCTCGCCCTTGGCCTGCGCCTCAATCTGCGCCCGCGTATCTTCGAGCCGTGCAAACTTGTCGCGAACCTCGTCGCGGACGAACGGCAACACCTTCGCCTTCAACTCTTCGCGATGTCGCACAATCTCATCGTCGTATTTCTTCTCCAACCTCCGTGCAAACCAACGGGAGTCGGGCACGAACATCAGGTACGCCGCTTCCAGCACGATCGCAGCGAGGAACGGAAGCGGGTTCAATAGCGCCGCCGATAGCGCAAAAGCGCCAGCGAGTCCAACAACGTTGTAACTCTCCTTGAAGGCCTCGGCTAGCTTATTAGTAGGACGCATGTTCGTTGAGCCTGTGCCCGAAGGGAATTTACCCGACCTTGATTACTTTGAAGCTGACAGCTTAGTATCAGGATTCTTCAACAGATACATTAGGGCTTGGAGCATCTCGACGAATTTCTGATCCGTTTGTAGCATCGGATTGCGCGGACGCTCGAAGGGCACGATCATATCGTGAATGATCCGTGCAGGTCGAGGTGAGAGTACGAGTATCCGATCCGCAAGCAGGAGAGCCTCAGCAATATCGTGTGTGACGAATATGATTGTGTTCTTTTCGACGGCCCATAGACTGAGAAGCATCTGTTGCATACCGCTTCGCGTTTGTGCGTCGAGTGCCCCAAACGGCTCGTCCATCAGAACAATGGGCCGCTTGAGAGCAAGCGCGCGGGCGATGGCTGTTCTCTGCTGCATCCCTCCCGACAGTTCCTTCGGATACGCGGAGTGCCGATCCGCCAGGCCCACCTTTTCAAGGTAATCCATTGCGATCTGTCTTCGCTCCTGAGCCTCTGAACCTTGTATTTCGAGCCCGAACTCAACGTTCTGCAACACCGTTCGCCAGGGGAAACAAGTGTATGCCTGTTGAACGGTTACTGCCTGGCTCGTAGGGCCCGTGACGAGTTCGCCAAGCAACCGAACCTCGCCTTGAGTAGGCAACAACAAGCCTGAGATCATGTTTAGGATCGTGCTCTTACCACAGCCGGAAGGGCCGATAATCGCCAAGAATTCACCTGCTTCCTCGTCGTGGACAGTGAAATCCAAGTCGCTGAGGGCGCGCACGGGTTCTTGACCGTTGCGCTCGTAATCCTTGCAAACATTCTTAAACTCAATGACCGGGGGTTTAACATCGCTCATGACCAGGCAAAAAACCTCCGTTTGACTACGCCTAACAACCAGTCTGTCGATGCGGAAATGATGGCAACCACTAACAATATGCCGAACACCTTGCCCGACTCTTGGGTACGGCTACCAATATACAAAAGATAACCGACGCCAATCTGATCCTCACTGTTGTTGATGAACTCCGCGAGAACGATGTAGGTCCACATGATGCCGTTACACACTGCGATTGCCTCCCAAATGGCTGGGAGTGCCCCAGGGAGAAGAATTTTCCAAATCAACTGCCAACGTGTGGCCCCAATGTCGATGGCAACTTTAAGAAAATCTTCGTTAACGGATCGCACTGCCTGACGCACCAGGATGATCATGTAGAAAATCGACCCGAGGAACAAGAAAACGATCTTGGCCTTTTCTTCAATACTGAACCACAACACAATCAGCCCAACCAAGCCTGTCGTAGGAACACTTTTGGCCCCATTAACAAGCTTCCGCAAAAGGGCATCAACGGGCGTAAACGCACCCATCAGAATGCCGATAGGAACACCGATCGCAATAACGATCACTAAAGCCAACGAAACTCTTATAAAACTTCTCCAAATGGCGGAAAGCAGCCAACCTTGGCTATTGAATTCGGCAAGCGATTCGTAAAGCTGACTCGGAGATGGGAGAAATAACGGCCTGAGATGGCCGCCGTATGTCAGGAAGCACCATATTGCGACGGCGACAAGAATTCCGGACAGCCCGAGTGCGAAGTCAAGCCGCCCAGAAATCTTTTCGCGTACACCAAGGAGGGGTTTCATCGAACCTATTTAGGCACGACCAGAATGTCGGTCCGGCGATTCTTTGCACGACCTTCATTGGTGCCATTAGAAGCGATAGGCTTGTTTGGACCGTTTCCTTTCGCGATAAATCGCGATCTGTTGAACCCGTATTGATTAACTAGATAGTTTACGACCGCTTGTGCTCTCTGTTGGCTCAACTGGACGTTTTTGTCAGCCGATCCCACGCTGTCAGTGTTACCTTCCACGCGAATGTAAGCGTTCGAGTAGGTCTGCGCTGTGAGTGCGATCTGATCAAGAACACCCTTCGCATTCGGATCCAAGGAGGACTGGCCTGTTGCAAAGTAGATATTCACCGGCTTCGTCATGATCGCCCGCTCAGTTACTTTCTCCTCTGGAGGCTTTGTCGGAAACTTGGATTCGTCGACTTCAGGTTTGACACGTGCATCTTTGGGAGTTGCAGCGTATATCTCCCTCAAAAACTTGTCGTTCTTGGCTTGGCCAGGGGTCACCGCCTGTGTGATGTACCCTCTACGGACCCATGAGGTGCTCGCCTGCTTGAAAATACGGTCAAACAAGGGTTCACTTCCGTCTAATCCAAACATTTTCGTGTTATCTACAAGGTCCGCCCATTTAACGGTCGAGAGTTGATTCAGAGTCTCTTTTTGTCCTAAGTCTTTGTACAGCGGCTCATTGTCCATCAAGACCTTTACAGCCAAGTCGGGGCGACGGTTTGCCTCCGCTGTGCCATCAAACCAGCCTTCGATGAAAGCCTTGATCACATCGGGATGTTCGGCTATGAAATCCTCACGCGCGACCATGAGGTCGGCGATCAAATTTGCAGCCGTCTTGGTCGAGACAATGACCTTCGAACCAGGGCGCTTCGCGAGGGCTTCACTGACGTCGGGCTCCCACACGACAGCGGCATCGACTTTTCCCGCAACAAAGTCAATACGAGCATCAGGAGAGGCGTTCTTTCCAACGATATTCTTAACAATGCGCTCCTGTTGAGACTCATCCAAGCTTGAGTTTTGAAGGCTGTATTCGAGAAGCCAGTGAGACGGAGTAAATAGAGCCAGCGCAACCTGTTTACCCGCTAAATCCTCGATTCGGTTAATATTGCCTGCCGCGACTATTGCATCGCCGCCGCGAGACCAGTCCACTTGCATGATGGCCCGAGACTTTACGCCACCCTTGTTTAGGCCAGGGAGTTCATTCGCCCAAAAGTCAACGGTCGACCAAACGATATCGACCCCATCAGGGCCACCTTTAGCAAACGCTTTGGCCCTCACATCGACGTCTTCCATCAGAAGAAACTCAACAAGCAGCTTGTGATTCTTGTAGTAGATGCACTCCTTGTTTGGCTTGAACCCACCATTAGCGACAAGACCACCTGCGTATCCAGGCCAGGTTACAATTCCAACCCGCAGAGGCCGTCCCAGGATGCCCTGATCGCCTTCGATCTTTGTCCCACCAGAACCTCCAATCCCAAAGAACGGGCTACCATCCTTTGGTCTGTTAATGTACTGATAGCCGCCGATGACCACCCCAAGTACGATGATTAGGATAACGACCTTGCCCAAAGGTTTTACTTTCATGTTGTTTTCTCTTTCGTCGCGCGTTTGTAAGATTCCTGTCTATTCGAATCTCAAGACGAGCAATAAGTCCAAATCGTTGACGGACAAGGAATTCGAAGGGTTGCAATCGTACAAACGATGTTTAGCCGCAGGAACTCAATGTCGAGTTCATTTTGACGCTATTGCGCGGTGTGAAAGACAGTTGAATGCAAGATGGATGATCTTTGTGCTCTCACGCAGGGGGTTCAGAGAGCCAAGCCTGCCAGTCCGACATCAGTGACAATCCTTATCAACAATGCCTTCACAGCCCAAATGGCAACGGAGCAAACCCATAGTTGTAGGCGGCTTCATTCAAATATCGCAACGGAAACTCAGGCTTTCGCAGACCTTCCCAAGTTGACGAAATCTCCTGCCCCAGACTCGCCCAGCAGTATCCCGAATAACCGCCGAACGAAGGAATCACGGCGAAGTATGAACCCACCTTGTCGAAGGCCTTGGCGTACATCTTCTGAATCTCCTCCAACGAGTACGGACAAAATACCAAGTTATCAGCCTGAGTCACAACAAAGCCACCCGGCTTAAGCAGTCGTCGCAAATCTCGGTAGAACTCTTCGGTGAAAAGCATCTCACTCAGCGACTGATCCTCCTCCTCATAAACGTCGGTGCTGTCCATCACGATGAGGTCGTACTGTTGGGTGGCAGCTTTTACAAATTTGAACGCATCGGCAATATGCAGATGCAACCTCGGATCGCCAAACGCGCCATTGCTCAGCTCTGGCCAGACCGACACCGACGCTTTCACGACCGCTTCATCGATCTCCACCATGTCCACGCGTTCGATACTCTTGTGCTTGATGATCTCACGAACAACCGCCCCATCTCCGCCCCCAACAACCAGCGCAGAAGTCGGGCTCTCCAGGTTCAAGAGCGGGATCTGGACCAACGCCTCGTGATATACGTGCTCGTCAAGCGCGGTGAGCTGAATGTGTCCGTCCAGCATCAGCACCTTGCCAAAACACTGCGTGTTGTAGATGTCGATGGTCTGAAAAGGAGTCTCCTCATGAAGCAGGTGCTCCTCAATCAGCACCGACTGCATAAACTTGTCGCTTCGAATCGGAAACGTGAGGTGGTTTTTCTGGGCCATAGGGAAGGATTCGAGTGTACCTTTGAGGCTGCGGGGAACCCGGCAAGAGGCCGATCCGGTAAGGTCTATCTATGACAGCCTTCGTAGTCTTTGCCGCTTTTGCTCCCCTTCTATCGCCCTCCACAGCGCCAAACCTGACGCCTTTGCTCACGGATGCCTCGGTCGCGTACACGCAGGCAAAGGCGTTCAGCGCCACTGATGCGTGGGCAAAAACGCGCGGCGCCATCGCGGCCCGATACTATGCCAAGGACACGCAGAAGGCAAAAATGGATGGGCTCCTCAACAAGTACGAGGCTCCTGCCAAGGCCGCAAAAACCGCCGACGAATTCCGCGATGTGGTCAACCGGATGATCGCCGAATTTGGGGATTCCCACTTCGAGTTTATGACCAAGGCCGATCAGGGCTACTACATGATGCGCAACTTGTTGAACCCCGAGGCGGAGGCGATGCCGCACATCGGCGTTTGGTTCAAGAAGGTCAACGGTCAGTGGATTGCTCAGATGGTTCTCAACGACATGCCTGGCGCAAGGGCAGGCATCCAAAAAGGCGACGTCTTTAAGTCCATCAACGGCAAGCCTTTCTCTCCCGTGCAAAGCCTGGCGGATTGGGTGGACAAGACGGCAAAGATTACGGTCAGTCGCAATGGGCAAGAGATGGCAAAGGATGTCGATGTTGAGTCGATGAGGCCAGCCGATATGTTTCTGCGGGCTAGCCAACGCAGTGTAAAGACGATCGACTACAACGGCAAGAAGTACGGCTATATGCACATGTGGGCTCTACTCCCACGACAGGATTTCAAAGACGCGCTTGCCGCAGGAGTCTCGCGAAACATGAACACCGACGGCTTCATACTGGACCTTCGCGATGGTTTTGGTGGCCGCCCCGAGGGGTTTGCCGACCTCTTCTATGCCCCCGGCATCAAGGTTGAATACGGAGCGGGGAACATCAATATGACCTCGAAGATGGGCTATGACAAGCCGTTGATCGTGCTCATCAATGAAGGCTCGCGCAGCGCCAAAGAGGTCCTAAGCCACGTGCTCAAATCCTCCAAACGCGCAACTCTGATCGGAAAAACCACCGCCGGACACGTGCTCGGCACGTCGCCGATGCTCATTGACGATTGGGCCGTTTTAGAAATCCCGATGGTTAACGTCATCGTCGAGGGCGTCACGCTTGAAGGTGTCGGAGTCTCGCCCCACATTAAGGTTGACCCCGAGTACGACCCTGCCGGAACCGATCTTGTGGTCAAGCGGGCCCTCGAACAACTGGCGGGATCGGCCTCTTAGGGACACGGGCAATCGCGATCCCTATCGAAATGGGCGCATGTATGGCTCAGTTTTCTTGCGCCTTTTGACGCAAGATTTCTTGGACGACTATCAAATTACATCAATTTGAACTCAAATTTCTGATCGCCTCTTTTGCGCTAAATCCTGAGTAAAACTTCGCCCTGTTGGTTTTGCGGGTTCGATACCGAAACTATTGTCTAAGGGACAGTAGTCGAATCGCGTTCAAGCGTGAGGCTGTCGATTGGGGAATCGCCTGGAAAGCACTTTCATGCGCCTGTCAAGGCGGGTGCTCGGGTAATCATTCACATCCTGATCGCGACGACTAGGGTCTAGCTGGGGATTGTGAATATGAAATGGCTTTCAAACCTAAGAATCGGGCGTAAGCTTGCGCTCAGTTTTGGCATGTGCATTGGCCTGATGGCAGTGCTTGGCGTCGTTGCCTTCGTCCGTCTTAATCAGCTCGGTGGTCTGTCGACGCGCCTAGCCGGGGAGTTTCAACTTGCACAAACAAGCGGAGAATTGAGTACAAGACTCCTTCAATTTGTGCGATCCGAAAAGAACCACATCTTGGCCGACACGCCGGCACAAATGGGACCTCAACGAACACACGCGGATGGTGATCGAAAAGATGTAGAGGCAAAGCTGGAAGAGCTCAAGAAGGAGATTTTTTCGCCAGAGGGCAAAGTTTTTCTTTCAAAACTCGATGACCTGCTACCGAAGTACTTTGCGAATGCCGAGGAAGTTTTTAAACTCTCCGAATCTAACCAGAAAGCGAAAGCTGAGACTCTTTCAAGAAGTGCACGCCCTATTCTAGACGACATTGACGAGTCGCTGTCGGTCTACAACAAATACAATGACGCGCTTATTGTTAAAGAAAAGCAGGTAACCAAGTCAATTCTGTTTTGGTCAAAGGCGACCGTTATCACTTTGTTGTTATTTGCAATAGTGGTCGCAATACTATTCGCGGTAATCATCACACGCATGATTTCTTCAGCGCTTGCCGAAATTGGAACTGCCGCAAAGGGCTTGGCTGTTGGCGACATCAATCAAGAGATCAAGATCGAGACTAAGGATGAAATTGGCGATCTTGCTACCGAATTCAAGAGCCTCATACTCCACCAGCGAGACATGGCCAGCATAGCCAGTGCAGCGGCTCTTGGCGATCTTAGTGAAAACGTTGAGCCGAAGTCTGAGGGCGATGTGCTGGGACTCTCGTTTGCAACGATGATCGAACATCAGCGAGCAATGGCGGAAATTGCCCAGACCGTTGCTAGCGGCGACCTCACCGTGAGTGTCCAAGCGAAGTCAGAGAACGACTCACTGGGCAACGCCTTCGCAACGATGATTCTCAATCTGCGCGAGCTCATCAAGCACGTTGGAACTGCAACTCAAGCAGTAGCTTTATCGAGCGATTCCCTCAATTCAGCTGCGTCAGAGACAAGCTCGGGGTCTGAAGAGATTGCCCAAACGATTCAGCAAGTGGCCAAGGCATCGTCAGAATCCGCTCAAACCAGCGGGCAGATCGCAAGGGGCAGCGAGCAACTTGCCTCTGGGGCAACATCCGCCAGCGACGCAATGGAGAAGCTTGAAGAGGCCATTCTTCAAGTGCAAGAGGGCAGTCATGACCAGCAGCTTGCAGCCTCCCGAGCCAACGAGATTGCGATGGAAGGTGGACAGGCGGTCCAGCAAACCATCTCAAGCATGGATCGTATCTCCAAGCAGGTCGCTCTATCGGAGCAGGCCGTCCGCGAACTTGGACAGCGGCAAGCTCAGATCGGCGCGATTGTTCAAACAATCGACGAAATTGCCGAGCAGACTAATCTGCTCGCACTCAACGCCGCGATTGAGGCTGCCCGAGCTGGCGAGCATGGACGCGGATTCGCCGTCGTTGCCGAAGAGGTACGCAAGCTTGCCGAGCGATCCAGCGCTAGCACCAAAGAGATTGCCGATCTCATCTCGATGATACGCGAAGGCGTAGAGAACGCTATCGACTCGATGACCACCAGCGCACAGCAGGTCACCGAGGGTACTCAAGCAAGCGATGCCGCAAAGGCAGCGCTCACGGAGATACTTGACGGTATCGCCAGCGTTCAAACACTTGCTGAGAAAAACGGCGCCCTTGTAGAGGGGATTGGACTAAACACGCGAACGGTCGTCGAGGCTATCGCCAATGTAGCTTCGGTTAGTGAAGAGACTGCTGCTGGCGCTGAGCAGATGAGCGCAGCCGCAGAAGAGACGGCCGCCGCGACAGAGGAAGCTTCGGCTGCCATTCAGCAGCAAGTAGCTGCGATCGCAGACGTGAGCCGAATGTCCGAAGACCTAAGAAACACAGCTCAAAAGCTGCAGGACATCGTAGCAAAGTTCAAAGTCGAACCCAGCTCCAATCCTGTTGAGGTCAAGCAGGCCGCCTAATCCGAGGCTAAGTAATCACAGACCGCTTGGGTAAAGAAGCCTAGGCGGTCGACCCACCTCCCCTAGGTCTTTGCCACTTATTGCGGTTTTTGTGTTAATTTGGTGCCCCTGCTGATGGCAAGGTTTCGAGTTTCCAAGAATTGCTTAGGGGATGTACCGCTTCCTGAGGACAACAATGAAGTTTAAGAATCTCAAAATCGTCGCAAAGCTAGGGTTGGGCTTCGGCATTTGCGTCGCTACTACTGTATTTTTGGGTCTGTTTAGCATCGTGAGACTCGGCGCACTTGACGACAGCACCAAGGCCCTCCAATCAGACAGTCTTGTCGCCTTTCAAGCCCTATCGCAGATGACTGGGAGTTCATCCACGATTGAAGGACTGGGCTACCGACACCTCGCTACTAAGGATCATGCTGCCAAGAAAGAGATCGAATCGCTTATAAAGGAAGAACTTACAGCTCTGCATAAGAGCTTCGATGGCTACGACACATCCATCGCACTAGATGAAGATCGTAAGATGTTCGATGCTCTTAAGACCAAGTGGGAAGAATGTGAAAAACTTGAGTCAGCTCTCGTCGCGGCTAGTGTCAGCAACGACGCTGCAAAGCAAGCAGCTACCCTTAAGCAGCTTGATGGCGCTTACAGTACATTCCGAAAAGATCTTGAGGCCCTTGAAAAGTGGAACCTTGAGCGCGCTGATAGCCTCACTGCTGCAGCCGACGCGACCTATAAGGAGTCTGCTCTTGAAGTTTGGATCATGCTCGCAGTTGCGATTATTGCCGCGATCGCTTCCTGCTTCTTTGTGACTCGATCGGTCAAGCTTCCGCTTGCACTTGTCGTGAACAGGATGCACTCCCTTCAGACGATTTGTATGTCGGCTCTGAGGAGCGGCATCGAAGCTCTGGCACAGGGTGATCTGGTCAAGCACGTTAAGACAGGGACGACGGCCGTGCCTTACGAGAGCAAGGATGAGATTGGGCAGGTTGCATCCAGCTTTAACTCGTTGTTGACTGATCTGCAGTCAACTGTTGATTCCTTTGACGAAGCAAGATCAAATCTGCGAGCGCTCGTAGGCGACGTGTCCCGAACGGCGGATTCTGTCGCGAACTCAAGCGATTCGCTAAACAACACCACTCACCAAGCGAACGGGACATCCGAAGAGATCGCTCAAACCATCCAGCAGGTTGCATGCGCTGCAAACGAAAGCGCTCAGACCAGCACTCAGATTGCGAGTGGCAGCGAGCAACTCGCCATCGGAGCAACGGAAGCAAGCGCAGCGATGGAGAAGCTTGACACAGCAGTCCAGTCTGTCCAAAAGGGCAGTCAGGATCAGCAACTTGCCGCCGCAAAGGCAAACGAGATTGCAATGGAAGGCGGACAAGCCGTTCAGCAGACCATCTCCAGCATGGAGCGCATTTCAAAGCAGGTCTCGTTGTCCGAAGATGCCATCCGCGAACTCGGCGACAAGCAGGCTCAGATCGGAGCCATCGTACAGGCTATCGACGAAATTGCTGAGCAGACAAACCTGCTTGCTCTTAACGCAGCTATCGAAGCCGCTCGTGCTGGAGAGCACGGTCGAGGATTCGCCGTTGTTGCCGAAGAGGTTCGCAAGCTTGCCGAGCGGTCGAGTACCAGCACCAAGGAGATTGCCGACCTCATCAAGAGCGTTCGCGAAGGGGTTGAAAAGGCAATCGAGTCCATGACCGCAAGCGCACTTGAGGTCAGCGAAGGATCGAAGTCCAGCGATGCCGCGAAGGCCGCTCTGGTGGAGATTCTTGATGGCATCGCCAACGTCCAGACTCTTGCTGAGCAGAACAGCCAGCTCGTAGACGGAATGGCAAGCGATGCCCGCATCGTGACCGATGCGATTTCGAACGTCGCTTCCGTCAGCGAAGAGACTGCCGCAGGTGCACAAGAGATGAGCGCCTCTGCAGAAGAGATGGCAGCCGCCACTCAGCAAGCAGCAGCAGCCGTACAGGAGCAGACGGCAAGCATCGGTGAAGTCAGCCGAATGGCGATGGACCTCAAGGATGCTTCTGCACAACTCCAATCCATGGTGAGCGCATTCAAGATCGACGGCGAGTCTGAAACGCCCGATCTGCGATTAGCCGCCTAACAATCAACGGGCTGTTGAACAAGTGGACGGGCTCTCCTCTGGGAGAGCCCGTTTCATTTAATAAGGCAACTGCGTGACTGCCTTGCCGACCAAGACCAGCGCAATACTCGCCATTGCGACCAAACCTGTGCCGCAGCTGAACCCGGCAAGCAGAACCGGTGCATAACGGATCCAGTTCTCCTCGCCATAACGCTTCCTCATATACTTCCTGCCGAACCAAGCGCCAAAGAGTTGAGGCAGCGTGTTCGCCGGATACGCCCCAATGCCCCCCGCAAAGCCGTAATAGAAGAGCAGAGGAAGCTTGAAGAACGAGCAGACGCCATAAAACGCAAGCCCAAAAGACGCACCTATCCCTATCACAGAGGGCTTCAGCGCGGCAAGCAGGAAGTTGGTTTGGCCCGCCTCTTTCGGGAGGTTCACCTGCTGAAAAACCGATTGAATCGTCGCCTCGATCGGCCAAAACCGCTGAGCATAGGGGAATTGGTTGCTCGGGACAGGGCTCGTCTTCCAGAAGAACGCCCAAAAGAGGAAGCTAAAGACCAGTGTCAATGGGAGCATCACCGCCTCGGCCTTGATGATGCTTGTGAACTTCGTCCCTGTCAGCTCCACCTCACGAAATCGCTGAGAAACCGCCCCGTGATCCCATAAGGGGATTGGCGCATACCAAACGTCGGCGCGTTGATAGCCGGTAGCCACGACCGCTGCCTCGCGCAAAAAGGGCAATCCCACCGTTCGCCCCGTGAGGCCCTGCAAGCGCGCGCTGATATAGCTGTTGAATGGACTCCAAAACAGTCCAAACGCACACAGCAGCCAGATCGGGAAATCCGGAATGAGGACATGGCTCAGCCAAATCAGCGTCACCGTCGCCCCAAGCCAGGCAAGCAACGCCGTGTAAATTGGGAAGTCGCCCCGACCTTCCGGCGGAGCGAGACTATACTTCCGTTCGTCGCGATAGCGTCTGGCCTGGGCTGTGGCTTTGATGACAAGTGCGATGCCGATAATCGCAATCGCCAGATTGATGCCAATCGTCACCGACAGCCAGATGTCCATGTCGGCAGCAAGCTTGGTCAGAAACGCATCCGATCCAAATCGGTAGCTGGGCAGCAATCCGTAGCTGTGAAGAATCGGATTCGCTACGATCATCGTCAAAACGCTTGCAACTGTTGCTCCAAGCACAATGTGGTAGGGCAGCACAAAGCCCACCAAAATGTTTCCAAGGCTAAAGCTGAGTCCAATAATTGCCGCTGGCAACAGGTTTTCGATCACCCGCGTGTAGTCGGCAAATGGGATGGGGAACACCTCCACCGGCTCCCCAAACAGCATTCCTGTGATCACCGGCAAGGCCACGTACACCAGGCCAAACAGCATCCCCACCACTGAGCCCGCCGAGAAAACACTCCATCGCCAACTTTCCGTGCCAGCTTCGGCAAGAGCCGTCGCCCCCGAGGCCGCCACTGGCGCATAAGGAAAAGGGAGCTTTTCGATGTCGCTGGTGACCCGAAACAGCGCATATCCCATACCGATCCAGCTCAGCTTTCCGCAGATCTCGGTGATGATGAGAATAAGCGCAGGCTTCCAGAATCCCTGCGTCCAGAACTGCCATGTACTGGGCGACCACCAGTCGGCATGCCAAAGGTTGCGGTCGATGATCGCCGATGAGGCTGGGCTCGGCACCGCCCATCTCGGAATCTGATCGAGCAGGGGTTGCGCCTGCTCGCTGCTGACAAAATATGAGTTCCAAATAAGGTTTGAAAACGGTCCGCCGCCCATACCGCGTGTGGCATTGATGACCGTAGTCAGGCTCGCAGCAATGTAAAACAGGATGTAGATCTCTTGTTTTCGGAGCGGCATAAAGCTTCGCCGAGCAACCTCGGCAAACAGAACGATCGTGACCCATTCCGCTGCTTCGCCAACCCCCTGCCCCGCCACCAAACCCAGATAAATGCCGCCGGGCAGCATGAAGAGCGCGATAAAGAACGCTCCGATGAGGGTCTTCACGGTGAAGCCTTCCTCGAAGCGTCTTTCGGGTTCAGATTCGGGGGCCCTGGTTGGCGCGTTGGCCATTGGGCAATGTGTTCGACAAGCTCAGCCGGTTGTCCTGCTTGTGATGGCTTGTCCTTGGGTCAGCGCCTACTCTCCCCTCCCTCTATTGCGACGCAGTTGCAATGGAGGGAGGGGGAGGGGTGGGAGGTCCGAATGTCTGAAAATGACTTCGTTTCTTGCAAATACTAAGTAGCGCTCTCTGCGTCTCTGTGAGAGATTCCCCCTTTGTGACTTTGTGGTTCTTTGCTTCTTTGTGAGATTTCCCGGCGGGGCTTGGCCCCTAACGAACGCTGATAATGACTGACAGTCTTTGAAACTCTGCGCCTCAGCGTTCCTGCTCATGCGCAAAGAATCACCGCCTCCCATGCTACGATAATCTATGCTTGCCGCGCTGCTCGCCTCCACCCTGATCGTCCAAACTCCCAACGAGCTTGGTTCGCTCATCCCCAAGCCCGCCGCCATGTCCTTGCGCGAAGGCTCCTTCCGCCTGACCGAGCTCACACGGGTCGAGGCCGACAGGCCGCTTGGACAAGTCTCCAGCAAGCTGATCGACGACCTCAGCCGCGTGATCGGCAGCCGGATCAACCGCGGCATCGCCAGCTCGTCAACGCGCACAACCGTACGCCTGAAGCTCGACAGCACCCAGACAAACCTTGGAGACGAGGGCTACACGCTGAACATCACCCCCAACGATATCACCATCGTCGGTAAGGAGCCCGCCGGTGTCTTCTTTGGCGCTCAAACCCTGCGCCAAATGCTCTTCGGCAAGTCGGGCCGATCCGTTTACCTTCCCGCGCTCAGCATCACCGACAGCCCCCGTTTCAAATGGCGCGGCATGCATCTGGACGTCTCTCGGCACTTCTTCACCGTCAAGGAGATCAAGAAGTACATCGACTATCTCGCCGAATTCAAGTTCAACGTCTTCCACTGGCACCTCATCGACGACGGAGGCTGGCGGATGGAGTCGAAGAAGTACCCGAAGCTGACCGAGATCGGCGCGTGGCGGACCAAGCGCGAAGGCGAGGTCTGGAACTACGGCAACATCGAGTTTCCGGGGAAGGGCTCCGGCAAGCCGCTTTATGGCGGGTTCTACACGCAGGACCAGATCAAAGAGATCGTGAAGTATGCGGGCGACCGCTTTATCACGGTCGTGCCGGAGATCGAGCTGCCTGGGCACTGCCTCCCCGCGATGGCGGCCTATCCCGAAGTCTCCTGCTCCATCGACAAGTCCCCCGAGCGGCCTTATCGCGCGCTGGCGTACTGCGCCGGGAAGGAGCGGACGTTCGAGTTCTTGCAGGATATCCTGGACGAGACGATGGCGCTCTTCCCTTCGAAAGTCATTCACATCGGTGGGGACGAGGTTGATAAGTTCTACTGGTCGCGCTGCCCCGACTGCCAGAAGCGCAAGGCCGACGAAGGGCTGAAGGACGAACACGAGCTGCAGAGCTACTTCGTCAAGCGCGTCGAGAAGTATCTGAACTCCAAGGGTCGTGTGCTGATGGGTTGGGACGAAATCTTAGAAGGAGGGCTGGCACCCAATGCGCAGGTCATGTCTTGGCGCGGCGTGGCGGGAGGCATCGAAGCCGCCAAGTCGGGGCACGACGTGGTGATGTCGCCCACGTCCCACTGCTACTTCGACTACGGCTATGAGGGCACGTCGACGCAGCACGTCTACAGCTACGAGCCGGTGCCGTCGGAGCTTTTTGGGGAGGAGGCCGAGCGCGTGCTGGGCGCTCAGGCAAACGTCTGGACCGAGTGGATGCCCGACTTTTCCCGCGTGGAATACATGATCTTCCCGCGAATGCTCGCGATGGCGGAGGTGCTTTGGAGCCCGAAAGCCGTCCGGAACTGGGAAGACTTCAGCGGTCGGCTCGACGGTTACTATCCCCGTCTGGACGAGCTCAAAGTGAACGTCTACGCGGGCCTGCCTGCCGCCGCCGCGAATCTCGTCATCTTCAAAGAAAAAGCCGAAATCAAACTCACCGAGCCGAGAATCGCCGGCATCGAGCTGCGCTACACCACCGACGGCACGGAACCGACGAGCCGCAGCCGCCGATACACCGGCCCGATCGTCGTCACTGAAGACACCACGGTCTCGGCGGCATACTTCCGCAACGGCAAGATGCAGGAGACGCCTGTAGTGGTCAGGGCGATGAAGCCGGTCTCGCTTGTTGGGCCGACCGACGCTCTCCCCGGGATGAAGCTGCGCAGGTTCATGCCCGCGTCCGGCGAACGATTTGACAAGACCCCCAACTTCACCAAACTCACGCCCGCTGAGGAGTCTCATGTGACGACTTTCGACTTCACGCCGTACCGAGATATGCCCTCGTTCGCCCTGCAGTATAAGGCCCTCATCAAGATCGAGCAGGAGGGCGTTTACACCTTCACGACCGGATCGGACGATGGCAGCAAGCTTTGGATCGACGGCGCGCTCGTGGTGAACAACGACTATGCGCAAGGGTATACGGAGCGCTCCGGCAAGGCCTACCTTTTGCCAGGCTGGTACCGGCTGGAGCTTGGCTATTTTGAGCAGCGCGAGGCGCGAAGGCTCGCGGCGTTTGTGGAAGGCCCAGGCATGGGCAGGACGGATTTGATGAAGGTTGCTGTTGTTGGGGGATAGGAGTTTTACGTCACGGGTGTGGCTTGTAAGTGGTAAGTTTGGCGAGACGCCATTCGCTGTCCTTTCGGATGAAGTGAAAGCGCTTACGGATATCGGGCAAGAGAAAATCATAGTCTCTTATGCTGCAATTACTGTCGCTGTTAAAAGCGTTCAGGCCCCCTTCAAGCTCACCGCGAAACTTCATGAGTTCTTCAGCGTCCCGCTTGCGAAGACATATGCGCTGCACTTCGCCCTTCCTTCCACGCACAACGGCACCAATAAGATCGTCAAATTTGGCCCATGCGTTTTCTCCTCGCCATTCGCGCATGTAGAGGTGGTTTCCGTCGAAAAAGAATCTTGCGCACATTTCAACATTAGCGTTAGCGTGACTAGTACTTACATTTCGCGGATACTTTCTGCCTATGGCCATCGCCTCATAGGCAAACTTCGTTCCAGCGACACGTCTTGGCTTATCAATTCTCCAACTCTCAAAGCTGGTCTCTCTATGCAGCGTGCGAGCCCATCGCATAGGCCAGCGTTGGAAGACGCTTATTGCCGACGAGGGACGATTGCCGTACCAATGCTGCATCCCAGTAACGATAAGGCCTTTCTGAGTCATGATAGCGGCAGTTGGTCCCGGCAATGTCGAATCACTATTGCCTGTTTTGAGAATTGAAGCCACCATGCCACTCTGCTCCCTTCGAATGAAGAATATTGCTCCTAACTCGTCGTAACTATTGCGGCGTCGGATACCGACAAGGCACACGATGCCGTCCTTTACGGTTCTTGGTGAGATGCGGGTGCAAAAGGGCATTGTCAGAAGGCTCTCTTCAATCCTGTTAGATTGATCCTCCATATCTGCTTGCTTCACTAGCCTATCTATCCGCGAGGAAATCGTCACGCTGGACATCTTATTGATGGGCCAATTGATTGTGATTTTAGCGAGACTGTCACCGATGATCCTCCAAGCCGCTCGTTGCCCCTCTTCTGAGTCCCAGTCACACTCCTGCGCTTGGGCATAGGCTTGTTTCAGAACAGCAGTGTCTGGGCTGATTGGGGTCGTTGATAATAACAAAAGAGGCAACATCGAAGTCTGTAATGCTGTGTTCTGGGTGAAGCCGAGGATTCCTTCCTACGCCCTCAAGATTACAAAGTTGCAACAGATAAGTGACGCATCAATTCCGCGTGATGATGGTCCCAACCAAGTGAATCGAATGTTAAAGTGACAGCAAACCTCACTTACCCCTGACCCTCAAATTAGCCGCTCTCAATAGTCTCCATGCCGCTACTGAGTGAGTCGGAAGAGTTTCCACACACCATCAACTTTCTTAAAGTGGCATTCAAGGCCGATATCGTGAAGCGTAAACGAAGTCGAACCTGCTGGACCAGCATTGGGATGCTCGGATAGGTCTTTTCGTACCGTCATGATTCGATCTGCAAGCTTCTTTGTTGAGCAAAGCCTTCGCGTTGTCTCCCGATCTCCTCGTTTCACGGCCCCAATCAAATCGTCGAAAGCGGCATAAGCGGTTGCTATCCGAGTTTCTACGACATGTACGACTCCACCAGGCTTCCAAACGAACCTCGCCTTCATCTCAATGTTTGCCGCGACATGGGCGACGGATACGTTCTTGGGATAGGCGTATCCGCTGACCGATCTTTCCCACAGTTTCCCGTTCTTTGAAAATCTATCAATCTGCCAGCATTCAAACTTAGGCATGAGATGCTGTTCGCATCGCCAACCTCCAGGAGTCAAGCGAAGCAGCTCAGCGGAGACTTTGGGGCTGTTGCTCATCCACCAAGAGGCAGTTCCAATAAGCAGTTGGTCACCGACGCGGACAGCAGAGGTCGGCCACGGCAATTCATCAGTGACGCCCTTTTGAGTTAAGAGCCGCTGAACCGACCATCCGTCCTTGGTCCGTTGCAGGTACAAGATGGCTTGTGTGTACTTGTTGTTCTCATCTAAATTGGAGGAATACGAGATGTTTAGGAGTACATCCTGATTTTCAGGCTGTACCCTGACAACCGAGGTCGCCTCTCGAACATTGAGCCAGGAGGTGTTACAAAAGATAAGCCCCTGCTCTTTGGATTGTGACGATAGTGCGTTCAGGCACTTGTTGATCGACTGGTCCGGTGACTTTCCTGGCACCCACTTGCGCAACATTTGGCCCAAAGGTTTCTGAGCCCGGAACCAAGCCACTCGTTCATCCTGAACCGTCTTGAGCGGCGAGGATTCGAAGACGTGAATAGCCTCCCGGTATGCTCGCATTTCGGGGCTATCTGTTGGCGCAAAGCATATCAGTGCTATGAATTGTATCAACATGGCATGCACGTCAGCAGTTAACCTCTTGTGCTGATTTCTGTGCGGTTGTGGAGATTCCTCCTAAAGCGTCGGAAAGCGTCTCCTTCCGCCTCGACTGTGGCTCCGACCAAGTGAAGAGGTTGGAAAAGGTTGAGGATGGGGAGACATGTTCTCTATTCACATTTATGAAGTGAAGTCACCCTCCCCCTCGACGGGGGAGGGACGGGGTGGGGGTGGCACTTCTTCTTTCCGCAAATACCGCGCACTTCTCAACCCAAGCCTGCTCTCGCAAACCTCAACTATCTTCCGAACCACCGCCTCAACATTGTCATAAACCTCCTCATTCCTAAATCGAATGACCAAGATTCCAAGCTCCTCGATCTTCCTCTGACGCGATGCGTCAGAGGCCTCCTCTCCGTTATGAACTGAGCCGTCAAGCTCAACCGCTATCCGAGCCTCTGGACAGAAGAAGTCGACGACGAAATCGTCGTCGAGTGGGTGTTGTTGGCGGAAGCGAAAGCCTATTTGTTTGCCCTTCAGATATTGCCAAAGTTGCCGCTCGGCGTCGGTTGCGCTGACGCGGTTGTCGCGGGCGAACTCGACGAGACGCTTAAGCTTTCTTGGCATGGCGTTAATCTAGCACCTGAGACTTGTGCGTCTGCCACCCCCATCCCTTCCTTCCCCCGTCAAGGGGGAAGGGGACCTCATTTGTAGTTAGCGGCTTGGGCAAGTGCCACCCCCACCCCGTCCCTCCCCCGTCGAGGGGGAGGGTGAGCCATCCAACGGATAGAGAATGATCAGTTTTGGCCAGATATGGATAAATCCTATAGGTCTTACTCGTCCTATCTGACCTATCAAGTCAACCGACTCACTTCCCTCCCACCGCCACACTCTTCCCCGACTCCAAACTCTCCACCACCGCGGCCATCAACGCCAGGGTTTCCAGCCCCTCGCTCAAGTCTGGGGAGTTCGGTTTGCCGCTGAGCAGGCAGGACGCAAAGTAGTCGGCGTAGTTGCAGAACTCGCCGAAGTGCATCCCCTTCAGCTCGTGCCGATAGTAATAGCCCGCCATTGCGTGGTGATAATCCTCTTCAATCTCCACGCCCCGACCGTCGTGATACGTAAACCGCAGATCGGGATACCGCGCCACGGAGGAACCCTTAGACCCCATCAGCCAACACTCGATCATCGACCGCCCGGTCGGCAGCTCATGAATGCCGTAGTTGCCCAGCACCCGCCCGATCTTCCCATTCTCCGCGATCAGGTTGACCACAATTGCGTCGGGGGTCTTCATGCCGTACTTCCTGCCAAGCTCGGTAGTGGTGCCGAAGGCGTGGACCTCGCGGATCGGCCCCAGATACCAGCGCATCAGGTCCAGCGGATGGCTCATTCCCAGGTATGCCCAGTGGGTGTTGTCCACCGTCCATGGACTCTTTTCGTACCACCAATCCATCCGGTGGTTGTAGTGCGCGTCCAGCACCTCAACCTCCCCAAAATGCCCCGCTTCAAAAAGCTCCCTCTGCCGCTGCATCGGCTCGTAAAACCGGGTGGACTGCCCCACCTGCAGCCGCATCCCGGTCTCCTCGGCGACCTTCTTCAAAGCTGGCGCGGAGGCGAAGTCGTTGATGAGCGGTTTCGTGCAGATCACATGCTTTCCGGCCCGAAACGCCTTTTCAATATGTTCGGCGTGGAGATGGTCGGGTGTGTAGATCGCCACGATCTTGACCTCCGGCATTTTCAGCATCGCGTCGTAATCGTCGAAAATCCGAATCTCTGGTGCAGCCCCCAGCGCCGCTCCACGCTTCCCCGGCGATAAGTCACACCCGGCGACGGCTTTGCACAACCCACTTGCGCGAAGGGCAACTAGCATTGTGTGGCCTTCATGCAAGCCCAAAACGCCGATCCCAAACCGTTCGGATTCGGGAAGGGTGCCATAGGATCGTCGTTCGCCAACGGTGGGGTGTCCGGTAGGGAGTGTGTCAGGGTGCATCAATGCCATTTTGGCGGAACCTTCAGCGCCAACGCGGTATTCTGCGCTAAGAAGCGCGGAACGGCTGATTTCGTGTCCGCTTGAGACGTAAACCAAACCTTAGGGGTCAATCTATGATTACAACTCTTCTCCTCAGCATGGTCGGCGCTGGATTAGCCGACGACTTTAACTTAAGCTTTGTGTCTTCCGGTATGACCGCGAAGATGGGCGGATATGTACCCGTCCGAGCCGAGATGAAATCCGAAGCAACCGGTGTCAAAAAGGCCCCGAGTTCACTGAGCTCTCCGATGTACGGAACGTTTGTCTTCGGCGAAAAGAGCTTTGCTTTCGTTCTTGACGAGAAAGCCGACGGCAGTCAGGCCCTCTTCGTCGACTCGAACGCCGACGGCGATTTCACCAACGACACACCCGCAAAATGGGACGCTCGCAAGCAGGGCGAATCGACCATGTACTTCGGCTCAGCCACGGTGAAAATTGATG
This sequence comes from Fimbriimonadaceae bacterium, assembly GCA_019638775.1. Classification (NCBI taxonomy): domain Bacteria; kingdom Bacillati; phylum Armatimonadota; class Fimbriimonadia; order Fimbriimonadales; family Fimbriimonadaceae; species Fimbriimonadaceae bacterium. The sequence continues at coordinate 12,009 of JAHBTD010000003.1, read as the reverse complement.
GTCAAGATGCCGCGGTTTCAATGTACAGATTCGACAAGAACGATCCGGGCCGTGCAGCCCTAAAGAACACTGTTCTTTACTACGGGGACTTTGGATACTCAGGGAAAGCCACCATCGGTGGAAAGACGTACAACGTCGCTATGGCCGGATTCCCTGGCGATAAGGCTCGCATGTGGGTCGACCGCAACGCCAACGGCAAGAGCGAAGGACGCTCGGAATCGGTGGTCGTCGGCTCTCCATTTAACTTTGAAGGCAAGAGCTACGTCATTAGCTATTCCGGAGGCAAACTGAGCGTAGGCGCAAGCGAAAAGCAAGTTGAGGAGATTCCGCTCCCGCCAAACCTCAGCGTTGGCCAGAAGGTTGTCCCGTTTGATGCAGAGACAATCAACGGCGAAAAGATCAGCTTCCCCAAGAGCTACAAGGGCAAGGTCGTCCTTCTCGACTTCTGGGCAACCTGGTGCGGACCGTGTATCGCCGAACTCCCGAACGTGATTAAGGCTTACGAAACCCATCACGACAAGGGCTTCGAGATTTTAGGCATCAGCCTGGATCAGGCAAACATGAAGGACAAGGTCAACGCCTTCACCAAAGAGCGCAACATGCCTTGGGCTCAGATTTACGAAGGCAAGTTCTGGGATGTCTCCCTCGTGAAGCGTTACGGCGTGGAAGGTATTCCGTTCGTGCTGCTCGTCGATGGAGACACTGGCGAGATTCTCGCCGATCACTCGAAGCTTCGCGGCCCACAGATTGTGGATACCGTTGGAACAGCCCTCCTGAACAAGAGCAAAGGCGGCAAGTAAGCTACACAACGATCAAAAACAAAGCCGCCAACCCTATCCAGGGTTGGCGGCTTTTTGACCCTGCCCTCAGTTCCCAAATACCAACATCGGGCTCCAAGCTGTCCGCTTCTACCCATCTCCATCGCCACGCCTTCTGCCACCCGGACCCTGTGGCTGCTGAGGGACGACAACCTTCCAGGCCGTTGTTGCCTTCTGCCCGCCAACCGTCAGTTCAAGCGTGTACTCACCCGGTTGGATGTACTTTGCACGGAGGCCCGCCAATGGGTCGGCAAGAGCTTCCTCGGCCGTGGTTACCTTCCGATTCTTGACGTCTACCTTCGATTTGTCACCTGCCGGATCAAGCAGCATCGAGACCTCCCACTGCTGCATCCCTTTCACGGCATTAAACTCGACCGTTTTGACTGTCTTGCCATCCTTATCCTTGACGATGATTGACGCTTGCCCGGCTGTCTTCGACCAAAACCAACCGCTCGCCGTGGGTTCATTGGGCGGGCTTGCGTCCCAGTTCGGACGCTGCTGATAAGGCCAGCGTGATGAGTACGGCATATCGGGGGCGGTCCAAACGTGGAGAGCCTTGGCCCGTATCTCATCCGTTAGCATCTGCAGCGGCCTCGCGCTCATCACAAAGACGCTTCGTCCGTGACTCGCCGCGACGATATCCATATCGCGAAGGTGTACCAACACATCATGAATTGCGATGTGCGGAATGCCCGCCATTAGGGGCTCCCAATTCCTTCCACCGTTGAACGAGACCCAGACCCCGTTCAGAGCAGCGACATACAGCATCTCTTTCCGAACCGGGTCCTCACACATAGATTCGATAAACCCTTCCGGAAGATCGCCGACGATGGACGTCCAAGTCTTGCCTTGATCCGTGGACTTCCAGATATACGCCTTGTAATCGTCGTCTCGATAGCCCGACTGGGTCACGTAAACCGTGTTCACATCCCACTTCGAAGCCACCACGCGTGACACCCACTTGTCGTTTTCTGGAGTCGAAATGTCTCGCCAGGTGAGGCCGCCATCCGGCGTCATCATCACCTTGCCGTCGTCGGTCCCCGCATAAAGGAGCCCAAATCGCAGCGGACTCTCGGCCAGCGTTTTGATCGTGGAGTGCGGAACATCGCCCACAGGCCGGTTCTTCGTGAGATCGGCGCTGATCGGCGACCAAGTTCTGCCCTGGTCAAATGAGCGATAAACACGCTGTGCTCCACAGTAAAGGATGTCCGGGTGGAACGAAGAGATGATGAGTGGAGATATCCAGTTAAAGCGGTTCTCAGATTCGCCGGGACGGTCGGGCGGAGTCACCGAAGCACGCTCGCCCGTGGCCTGATTTAGCCGCGAGTGAAATCCAAACTGCGACGCGATGTAAACGACGTCCCCATTATCACGGGGATCAACTGCAACCCAACTTCCGTCTCCACCTCCGATGGACTTCCACGGGCTTGTCGAGCCTCGCCCGATCGGGGAGTTGCTCGGCCCAACGATCGTGCCGTTGTCCTGTAGGCCCACGTAGATGTTGTAAGGGGTCTTCATGTCCACGGCTAACGTGGTCGTCTGCCCAACCGGGAGGTTATTCAGATGTCGCCAAGTTTTGCCGTCATCGCCCGAGATGTAGGGACCACCGTCGTTGCCAGAGAGCAGCCTTCCTTTGACCTTTGGATCATAGAAAAACTCATGATGGTCGGCATGGAGGCCAAAGCCAGTCCGCTCCCACGACTTGCCGCCATCGCGTGATCGAAGCAGGCTCACGCCCATCGTCACAAGGTCATTTTCGTCGTTCGGATTTACTCGAATCTTGCCCCAGTAGTATCCGCCGTGATTGCCAAACTTATATCCGTGCGTCCGCTTCCAGGTCTTGCCCGAGTCATCCGAGCGATAAATCTCATGGGTGACGCGCTCCAGTGTGAAGATCTCGGGGTTCCTCTTCTCCATCGCCGCCATCACATCGCTCAGCGTCATCTTCCCACTGCCGACATCGGCGATAACCTTGTCGATATCGGTTCCTGCCGGCATGGTGCTGCGCAAGAATCCCGTCATCGTGGCCTTTTCGACAGCCACAAACTTATCCTTGTCGAGCAGCATAAATCGACGTGGGGTCAGCTGGCCCGAGGGCGTATATTCGTCCTCGTAGATCGAGTCAGGGTCGGCATTCCAGTTGTCAACAAACGCATAAAGGACGTTGGGCTTTGACTTCGCCACGGCAAGCCCGATACGCCCAAGGTCACCACTCGGAAGGCCGTTCGTGAGCTTCGTCCAGGTCTTGCCCGCATCCACCGACTTAAAAACTGCCGTGCCCGGGCCAGAATCACGGAAGTCCCACGCCCGACGCTCGCGCTCCCATCCCGATGCGTACAGCACATTTGAATTGGTGGGGTCCATCACAAGCTCAGCAACGCCCGTCAAATCGTTGATCTTGAGGACGTGCTGCCAAGTCTTACCACCATCGGTCGTCTTGAAAACCCCACGATCATCGTTAGCCGAGTAAAGGTGTCCTAAAGCCGCGACATAGACCGTGTTCGGGTTTTTCGGGTCCATCACCACAGCGCCAATATGATTCGTATCGGCAAGCCCCATGTGCTGCCAAGTCTTGCCGCTGTCGGTGCTCTTAAAGACTCCCGTGCCTTGATAGCTGGTTCGCTGGCTATTGGGCTCTCCCGTGCCCACCCAAATCGTCTGACCATCGGCGCTCAGGGCAATTTGCCCGATACCAAAGCTGCTCTCTTGATCGAAGAGCGATTCCCAGCTAATACCCCAATCTCGGGTTCGCCACAACCCGCCTGTAGCGAACGCTACATAGAGGTCGTCCGGTTTGTTCAGCGGTGTTGCGATAGCGAGGACGCGCCCGCTCTGATGCTCCGGCCCGACGTTGCGCCACATCAACTTGGAGAAGAACGAGTCTTTCTCCATCTTCATCCGAATCTCGTACCCTGCAAGACGCTCGGCCGTGTTGGAACCTTTGCGGTAGGGGAAGAATTTGGAGATCTCCTCCCGAGTATCCATAGGTGGCTTGGGGCGAGTCGTTTGCTGAGCGAGCGATAACGTTGCGAAGATCAGCAAAAGGAGCGCAAAGGGAAGTTTGGGGAATCTTGATGTCACGGTTAGCCTCGACTGTATAGTCAATGACAGGCAGATTACCCCTGCGGCAGGCTCAATCCGACGTCAAATCGAAAGCGAGCGAAAGATCAAACCCTGTAACGAAACGGCACGGTCTGCCAAGTCATGACTTCTGCTAAGACTTCGTTAACACCGGTTTAAGAGCGTCAGAGGAGCGTAAAATGAAAGCGACGCCATGAAACTTTCACGCCGAAATCTGCTCGCTGCTGGTTCTGCCGGATTCGCCGGAAGCCTCCTAGGCATCCCAAAACTTGCCCATGCACAGAGGCCCGGCAAAAAGGCCAAGAACATCATCTTTTGCGTTTCCGACGGCATGGCTGCGAGTGTGCCAACCATGGCAACCCAACTTTCGGAAATGATGAACGGAAGCGCCAGCTATTGGAGCTGGTTGATGCGCCAGGATTTCGTCGTCAACGGCCTCCAAGACACCCGCTCGCTAAGCTCGCTGGTCACCGATTCCTCTGCGGCAAGTTCCACGTGGGGGTCGGGCAGGAGGATTTGGAACGCCCAGGTCAACATGTATCCGGACGGCACCAAGCTGCGACCCATCGCCGACATCATGCACGAGGCAGGCGTTCGCACCGGCTTAGTCACCACAGCAACAATCACCCACGCGACTCCGGCTGGATTCGGTGTCGCCATCGAAAGCCGAGGGCTCGAAGGGAAGATTGCTGAGCTGTATCTTGACAATAAGCTGGACGTTCTCATGGGCGGCGGCGACAAGTTCTTCAACCCCGCCAAACGAAAGGACAAGATGGACCTGTACGCCAAGTACGCATCTGCGGGCTATAAGGTGGTCAAGACAAGCGACGAGCTTAAGGGTCTAAAAGCAGGCAAGATTCTCGGAATCTTTAACGACAGTCATGTCCCGTACTCGGTGGATGCCATGAACAGCGAAGAGATATCCCGCGTCACACCCACCCTTGCTGAAATGGCAATGACCGCCATCGACAATCTGAAGGGGGGCTCAAACGGATTTCTGCTTCAGATCGAAGGGGCACGCATCGACCATGCGTGCCACGGAAACGATCTCGCCGGTGCGATCTATGATCAACTCGCCTTTGAAGAAGCCGTCAAGGTCGCTATAGAATTCGCTCAGGCCGACGGCGAAACACTGGTCGTCATCACCGCTGACCACGCGACTGGCGGAATAAACCTTAACGGCTCGGGCGACGAATACTTCGATTCCACTGGCGGTCTTCGTACCCTGCTTGGCATGAAGTGCAGCTACGGCCCCCTCAGCTCCGCCCTCGGCTCAAAAGCAAAGGCATCGCATGTAAAGGATGTTATGGAAAGCAAGCTCGGTCTGAAAATGTCGACCGAGGACGCACAGTTGATCGCAGACGCCACCGACGGCAAATCCCCCTTCGGGGGGTCAATCTTCATGCGGGGATTGAACGCAACACTGGGAATGGTCATCGGAAACTACTCAAAGACCGGGTGGACCTGCCTAAACCACACCAATGAGTACGTCATCACAACGGCCTACGGCCCGGGAATGGAGCAGTTTGCTGGACTGTGCGACAATGTCGATTACTTCAACTATATGCTGGCTTCCAAGGATTTGAAGTGGGAGAACCCCCGTCAGATGACCTTTGAAGAAGCAATGAAGGCTCGGGAAAAAGGCGGCTCCAAGATTCCCGAAGAGTGGATTGAGCTTTACGCTTCCGATGACGAAGAGGAATCCGGCTATCACCTTTAAGGGATGAGGCGTGGAATGAACATTGACCGCTAGGCGATCAACTGCTCCGATTCGTCCGTTGTCGCTGCCACCGAACCGATCAACGCAACCTTACTGCGCATCGCAAGCGGAACGCGCGTTTTATGATCGGGAAGCGTGATACCGATAAAAGAGGCCATTGCCGCCACTTCATTTGCCCAGCTTCGCGCCGCCTTGTCGTCCACGTCACGCAGAAAGACAACAAAGTCACCCTCGGCCCGCCGACAAGCCGCTCCACCAATAGGGAGCTTCGCTCGCAATCGTCGTGCATAGGTGCGCAGAGCGTTCTCAAACATCGGCTTGCCGAAGGTTTCGATCATCTGCTCGACTTTCAACGGCTGCAAATAAACCATGCAACCGTTCCCCGAAGCTGCAACAATTCGCTGAAACTCGCCGGGTGTCGCCATACCAGTAGCGCCCGACTCAAGCTGTAGGAGTCGAGCAAGCGCTTGGCCCATCTCTGCTGCGATCATCCGCAAGGACTCAACCTCTTTAATGTCCACTCCCCCAACGCGATGAGTCGCGGCGGTGAGATAGCCATAGGGTTTATCGTCAAAGGAGATCGGGATCAGCGCAAAACTGCCGATGCGCATCTTGAGCGCCTCTTTCGAAGAACAGCGTGCATCGTCGCCGGTATCAAAGAGGATCAACTCAGGAGCCTCTGTGTTCAGCCATCCCGCTAGTCCGGGTCCTCCCGCAAAACTCATAATGTCCAGCACACGAGCAGGCTTTCCGTGCTGAGCAGCCAAGATCGCCTCCTCACCGTCAAGCCAACTGATTCCCAGGTGATCGACATCGAACATCGGGGCCATCTCGCGCAGAACGCGCGCACCGAGGCTATTCGCTGTCTCCGCCCCCGCAGCCGTGATCGAAATATCGTACAAAAGCTCGGCCTGCTTGACTCGCCGCCGTACAACCTGCCGCTCCTGTTCGTCCTTGATGAGCCTAACTGTGATAGCCTCAATCTCGCTGCCAATAACCCGTGCTTCATCGAGCTGCGCTGCATTGGAGTGCCGTAGAGTGAGCATGCCGATCACACGTCCGCTATCACGAAGCAAAACATTTGCAAACGTGGAGCGGTTCTCCTCCGAGATCGCCGAGAGAGCCTCTTCAGCATCGGCGAGAATCGAGGAGGGAGCCTGCTTGAGGTTGACGTTAAGCGAGGCATCTTGCAGAGTCGCAGGAACCTCTCCAGCAGAGGCCTGAACGACGAGGTGGTTTGCAAACTGGGCCAGTGTATAGATGTTCGCGCTCTCAGCCCCGGTCGTCTCTTGAATCTGGGCAGAAAGATTGCGGAAGAAATTCTCGCCTTCGCCAAGCGAAGCCTCAAAGAGCTGCATCGAAAGTCGGTCACGGCGGCTCTTAAACTCAAGATCACGATAGAGATCGCGTAGCTTCCGGAAGCTTTCGCGCAGTTCCATGTACGCTTCAGGCTCAATTCCGGCAAGTGGCTGAATCTCCTCTTGGATAAGCTGCCGGGTCGTCGTAACGATGATCCGCCGATGATTCGCCATCACCCCGACCGCCATCACACCAATCACCTGCACAAGCAGCATGGGAGTGGGGGCTTTTGCGTTGCGAAAAATGTTGTCCATCAGCAGCAGGCTGCCCGCACAAAGCGGCGCCATTGCGGTGGGAAGCGAGCCGTACTTAGCCGCCGCATAAACAAGTGGAGCTAAAACGAGAAAGCCGGCCTGATCGAGGTATCCGGCAACGCCAAGAAGATGCGCTATGCAGAAGGCATCGGCAACGGCGAAAATCCCGGCTACGCCTGCGTTTTTGAACTTGCGACGCTCAAGCAGATACCCGAAAATCGAATACGCGCCGAAGAACAATAGCGTCTTCCAAGCGCCCTCGAAAGGAGGTACTTCGTACGCATAAGACAAGCCAGCGAGAAACCACGCTCCCAGCAGGCGACACAAAAGCTCGACCATCACTTTAGGTTTCGGTTATGTGCCCGTAAAAATTAGGGGAAAGTTGATGGGAGTGAGTCGTGTTTCGCGATGGGTGATGAACTGGGATCAAGTGATGCGATCTCTGAAGATTCCTGAAAGAGGTTGAGAGCGATTTCAGACCATGCAATCGTGCCTAGCGACTCACCACTCACAACCTGTCGCTCACTTCCGATATGTTCGCATCTCCATCTCCCTAACCTCAAGCGTTAGGTTGGCCTCTTGCCCTTCAACCGAGTGTGCAAACGCGTCCCGAAGCGTGGCCCACATCGCGTCTGCAATCGCAGTTTTTGTCGACTCTGGTCTCCCCGCCAAGATGCTGACCTGACAATGGGCGAAGCCATGCGCGGCTCCTTCACCCATCTCCCAAGCGGTAAACATGCTGTGATAAGCCTTGACCGAGGCCGATTGAATCGTGTCCTGCCCACACAACGTTTCAACGAGATACCGCAGAATATCTGGTACATCGACGTTCTCCACAAGGTTCGCGCTGGTCATAAGGTGAATGTGCGGCATAGATTCCCATCGCCCTACATGGGCTGATAAAATTCGTTCGGCAGGCTTGACCGCGTATCCGCATCCCAATCTTCCCGCGTTAGAGAATAGAGCTTCAACACCAGACCGTGATAACGTTCGGTGAGTCCGATGTCCTCCATTCCCAGTCGCCGACAAACCGCTTGCGAGCGTGTATTCTCGGGAAGAGTGATCGCGTAGATTGTTTTGAGGTCTCGCTTCACGAAACCATACGCAAGCAGCGCCCGCGCCGATTCCGTAGCGTAGCCTTTGCCCCAGTGCTCGGGGCCGAGATGCCACCCTATTTCGACCCGCTCATCGTCGGGCAAGGGCTTCAAGATCGCCGCGCCGATCACCCTCTGAGTGCTCTTCAATTCAAGGGCATAGAAGCCGTATTCCCAGTTGTAGGTCTCCTTAAACAGGTGAATCCGAGTTTGCAAAGCCTCTCGCTGAGCTTCGATGCTTGCCATAGGTTGTGCGTTGAGCCAGCGAGTAACCTCATCATGCCGGTACACCTCATAAGCATCAGCAGTATCGTCAAGCGTCCAGGGCCGAATGATAAGACGGTGCGTTTCAGCAATGATCATAGGAAAATAGGTAAAGCCCCGTGGCAGTTGTTACCGGAGACTGGGATATCCGACTTCAGATATCACAAGGAACAGACAGGTAACAGAAAATCAAGCCAGTTGCAAGCTCTTCTCGACGAGCGCTGCTTTGGCGGATTCTAAAAACGTGATCGCCGTTTCACGGCTAACCGACGGGAAGTCCACCAAAAACTCATCCAGCGTTTCCCCACCTTCAATATAGGCAAGCAACGCTTGAACCGGTACCTTCGTGTCCCAGAAGACCGGGGTACCTGCGAGAATCTCCGGATCAATCTTTACGGGCGAAGCCATGCACACAGTATACGACGGTCTTCCTAAATGTGCGACCAAAAACTTGGGACAGAGGTCAGGAAAGGCAGCGTCTGGGTTCAATTCGAGTCAAGTGATCCCTGCATCAACCCTTAGACGGGTCCACGCAACCCGAGCTCCGAACCTGCGTAGAAGTTGCTTAAGCGTGGAGATTTTCGCCTTCTTTGAATTCCTTTGTTGGCTCGGAACAGGCCGATACGAAATGGGTATCGGGCTCATCGTTGTCGCCCTCTTGCTCAGTTTCCTTGTCTCGCCCTGGTTGCTTCTCGTCACGATCCCTGGAATCGCTATCATCGTTTGGAAATACATCGATGACCGCAGCTGGAATGAAATGGGACCGCGTGACGGCTCAGCGAGGCTCTGGGATTAGAGCTCTGCTTCACTTTGTAAGGGTACTGACCGTTATCTGAACTGAACGAGCGTTTTGCCTTGCCCGCATTCAAGAATGATCGCCGTACAGTCTCAAGCACCACTCCCGACTCACTACTCACGACTCACGACTCACCCGTTATAGATAATCTTCTTCACAACCTGGATCACCCGGCCCGCGTCGCCCGTGTTCTGTGCGGCAACCAAGTCCGGCCGCTTTGCATAGATCATCAACGCCTTCTTCATACAGTTCGCAAAGAACTCGCGTGAGAGGATCATCGACTCCACTTGCTCGGTCCGATACGTGAACTGATCCTCTCCAAACCAGCCGTCGTATCCGGTGTCGATGGCGGCATAGCAGAACTCCACGAGCCGCCAAATATCGTCGGTGCCCGCAATACGGTCCTCGTCGTTGCTGTTGAACTTTGCACCGTTGATGTGAAAGTTGGCGATGGGGACATTAAGAGTCTTGAGCAGATAAAGCGAATCGGCAGGGGTGTTGCCAACCATCTGCTCGTGCCCGTAGTCGATCACCACACCCATCACCGTCTTGCCAAGGTTGCGGTTCACTTCGACCGCCACACAGGCCGCCTTGGCGACGGTATTGATGATCATGTTGCCCTCGCGGGGCTCCTTCTGCTTGGATTCGTTGCCGAACTTCAGCCCAAGGCGGTCGCAATGCTCGGCGATCTCGGTATTCGCATCGATGTACCACCGCAGCCGCTGACCGTAATCCACCTCAAAGTGGTAATCCCAACCGTCCGATCCTGGCCAAAGATTGCAACTCACACAGCCAATCTCTTTCGCCAATTCGACGCCCGTGTGGATCTGCGCCAAAGCCTCTTTGCGAATGCCGGCATCGGGGTGGGTGACGCCCCCGAACTTAAATTTCGGGTTCGTCCAGGTGTTCATGTTCATGTTCGTAGGGACCACGCCATACTTCGTCAGCGCCCCCCGAACCGCGTCGATTTGGGCTCGATCCGGCTGCCCCGCCTTATCCAAAAACACGACTTCGTGAAACTCAATTCCCTTGATACTGGCCTTGGCCACCCGCTCAATCTGATGAACAATACCATCGACGAAACTGGGGTCGTTGCTGTTGTAGCCGACAGTGCAAAAGCGGTCGAAGAACTCCCCCGCACACCAATGCCCCGCCGCGAAGTTGATACCGAAGTCCGACATCAGGTCATCGACAAGCGAACCCTCCAAATAGCCAGAGTATTTCGATCCTAACAGTGTCAGCTTTTCGTTCGATAAGTTCATTGAATCTCCCAACCCATTATTGCCCCGAGCCCACGAAGAATTCTCGGTGACTGCTTCACCTGCAAGAAATACCTGGAGACCCCGGCTCCTGACATGGAATCTATGACTTAGCAAGAAGCGGATGATTTGTCGTGTCTCGGGCTTGGCGAAGCTGGGGCAGGCCGTAGTTGAAATCCGCACTCAAGGGTGCGCCCTTAGCTGGAGAACACAAATGCGGATGAGATTCTTTGTTTTAGGCGGACTGATGTGTGCTGCCTCATCGACCCTTGCGGGTCCCACAGGGCTGAACCTGATGCCCATTGCCGATATGCTCGGGCATCGAGAGTGCTCCCTCGAATGGTTTGCCACCGGAGAGCGCGGCATCAGGCGCTGGCCAAGCTTCAACGCTGGAAACTTTGGCTTTGCCGATCGCGTGGAATGTGGCTGGGAGAACGATTTCGACGGCGGCACCAGCCTTCACATGAAGATTAAACTTTTCGATTCAGACAACGGCAAATATGCCCTCTCTGGTGGATACATGGCCGTCAGCAAGCCCTACTCGCAATCCTATCTTGTGGGCCGCGCCGACGTAGGCTGCGCGAACATCCATCTCGGGTGGATGCAAGATGGCGATAGCCGCGGAATGTTCGGTGTCGATTTCCCGATCTTCAAGGACTATTCGATCATGGCGGACCACGTCACCGGGCGTGATGGCTCGTCATGGGTCGGAGTTAGTGGCCCGATCAAGTTCTTGCCTGAAGGATTCTCGTTCACCGCTAGCTACGGACAGCCTAATCTAAAGGGCGCGAAGGCGCAATACGTTGTTTGGGTTGGATACGGATTTAGGTTCTAACTTCAATCAGAAATCCGATCTCACCAAAACAAAGAGGCTGACGGAATCTCCATCAGCCTCTTCTATTTTTTGCAGTCACCAGCGACGAATTGCAAAGATCGCCGATAACTGTCTGCTGTTAGCGCTTTGCTAACCGCTAACTCTTGCGAAGCGAATTGCGGTCAATCACCATACCGCTCTTGAGCTCTCGATCATAGCTCACCGAATCCCCCACGGAGAAGGTGTTTCGGCGACCCTGAAAGCGCTCAGTCATGTTCGTTAGCTTGATCGTAATCGTCTGACCATTTCGCTCAAGCGTGAGAGTGTCGGAACGTTGCGTACCGTATCGGGCGACACGAACGGTGCGCGTCTCGACGTCCATGACTTTGTAGGTCACGTCCGCCGACTGTATAGAAACTAATGCGATAAATGCGTGAATCATGGGAGGGCAGTCCTTAGAATTACGAACGTTTTTCTTTCAGACAAGATCCATTCCGAAATCTGCATCTTGCAAAAAACACGGTGGAAATACGGGGGGGGGGGGGGGGGG